>JAKBMG010000060.1 GCA_021831685.1 Bacteroidota bacterium | reverse complement strand
ACTTAAGTTAGAAATGTATGGGAAAGGTCTACCGGGATCGAATGCAAGTGGTGTAAGCACTGGATAAATTTGTTTTTTGAAGTACCCATTTAAAATTTCTTTTTCGTTATCTGTTAGTTCAGAATATCTCGCAACTACAATTTTGTTTTCTTTTAATTCCGGAACAACTTCATTTAACCAAAGTCTTGAAACCTGGTAAAGCATAGGTTCAAGAGTCTTTTCAATTTTTTGAAGTTGCGCCAACGGAGTTAATCCATCAATAGACGGTTCTATAACGTTAGCTGCAATTTGTTCTTTCAAACCAGCGACTCTTATCATAAAAAATTCATCAAGGTTGGAATGAAAGATTGAAATAAATTTTACTTTCTCAAGCAAAGGAAGATCCGGGTTCAACGCTTCTTCTAAAACGCGGCGGTTAAATTCAATCCAGCTTAAATCCCTGTTAAAGAAATTTTTAGGATCATTATACTTTTTTAGCAAATCTTTACCAATCATAAACTAATGCCTTTTAAAGGAGGGTAATATAAGATAATTCTGGAATTTTTTCCGTGTAAATCGGTATTATATTTTTATAAGATTTTCAAACCAGAAGTTTGATATAGCGCTTAATTTGTAATCGGTTATCTTTTATGGTACAAGATCATTTTAACTACTTTAACTTTTTTTTATTTTGAACTGGAATTTTTCACAATTAATAATATGTCCTATGCACAGCCAACTAATTATGCTATAATGAATTTTTGTATTGCAGGCGAACAGTTTGGATATGGATTCGGTTTCACAGCCTATATGCTTTTTATAGTATTGCCATTTAAATCTTTGTTTTTTATGTCAAGATATTCTTATGATAAATTTCATTGCGTTTCATTCAAAATTCAACATTCATAATTCAAAATTGCGGCTTGCCGCGCTATGATATATATTTCAGAAGGTGAATTTAAAACAGCTAATTATGCAATTTGCACCGGCATAATGGCACTAAGCATGATGATTCCCGGAATGTTTAGCGGATGGTTACAACAAGTATTAGGGTACCAACATTTTTTCGTTTGGATTTTTATCACAATGATTCCCGGATATTTTATAACTAAAATTATTCCAATCGATCCGGAGTTTGGGAAAAGGAGACTAATTGATACATGAAACACTTTTTAGTAATGATTAATTATACAGTACCTATTGAGAAAATTGATTCAATTTTACCTCAACACCGAAAATTTTTACAGGATGGCTATGATAATAAAATTCTTTTGTTTTCAGGACCTAAGAACCCAAGAAGCGGAGGCGTAGTAGCAGCCAGGGCAGTCTCAGTCGATGTAATTAAAGATTTTTTTAACCATGACCCATATTTCATTAATAATTGCGCTACTTATGATTTCATCGAATTCAATCCGGTTAAGCACCAGGATTTTCTTGATCCATGGCTTGAAGGAAAGTAGATTTTTTGTTTCATTTTAACACAAAAAAGCATTTATTCTCAATTTATATTTTATTGAGACGCATAGTATTCATTTTTTTAATTATTTATTCACCTTACGCAAAAATGAAAGATTCGCCTCCAAGACTCTAAGTCACAAAGTTTTCGCTAGTAAAAACATAAATTTTCTCAATATTTTGTGTCTTGGTGCCTTAGTGACTAAGTTTTTCATGTGGACTGCGTAAGGTGAGTCATTTATTAACCCATAATTTTTATTAATGGTATAAGTTTTGATTACGTTAAAAGAAAGAATTTATTTTAGATAGAAAATATGCCTGACCAAAATAAAGTAAGCACAGTAGTAGTTGATGATGATGTTTATTCAAGAAAGCTTTTGAATATTCTTCTAAAAAAATTTCCTCAGATAAATGTTGTCGGCGAAGCCGCAAATATTTCTAAAGCATTAGACATTATAAAAGAACTAAAACCAGACAGTATCTTTCTTGATGTAAAACTCGGAACCAGCAGTGGTTTTGATTTGATGAAAAAAATTTCCGCTGAATCTACTGTTATATTCATAAGCGCCTCTCAAGATTATGCCCTTCGCGCTTTTGAAGTAAACGCTCTTGACTATTTAAAGAAACCGATTGACTTTGACCGGTTAGCAATTACAGTCTCACGTCTAATCTCAAAAATTCAGGATAAAGAATTACCCATCGAAAAAAACAGTGCAAATGAAAGTGCAATTGCGTCATCTTCTATTACAGAAGCTCACGCTGGATATAATCATGGAAAAGTTGAGCTAAGCAAAGTTCTTAATAATCATTTGATAAAAGATGAAGAAGATTTTGACGATGAAGAAGATGATTTAGAATTAGATGATGGTCATTCAAACAAGAAAGCATTGGAATACGATGATAGATTATTTATTACAGTTGACGGAATTTCACGCTTTATTAAAATATGTACAATTCAATGCATCACCGCGGAAAAAGATTATACATATTTATATTTAGAGGGGCAGAAAAAAGTGCTTGTGCTCAAACCGATGTTGGAATGGGAAGAAAGACTGCCATCCAAATATTTTGTCAGAATTCATCGTTCTACAATTGTTAATCTGGAATACGTCTATAAAGTTGAAAAATGGTTTAACTCTTCATATCATGTTTTTGTGCAAAATATTTCCGAGCCTTTTCAAATGAGCCGTCGATATGCTTCCAAGCTAAAGGAAAGATTTAAATAACTGTCACCTTGCCAGACCCCCAACTCCTCTTCCCTACAAAATTCCTTCTTTATCAATTTTCTTAATCAAATTTAATTTCCCTGCAAACTGCAATGCAAAGTCCTCAATCATCTTTGAAGCCTCATTATTTTGAGTGGCTCTATGGTAGGTTTCAGCCATCTTTTTTAACATTTGATAGAAGTGGACATTCATATCATCTACCAACATTTCTTTTGTCCACAAATCAATTGCAAGAGTCGACTTTTCCTCTTTATCCCAAAGTGAGATCATTAGTGTACTGCAAGTCTTTTTTCCATCAAAACCTGCATCGGTAGCCTCCCATTCGATCTTCTCAGGCATTTTTTTATCATCTAATTCAACAGTAAACTTTATTTGAGATAATTTTGGCATATTATTCTTTCATCAAGATTATTCTCTGCAATAATAATAAATTAAGCTGAAAAATATTATGATTTGAAGCGGCACACTTTTCTCACTGCTTTAAACCTCTCACTATTTTGGATAGCAATATTAATGCTTATCATTTATTGCAAGCGTTGTTTGCTACAATTTAATTTATTGCACTACAGCCGAACAATAATATTACTTTTTTCACCAAAACCAAGAACTACGAAAATGCCGGTTTGAAAACGGTGTCTGCTTGATTAGCGTTAGGCATTAGTTTCTCACCATATAAAAAGAACCAGGCTCTCTACCAACTTGAATCTTATAAATAGGACACTTGGAAGAAAATATTTCTTTGTATTTATGTGAAAGATAATTTGTAGCACCAATGATTCGAAAATCTTTATTATTTGAAAGGAATGCTTCTAATAAATATTGTTCATTCCAAAAATTTTCCCCAAACCATTCATCAAGATAATCTCTAGGAGTAAAAATGTCGTGTATATGAACAATAACTCCTTTATTTAAGGATGGTAATATTTCTAAATATTCAAACAAAACATCACCTTGGGGACGAATAATATGAGAAGAATCAATAAATAGAATATCATTCTCTTTCAACTGTTTAAACTTTTCAATACCAACATCTTCTACTTTTTTGCGAATTACTTTTATTCCAATTTCTTCAAGCCAAGGTTGTTCATAAGGTTCGATGCAAATATGCTCACAAGATTGCTCAGGTGATTCCGATATATTTTTGTTTACTGCGTTTCTTGCCATCAATGTTGAATTACCACTACCAATTTCAATAATATTTTTTGGCTTAAACGCCCTTATCATATTATATAGATATTCTGCATCGCCAGATAAAAATGCACCGACATTGTAACAATATTCACGAACATTATTAACCTTGTCAACAGGAAACTTTAGCAATTCATCTTTATAGTTAAACTTATTCAAAATATCTAATTGTTCATCATCATTGAAATTTATTCCGGGAAGAAATCTTTCTTTTCTAAGTGAATATCTTAAGTGTTTAGGATTAAATAATGGTTCATAATAATGGTCCAATACTGGTATAACGCCAATTTTAAGAAAGATATTTTTTGATAGCGGGAAATTTTTTAATGATTGTTTTCGAAAATAACGAAATACAAATGCATATAATAAAGTAAATGGCGACAATATTATATCAATAAAGCGATATAAATATAATTTTATCCTTTCCCGAACATTATGAATAAATAAAATAAAATTATAGCTGAAATATTTTTTTGCTATTCTTTTAATCATATTATCTCCAATTTGAATGCCTAACGGCGTTGTGGCACTGGTTAGGGTGTCTCTATTATTTTACTATTGATGAGTCAAGTTTCATTAAATATTGTTTCCAAAACCATACTCGACCTTCAATATAAGTATAATATACTAGACCTTTTCCCAATGCTATTTTTTGTAAGTTATTACCAGGCATCGTTGTAGATGTTGGAATTGACGTTGTAATTGTATCAGATGCTAGCGTTGGATCGTTATGTCTCTTTGATGGTACAAGTGAAAAATATGGGAAATCAGCGAATCCACTTTCCTTTCTTGTAACTAATGTATCATTATTAGTATAGATTATTGTAAATGTACCAGATGCATTTGAGAAAAAAGTTGTGTCATAATGGCTCTGATGGCTAGTATCACCCCATGACCATACTTCAATTCCAGTGAATAAATCTTGAAGTGTATAGTTTTCACTATCTGGGTAAGATGTACTCTTTATGATTTCCCAGGTTCTAGTCCCTGAATAAATCATCTTGTTATCCCATCTTTCCGAACCATCGACAATCATTGGGCCACTGACACTAATGGTTTCCGTAAAAGTAAAATACCATTTATTGTTAATAGATAAGGGGAAATAATCTGATGGATTTTTAATCATAGCAGGTTCAGTTGGAGCTTGCTTGCAAGAAAAAAACAGTGTTAGCATTAAAAACGTTAATATTATTTTTAATAATCGCATAAAATTTCCCTTATCAATAATTTAGCACCCTAACGACGTTGCGCCAAATGTGCCGCCCAAAACAACAATGACGGTTTTGTCAGCGCAACTTTTATTTTATAATCAAATCAACTTTGCTCAATAAACTAATTCTGAAAAGCAAAACCCTAATACGACTCGATTCGACCTCATCAAAGACGCGGTCGCTATTGAGGCGCGGGTTAGATACTATTTCATATCTTTTTTATTTTTCATATAGGTATGCATAAATTTGCCGAACTTTTTATCCTTCTGTCTCTTTTCATAATAGGACATTTCGTTATACAAAGATTCCTTATACATTTTTATATAATTCTGATAACGTTCTTTTGAAATTATTCCCTCTTCTAATGCTTTTAATACGGCACAACCTTCTTCTATAGTATGGGTACAATCAGTAAAATGGCATTGACCTGCTAGTTCTGCTATCTCATTAAATGTATCGTCAAGACCGGATTCGATTGAAATTATTCCAAGCTCGCGCATTCCGGGATTATCTACTACAATCGACCCATTTTCTAAAACTATAAGCCCACGACGTGTAGTAGTATGTTTCCCTCTTCCGTCTTTTTCCCTGATTGGTTGAGTTTTGTATAGGTCTTGGTGTATAAGGTTATTTAATAATGTAGTTTTTCCTACACCTGATGAACCAAGCAAACAAAAAGTTTCTGAAGGAGTAAAGTGCGTTTTAATATTTTTTATATCGGACAAATTGTTGTTACTGAATACTACTATTTTTATATCCGGTATGATTTTATAAATATCATTTTTCTTACTTTCAATTTCATCTATGCTTATAAGGTCACTTTTGCTTAAGAATATAACCGGCGTAATATTACTCTCGTTTATCATCACTAAGTAACGTTCCAGTCTTCTTAAATTAAAATTGGAATCAAGTGACTGCATAATTATTGCCGTATCTATGTTCGCTGCAATTAGTTGATATTCGATTTTTTTACCGGGAGTTTTTCTTCTTAATAATGATTTTCTTGGAAAGATATCGTGGATAATAGCTAAAGAATCATCATCAAATAACTGAGTGTATACCCAATCGCCCACCGTAGGAAAATCTTGAGAAGAATCCGAACTAAATAAAAATTTCCCAGTTAATTCCGCATAAATATCTTTATTACCGTTTGAAACAACAAAACTATTTTTATTTACACTGATTACCCTTACTATTTGACAGTAATCTAATTTTGATGTTTCAGTTTTATCTTGAAACCATTTATCGAATCCAAGTTTTTCAATATCATTCATATTCTTATGAACACCTATATGTAAATTATACTGCACCGTTTAGCTAATTATGGAATACATAGAACAAGTTAGCCGAAACAGCTTGCCTCACTCAGCGGGTGACGGAACCTGTCAATAAAAATGAGACAAAAAATTATTTTAATTAAGCAACTATGACAATGAAATTTTATAACCACATAAATGCTGTAGCGTTGAAAGCGTTCGGCTTGGAAAACTCGTTAGGTCTTGTCTTTATGCTCAATAGTTATCACTACATTTCCTTTTTTATGTCCTTTGTCAACATACCTATGAGCTTCTACTATTTGTGCCATAGGATAGCGTTTGTCTATCACCGATCTTAGCTTTCCTGCTTCGCAGAGTTCTTTGAGAAAGATCAGGTCTTCAACCTTTAACTTAATGTTGCCTGACAAAGCAAAAACGTTTAGATAGACCCCTGACTTCGTCAGTGATTTCTTACGTTTTGAATATGCAACCTTGCCTACGGCATCATAAATAACATCGTATGTATCTCTGCTTTGTGTAAAATCTTCTTGGGTGTAATCGATAACCTTATCGGCTCCCAGAGATTTTACCATTTCCAAATTTGAAGTACTGCATACTCCTGTAACTTCTGCCCCAAAGTACTTGGCAATCTGTATTGCATAAGTACCAACACTGCCGGAAGCCCCATAAATTAATACCTTTTGACCCTTCTGAATATTTGCTTTTCTAAGATTAATCAATGCGGTTAATCCACCATTAGAAACCGGTGCGGCTTCCTCGTAGGTCATATTGCTTGGCTTTATTGCAAGAATCCCATCTTCAGGCATGCAGCAATACTGGGCATATGTGCCAAATCTAAATTCAGTGGATGCAAAAACAGGATCTCCTATTTTAAACAGCATAACATCTTTGCCGACTGCTTCAATTTCTCCTGCCAGTTCCATTCCAAGTATTTTTTTCCTTGGTCCCTTGAAACCCACAATGATTCGCATCAAGGGCTTGAAAAAGAAATCTTTTACTGGACCTAAACCAGGCTCTAAACGCCTAATCTTAGTATCACCTATGTGTACTGTCGTAGCAATTACTTTTATAAGCACTTCATTATGTTTAGGAAAAGGTTTTTCCACTTCCTTAAACTGAAGTACCTCAGGAGGTCCGTATTTTGTGCATATAACAGCTTTCATTACTATCCTTAAATCATTTTCCAAAGCCTAACAGAATGACAAAGAATGGGCAGCTTATAACTATTCGCCGCAGTGAACTGTACTTTTTAAACACTTTTTATTATTTAAAAATTCTTTCATAGCAAAACTGCCTTAAATAAAAAACTCTAAACGAATCGACTACCGTTAAGATACTTAAAATATCGAATACGAAAACGTTGTCTATAGTATTGCCGGTTAAATCTTTTCCTGCCTGCAGCTAGGTAGGTTTTTTGTGTTAAAATAATTCATATTTGAATTCCATATTCCATCAAACATATTCCATTGCGGCCTGCCGCCGGTAGGCAAGCTTGCCGGGCTATGCATTACTTCAACAAAATTAATTTCTTCGCCTCTACAAAACTTCCCGCCTGCATCCTGTAAAAATAAATCCCGCTTGAAAGTTTGCTCGCATTAAAATTAACCGAATACTTGCCCGCCGGCTTTTCTTCATTAACCAAACTTGCTACTTCATTGCCAAGTATGTCAAAGACCTTTATTGTTACAATATTTTCTTTAGGTATTGAATAACTAATTACTGTCGTTGGATTAAATGGATTTGGATAGTTTTGATATAGCTGATAACTACCGGATGTTATTTTATTTTTTGTTACACTTGTAATTATTTTATTTCCATATTCTATTCCGCTAATCTTTGCATATACCATATAGGTTGACCAACAATTGAATTCACATGAGGTGCTCGAATAATATCCAAATCCTTTTGCTAAACTATATTCTCCTCCGATGTATGATAGGTCGTAAAAAGTTTTTACTTGTGTCGCTATTCCCAATATAGTAGTACTCGCTATTGAGCTACAAATTGTTTGAAAATAACCTTGCCCGGTAAACCCTTCTCTTGATGAATTGATGGTATCGCCGGATTGGGCGTATAAGCTATCTATTTTATATTCATTATTAGTAAAAGATGTATCTTTTTTATATCTATAAATGCATCCGCTTAATGAATCAATTCGTTCATAATTATAATAAATGTAATTAGTTGGATAAATACCTTTGAACATCAATATTTTGTAAGTTTTGTTATTATCAAGTAAGGTGTCGCCTTTTACTTCAACCGAATAAGCTGATGAGTCGGTAGGATATGGCAATTGTTGAGAGATTGTTTTGTATTCCCAGTAATTCCCCGGTTGTAAAGGATAGAAATTTAATAAATCCCTAAGCGAGTCTGCTTGTGAATAAAGATATGAAGGGAAAAAGATTAAAAGGAATAAATATTTTTTCATTTTTCTCTCTTTCAATTACTTTGCCTTACGGTGTTACCGTTAGTCCGCCGCCAAGAACGCCAATGCCGAATAGAAATAATAATTATAATTTATAAAGATATTTCTTGGACCCATTGACCTAAAGAACAACTTGATTCTTCAAACTTACTTCTATAATTTCACAAATTCCGCACGGAAAATCTATTTCCAGATTAAGCCGTGTGTAATATACGTAATTTATAAACTATACTTTATTGATGCCGTTAATGGAAAATATGATGGACCTCCAAAGCCGCTAATAAGCTTTCCATCAAGGACTAATTGAAAATTATCAATAAGTTGTATTTCTATACCTAAACCAAAATTAAATTGAGCTAAAGTATAATTTTTACCCGTATTTGCATAAAGACCGGTTGATTTATTGGAACTTCCTTCCATCCAGTTTGTAATCTCTACTTTCCCCTGTTCGATAAATAACGCCCCCACTCCGATTCCTAAATATGGTTTTATCCTTGAAGTAGAAATATAAAATTTTCCTCCTGCAGATAGTTCGATCACAGAACTATTTTCTCCGTTTACGCTGTATCTATATCCAACAACTTGCGGAACTGTAATTGTAAGCAGGTTTTCATTAAAAAAATGTTTTTGATATGAAGAAGAAACAAATAGCGCAATTTTATCAAGGATTTTATAATCAGATGAAACACTAATTAAATATCCATTTTCCCAATAAGGCAACTTTGTTTTATCTATTGCTGAAGAAATATAACCGCCGCCTAAAGAAAAACTGATTTTACTTTGAGCTGAAATACTTTGAATAACAAACAATAAGAGAAATGAAATTACTAAAATTATTTTTTTCATTTAAACATCCCTTTAATCATATAATAACCTTGCAGCTTTGAAAACGATCGGCTTGTAAAACTTTACAGACGCTTTAGTATTCTACTTCTTTTTTATAATTAAAATATATTTTATGATGCCTATTCATTTGATTACCTAGCACAACAGCTAAGCCTCAAGACCTAAGAATGGTACTAGGCTAAATTGCGTTCAGCTTTTAATAGATTTTGGCTTCCGCTTTAATAATCTCAAATTTAATTCCATAAAGCACAATCTTCATTTTTTCGTTTCAGCGATTTGTTAGTCATTGCGTTTTTCCCAACTTTCAACATCGCCCTTGACTACAACAAACATCGGATGCGCACCGATTCGTTTTACCGTTTTATTTAAATTATATTTTTCTGTGTCTCTAATTTGTAATTTGTTCATTAAGTGCTTGAATTCGTATTTTATTTGTCCGTCTGTAACTTTTATTATCATTTCATTATTAACGTATTTTATTTTGTCAGCATTAAATTCATAGCCGCGAATCACAGCTTCATCATTTATGCACTTTAAATAAAATCCAATTGCGCCGATTTGATCAGAACAATTTTTAAAGCGAATCAACTGCGGATGATTTTTGTAACCCTTTGTTTTTCCTAATAAAACGTTTTGAGCCAATAACGTTTCCCGCCATAACGCAACAATTCCTTTTGCGTCTAAATACTTCGGATGAATTGACCAAATTCTCACGATAAATTCCAAGCAATGATTAACGCTGTTGCAGCTATATGGCAGCCCAATACATCAATACCGAGTATGCAATCACTTGTTTTTCTTAGCATACCATGTTTTAAGAAATTCTTCTGAGGTTGAAATTGCTATTTTACTTTTCTTGTAATCAACTTTATTTCTCGTTAATAAATGATTAATTCCGCTGTTGATGGCTGTAAAATATTGAATTGCATCTTCAAAGTTATTAAATTCTGAATTTAAGGCTTGTTCAATTATCCTTTCATCAACTGGTAAAATATTCATTAGGGTTTTCAACTTTCTCAAACTTTTTAAGGCGGCTGTATTAGAGGTCAATTTTTTGATAAGATAATGTAGATTGGCAAAAATTATCGGTGATGTGTAAGCTTTGATTTTTTTTTGATCGATTAAAGTAAATAATTTTGCAGCATACTCGAAATATGGTTCTCTTTGTGCAAGAAGATCCAAAATAATATCAGAATCAACAAATACTTTAATCATCTAGAATATTTATCCTCAAGATGTTTGCCGTACATCTGTTTTAGATTGAAATTTTCTGATAATTTAATAATCCCGGATAATTCGAGTACATTTGCAGATATTTCTAAATCATTTACGGAATCTTTTTCTGAAATCATATTGAAATAGTTCTCAACCATCACAGAGAGACTTTGTTTATTCTTTTGTGCATACTTTTTAGCCCGTTCAATTGATCGTTTATTTAATTTTAAGGTTAGTTTCGTATTCATTCCCGCGCCTATTATTTACGTATAAATTCTTGTGTGAAGATACGTACAAATGATCGAAGCTTCAAGTACAATATTTTGCCATATAACGACGTTGTTTTTCACCCGGGGTTTATTCCAAACCACTAAACTAAAACAATGCCTCATTGAACCTGCCTATGTTATTTAGGAATGAGGTCGGGTGTAAAAGCTGGTTTGGCTATTTGAAGCATTGGCTCGTTCATAACCGATTCTCTTTACTAATTGAACTTAAGAAGGATTTAACCACAGCCGCAAATTTCTCGGGCTGGTCAAAGTGCAGCCCGTGCCCGGCTTTCGATATTTGTTTAACTTGAAATCTCGGATTAAGATGTTGCAGTTCTGCTGCCACAGATAGCGAGACCACGCCGGCATCACCAATCACAAGTAAGCTTGGAACTTCAATCGCACTCACTAATTCCATATAGTCGGGGTACGGTTGCGATAGGACGTCGAAAGCGTTCATACTTGTTTGAAGTCGTGCCCGGGCACTTTGCTCGAGGATATCCAATGACCTATCAGGATGTCTAATTCGAGCTTCTGCCACCACTTCATTAAATGATTTATTTAGAATTCGCCGATGCTGATCGGCTACATCACTATCACGAACTTCGCGTTGAACTTTTGGATTTATGAACGTTGGATCAGCTAAGATTAAGCCGCGTAGTAGCTTTGGATTATGACTTGCTACCACGGCTGCAGTCATACCTCCCATTGAGTGTCCCAGAAGAATCGGAGCATTAAGCTCTAAAGCCTTAATTAGACCGACGACATCATTTGCATGATCTTCGTACCGGTACCCATAGTCAGGCACACTCGACTTTCCATGACCCCTAGCATCCGGCATAATTACATTATATTCTCCCTCTAGAGCATGTGCCTGAGCACTCCAACAGGCTCCATTAGCACTTAATCCGTGCAGCAAAATTAAAGGGGGCTTGCTTCCTCCGGTTCTCGTGTAGTGTATCTGAATTCCGTTTGTTTCGCAGATTGCTGTACTCCAGCCCGTCATTTGTTATCTCTTTCGCGCATAAGATTCATGTTTTAATTGCTTTTGTCCAATCAATATAATTGTTAGCATCAGTTTTAGACAAGTTACTCTATATCTTTTCCGGGTAATAGTTGCTTGAAATTTCTGATTGTAAGAATAAAGACTTTTTTAGATTCATACGATAAATGATTCTGTATTCACCTTCAAACACTTCTCGAATTTCTTTTCTATTTGCTTCCGGTACTTTTCTTCCCCCTTCAGGATTTTTTGATAAGGTCCCAACTTTCTTAAAAATCTTATCAACCATTTTTTGAGCTTCTGAGTTGTTATCTATTGCTATATGTTCATAGATATTTTCCAATCTCTCAACTGCTAATGGGGACCAAAATATTTTCATAATTTAGATCTCTTAGCAAATCTCTTTTTTACTTCTTGATTTGTTATTTCCATTCCTTGATTTATTTGTTCTTCTGCCGACTTTATATCTTCTAAAACTTCTAATTTATCAACCAAGGACTGATATGCCGAAACATCTAATAATACTGCGGAGCTTTTACCATTTTGAGTAATAATTAGAGGTCTCTTAGTTTTTTTTACTTTGTCGAAATAAAAAGCCACTTTAGAACGAAATTCGGAAAGTGGTTGAATATCCTGGTCTAATTGTATTTTATACATAACTTCTCCAAATTTTATATTGTGCACTTAAACGTACTATATTTTGCACAATATTTCAATATTAGAATATCTAGTCTTCTGTGGTATAACAGACCATGGAGTCTAACACTTAAGATAACAATTGATGGTCTGATATATGGAATTATAACTGCGGCTATATTCGGCTGGCTCTGGCCTGGGATGTAATAATATCTTATTGAATAAATGAGGCTGCCGCCAGGCAGCCTCATTTATATTGTTATCTATAAGTATTAAAATGTGATTTTTAATCCAAACACTTTTTCAAAATTTAATTTATTAACTAGTGCTAACAAAGCACAACTCAAGTACGAGATTGAAAATAAACTTAAACACTTTTACCTTCGCCCAGGAAGGAAAGTTGACTTTGTCTTCCAGTTGATTCACAAAAAAGCATTAGCACCGATACCCATTTGTTACCACAATCTCTACAGCTAAGGGGAATAATTTCACGCGAATCAACTAATGATTGCGGATCATCATCCCAACCAAATCAGTATTTTAAATGAATCACATTGCACAACAATACAAAACTCTATAAAAAATAAGGATTTTGGGGAAAAGTAACCTCGTGGTTAGCGCAACATAGGATTATTCCTCAGCAAGCTTCGGTATGAATACTTACAACGCTATAAAACTCTGCCAGTTCTTAAGTAAAATGCCCAATCCTCTCTTCCCTTTTTCTTTGCTTCTTCTACCGCTTTCTCTAATTTATAGGGAATTTTTTTGTTACTTATCTCCCAATCTTCACCTTGCTTTTCTATTATAGCATAGGAAGCATATGGAATATAATTTTCCATTGCATGAACTATAGGTTCATCATCCTTATATGCTGGTAAACCTACACTTCCCGGATTTAATACTATTTGATTTGTACTTAACATTACTGAACGAAAAATGTGCGTATGTCCACATAAAACAATTCTTGAAGTTTCCCCATTTAATGATCTTATAATTTCTCCATCTTTTTTTAACAATGAATATCCGGACTCAACATTTTCAAGAAGATACTCTAAATCACTTTTGGGAGTTCCATGACATAAATAAATTTCTGATGAAATTCTTTTTTCAAACGGTAATGTTTTTAACCAATTTAATGGCTCTGTGCCTAAGTCCTCTAAAATAAATTTTAATGTTGGATTTAATTCGATGTCAGACTTTTTGGCTTCATGAATTTGTCTATCTTGATTTCCACTAATTGAAATAATATTCTCAGATGAAATTAGTTCATAAGTTTCCTTTGGTGCAATTGGACCATAAAGAATATCACCCAAATTTAATATTAAGTCAATATTCTGCTTTTTAATATTTTCTAAAACTGATTCTAAAGCAAATACATTACTATGGATATCTGAAATTACTGCAATTCTCAAAATATTTTCCTCTTGATTTTTTACTTATTAAAGAGATTATAAGGCGTTTATTTATTCCCGTATTAATCTTTCTTGTAATAGTTTTTGCATATCTCTACGACCATCTAAAATACAATGAATAAAAACTACCTTTTCTATAATTTGATAAATAATACGATATGGTTTATAGCTTAGTTCTAAAAAATCATCTATTCCAAGTAGACTTAACTCAGGAGGGACATGGCCGCGATTTGGGTATTCTTGAAGCGACAAACATTTCTCATACAATTTTGAGTACAAATTTTCAGCTTTTTCTTCTGAATCATTGAAATAAACATATTGATAAATTTCAAATAAATCTTCTTCAGCAGAAGAAACGATATTAACTTTGAACTTCAAGCTGTCCCTGTTTAAAATCATTTATACGCTTTCGAACATTTTTAAACGATTTATCTAAAGTTTTATAATTACCTTTTTTTATTTCTCTCCCACTTAGTGCAAGAATTTTTAACAGAGCAATGCTCTCTTGTGTCTTTTCGTATACCTTGACATCTTGAAGAATGACCTTTGCTTCGCCATTATGTGTAATAATTAATGTTTTCTGATTTTCTACAACATCCCTTACAACTTCAGAAGCATGAGTCTTTAAATAACTTATTGGTTTTACCGCTTCACTAAACTTCATCTCGTTTCCTATTTTATTACGACTATAATATAGCCCTTATTGTAGTTTTAATCAATCCGAATATCCGACTTTGTTTTCAAGTTCTATTTCTAAGTTCTAGATCTATTCTTTCATTTAATATAATTTTTATTAATGATTGATAAGGAACATCTCTTTTGTTTGCAAGAGCTTTAAGCCCCTCTATTAAATGTTCAGGGAGTCTTATCGATATTGTTTTCGTTGACGGTTTTAATTTTGGGAAATTTACTCTCTTAGCTTTTGTCCAATCAACATAATCGGTAGAATCAGCTTTAGACCAGAATTTTCTTTCCTCATCTTCTGTTTTAAGCTTCGGAATCTTTTTTAATTTTTTCATCATATAACTCTTTTTCTTTTTTGCTCATGTTTCTCGCTGAAATAACACGGATTAAATATTTTCTTAATGTATAAACAACTAACAACTTCCTATTCATATCCGTTCTGCCAAGTAAAAACCATCGTCTCTCTGACCCGGAATGCCTTCCATCATCTGCAATAATCAAAAACCATTGCTTATACCAAAGTTAAAACTGATAAAGTTGATTCTCAACCTCTCGCCCAGCTTCTTCTTAACTTCCAAATATAATCCTCCGGCTGGACATGCGCGTCCGCCCGGCGGGTTTGGGTAACTAGGGAGTTTACCCCGCCTTGCGAGGTTTACCCCGTCTTGCGGGATATGCCTATAAAATATCTGGAAATTTTCCATTTTTACTGAACAGCTTGCAAGCATTCGCTTAACAAGACCCAAAATACCTGTCCTGAACTTGATTCGGGAAGGTCTGGTTTGCCTTTTATCTTTTAGATATCAACGACATTATTGTTTGTTAAAGTAAGAAACACTTATAGATCAGTTAATCAAAGAACTCTATCCTGCTTTAACCGGGACTGCATTGAACGATGAATATTTTTTTTACTTTATTGACTTTTTACTTATTAAATATGCTCGCCTAATGATCTATGTAATTGAAATTATGTCAAATATGACATATATTTGCTTGCATGAAAATAAACGATAAACCTCTCATATGGCTGCATGGTGAAATAAAGACACCACCATTTTCTTCTGCTGCCAGGATTGAAGCTGGATTTCTTTTCCGACTTCTTCAGATGGGAGAAAAATTGAATATGCCTCATTCGAGGCCAATGCCAAATATTGGTTCCAACTGTCACGAACTCCGAATTAACGATGAAACAGGTATATGGCGGATTATTTATAGAATCGATGATGATGCAATAATAATTCTTGAAGTGTTTAATAAGAAGACTCAACAAACACCAAAAAAGATTATAGACATTTGTGAAAAGAGAATAAAGGAATATGACAATGAATAAAGTAAAACAAAAAAATCTGGAGAAAAGTGGTTGGGAAATTGGTTCTGCTAAAGATTTCTTTGGCTTATCGGATGAAGAATCTTCATACATCGAATTAAAAATTAAGCTTAGTACTAATTTAAGGAAATTAAGAACTGAGCATAACATAACACAAGTTGAGCTTGCTAAAATTCTCAAGTCCAGCCAATCTCGTGTAGCAAAAATTGAAACCGGAGATCCTTCCGTTTCTCTTGATCTCATCATAAGGTCATTACTAGCTCTTGGGACATCAAAAAAAGAAATTGCTCGAGCCATATCGTCGTAATGTTTATTTTTTAGGTTAAAGGCGTTAGCTGTGTTTTGGGAACTATGATTGCTCTATATTGAAATTATTATTTGATTGTTTTCTTTTGCATTGTTATAAGTGGTTTTAAAAGAATCACGCATTCCTTTTCCAAAGGACATTGAATAGCTTGACATCAATCCATCATAAATTATTTTACCATTAAATGGTAACAATACTGTTTCAACATAGACTGGTATTCGATTTCTATCAATTACTTCCTCTATTTCATTAGTTATTCCTATTACTCCGTATACTTTAGATTTGCTTGAAATAAATATTGAATATTTCTTCAACATCCTTTCAATGATAAATTTATCCTTTATTCGATTTCTCCATTTTTTTATTATTTCAAGTTCAGATTCCAATAATTTATTCGGATTATTTTCAACATATTCATCTATCCATTTGTTATTTTTCCATAACTCATCTCTAACTAGAATTTTATCTTTTCTTGATAAATCAATGTATTCTTGTAAAGATTTTACTTTACTATCCTTATTTGAATTTAACAGGACATAAAATTGTAGACCGAATAAAAGTTCGTAATAATAAGTTGATTCTTTTTGTAATAATTTCATTTTATCTCAAGATTTCATTAATTATTTTTTACAAAAATATCATTTTTATTTTACATAAGAACACTCAATATTTTTTTATTCGTCTGATATTTTAAAAATATTTTATTAATTACTTACACAGCTAACGGTATTGTGGCTAAGGCGCCGCCCCAACAGACGGCTTGATTAGAACGCCTACGCCAAAAATTATTTAAAACTTGTTTAGCAATAACACCTTGAACAAAAAACTTGTTTTATTTACCGCCCTTATAAAACTCACTACGATCGCATCAAAGAGGCGGTCGTATTTGAAAAGCGTTATATGCAATTTTAATTATTTCTAAGATATTCTTTTAATAATTTATTTTGTTCTTTAATTTCTTCACGAATATTTTTCAAATTACTTATTACTGTTTCGTCTTGAATTGTTAGTTCAGCATATTGATTACTAAAATCTATTTGATATTCTAACTCATACTTTATTCCATCCGTATCGTAAAATTCAACATTGAAGTCTAAACATTTGTCAGCATCTTTTTTTTGAGGTCTTATTATTGCGGCTGGGTCTGAAACAAGATTTTTAATTTCTTGGTTGGGAGCTAGAAATTTTTGTTCTAATAAATGACGGTAGTTACCTCTTATTGATTGGAATTGTAATTCTTCAAAACCTTCACTTATTGTAATTTTTGTGTTTAGTGCTGGACGTTTACCATAATTTTTAACTGAGAAATAAACAAAATTTTCTTCTTTATTAAATGATGCTACCACGTATGGTCTTAGTTGTTCTTTTGCTAATCTATTATTTGAGTTTAGAATTAGAAATGTCAATAAAACATAAATATATGTAAGAAATACAAGGATTAGAGAAGAATAATCTTTTATATATTTATCATATGGGATGTTACTAAAGATAATTGGATAAAGAGCAACAAATAAAAAACCAACCGTTAAGAAGGTAATTAAAATATTTTTAAATACTCTTTTTCTATTTCTCATATTGCATATAACGCCGTTGCCGCTAACCCGCCGCCCCAGACAGACGGCTTGAATAAAACGACTACGCCAATAATTATTAAAAACCTGTTTAGCAAAAATACCTTGAACAAAAATCTTGTTTTGTCTACCAACCTTGTAAAACTCATTACGACCGCATCGAAGAGGCGGTCGGTGTTGAGCGGCGGGTTATATGGCGTTTATTGCTTTAATTTACTTTCCAAACTTTTGAGAAATTCTTCAGCAGTTAGAACATCTATCTTGCTACGTTTATAATCTATTTTATTTCTGGTGATAATTAACGTAATACCATTATTGACTGCTGTGAAATATTGAATTGCGTCCTCAAAGTCGTTGAATTCAGAATCAAGTGCTTGTTCTATTACTCTCTCATCTATTGGTAAAATATTTATAAAAGTTTTGAGTTTTCTTAAGCTCTTTAATGCCAATAAATTTGTGGTTTGTTTCTTAAGAAGGTAATGGAGATTTGCAAAAATAAGCGGGGACGTGTAAGCAATAATTTCATTTTGATCAATCAGTGTAAACAATCTAGCTGCATGAATATAGTGCGGTTCTCTTTCAGCTAGTAAATCTAATATTATGTCAGAATCAATAAAGAGTTTAATCATTTGGAATATTTCGCCTCAATATGATTCCTATACACTTCTTTCAAATTAATATTCTCAGGTAATTTGATGATACCGGAAAGCTCACGAACATTTGGTGATATTTCAATTTCCGATATGCTTTCTTTATCAGATATTAGATTGAAATACTTTTCAACCATTATTGAAAGACTCTGTTTGTTTTTATGAGCATATTTTTTAGCACGCTCAATTGCTCTTTTGTTGAGTTTTAGTGTTAGTTTAGTATTCATATAATTCCTTTCAAATAATACGTAAATAATCTTTTAATAAGATACGTATCATCATTCCAATTATCAAGTCGACCTTTTAGCCATATAACAGCGTTGCTTTTCACCCGTCCGCCCCGAACAGCAATGCCGAACTGAAAAACTACTGCCAAATATTTTTATAAATTTTATTTAATTGAACAACGCCAAACAACAATGCCTAACTTTACTACTAAACCAAAAATATTAAAAATGCCGCAATGAAAACGCGGTCGGGTGAAAAAGCTGGTTAGGCTGTAGCTCAAAGATTCTTTATTATTTACCATAACAGGAATCTATTTTAATTTCATCGTTCACTTTTATCGGATGAAGAGAAGTAAGATTATTATGCTGTAGAAAATCTTTTAAGGATTTCTCTGTTGTCTCTTTAGGTAACATAGGTCCAAATTTTATTGAATGCAGTGGGAAATTATAAATTCCATTTTTGCCTTCGTAGATGAACATATCAAGATATGGTTTAATAATATTATTATTAACTCTATGATTACGGATTAACGGTTTATATTTCTTATCTATCATATATACCAATCTCCATTCATATTCTTCACTAAAGCTTGGGCTTTTAAAAGAATACATCAATTCCAGTAATATATCAGCAGCCTTAATAGAAGCAATCGCATCCCAAGCTTTGTCAATATAATTCCCTCCATTTAAATATCTTTTTGAACCGTCTATTATGGTATTTATAAATTTTTCTACTATTTCATATTGTTCATCTATTTGATAAGTCACTTTCCTTAAACATGGGAGAAAATCATGTTCGGATAGTTCTTCTATATTATACCATGTTTTTGATCTTGAAAAAGAATCCGAGCTGAAATGAAATCCTAAATTATATCCATAGCCTTTAGCAGCATATCGTTCCCACTGACTTAATAAATTGTTATATTTACTGAAACAAGTTATGTAAGTATTATAGAGGTTTTGTATTCCGGTAATATCCTTAAGTCTATTTAATAATCTCTTTATACCTTCGTCGTTTTCTTTCTTTGAATAACTATCTAAAATATTAAAGATGATTCCCCTACCATATTTTAGTTCTAGCGGGTCATTTAAATAGTTAACATCAGAATTCCATAACGAACGAGTATCTATAATCCCTTTCATTCCTTCTGTTGTTGTATAATGATATAATACTAATTTTTCCTCAGTACTGTGCTTCTTAAGCCAAAATTGATTTATAAAATATTCTATAGCTTCTTTAATATCTTTGGGACAATAATCTGTTTTAACCAAATTATTTTTTTCTGCTTTATAACTCATTGTTTATACTTTGCAATTAATTACATAACAAAAAAGGTTCTTAACATGCTTTTTATAATTTTGTTTTATGTGAAATAGTAATCTTATCTTTATATTCATAAAAAAGTTGTGAATCATCGACAAGTGCATCAGTCACAAACATAATATCGTAGTCTTTTTCAATATACATAAGAAGCTGTGGAATAATAAAAGCCAGTGGAAAAAATGTAAAATAATCTTGAAAATGGAATCCTCTCGCAAACCAATTGCCAGCAGTAAATAATAATAATAATATTGAGAGTTTGTGCGCCGATGTATAGGTGGCAAGAATTGTCGCAACATACCATATTGGTATTGCGATTAAAAGCCACCAATTAAGATTAATTAATGAAAATATAATTATAAAAACTGGTGGCAAGAAATCGAAAATTATATGAATTATACTTAAAATGGTCATCTTTCTTCCAGTGCATAAATCTGTAGCGTCAAAATCTTCAAAGTTAAATAAAATTCCCAAATCACCATTTTTTATCCCCTTGACGAATTCCTCGTGAGAAATATTGTTGCTTACAAATGGAGAATTGTTTTTCAAATATTCCTTCATTCTTTGTATCTCAGTTTCGTTAACTTCTCTTTTCTTTTCCATTTTTTTCTCTTTTTAACTTGACAACCGTTGTGGTAGGAATGCCTATTGCCAGACACCCCACACACAGATCCCGGCATGTTTTCGGCTTATCTTCTTTTGATTGAATTCGCCTACCATTCTTTCATGGAACTCACAGGGTCTCTCAAGTTCCTGATGCTTCTCTTTATACATGCTACACCTTATAACCACGGTAGACCTTGAATAGTCTTGATAACGATTATTTCCCGCTGCGGGATTGGCTTCT
>JAKBMG010000147.1 GCA_021831685.1 Bacteroidota bacterium | reverse complement strand
GATCTATAACTGTTGATACTGCATTAAGGTTATCGCGATTCTTTGGAAATTCAGAGCGTTTTTGGATGAACTTACAGAATGATATAGATTTGAGAAATCAGCGCGATAAGTTACACTCAGATCTCAAGAAAATAACTCCGCTGAAAAGAATTGCTTAACTAGGATTAACCAATAAACAATGATCAGGTGTTTAACATACCGGTTAGGATTGAAGATTGCTGATTTCCGATTGACGATCGATGAGGGATTTTATGCTTTTATTCGACAATAGTAAATTGACAATATTCAATCTAGCAGGCAGAAGTCGGGAAAAATTGATACTACAATATTTTTTGTTTATAATAATGGCGAATATTTATAGAGACTTTTGGTGGCAAATAAAAGAACAAAATATGCGGTGAAATAAAATGGAAGCTATAGATCGTAAAGAATTGAAAGAAGTTATAAGAGAGACATTTATTGAAGTCCTTTCAGAAAGAAAAGACCTAATTGAAGATGCAGTAATGGAGGCAATGGAAGATATTGGTCTTGCGTGGGCAATGAAGGAAGGGGATAAGGGAGAGCTTATAGATATGAATGATTTTAAAAAAAATCTCGCTTCAAAAATATCATAAGCAAATGAAAGTAAATGGTGAAAAAACCTTTGAGCGGGATATAGGCAAGATTAGGGATAAAGCGTTATTAACAAAAATAATGGATATTATTATTCAATTGGAAAATGCTTCGTCCATTTTTGAAATTCATAATTGCAAAAAGATAGAAGGATATGATAATTATTACCGTTTTAGAATAGGCGATTATAGATTAGGCGTAAAAATTTCCTCAAGACAAGAAGCTGTTCTTATAAGATTCCTCCATAGAAAAGATATTTATCGATATTTCCCCCCAAAGTAATAACAACACGAATGTATGTTTGAGGATTATGTAATTGTGTTTTTAATCGACAATAGTAAATTGACAATATTCAATCCAGAAGTCAGTAGGCAGTAAAGAGTAGGGAGAAATGAGTAGGCAGTAAGGAGAGAGAAGTAGGGAGAAATGAGAAGTCAGAGGTCAGTGTCGGGGCAGAAGACGGGAGGAATAGAGTGAAATATGAAGTTAGGAACATTGGCAAGCTTTCCAGAATTTTAATTTGGCAGCGTTTTTTTTTATTACTATAAAATTATTTAAGGAATTTATTATGGAAGTTACAGCTAATATTAATTTGAGAATAGATGATTTGGCAAAAGTAATAGCAAACTTATCTAAAGAGGAATTGAAAACCCTTGAGGCAAGATTAAGTAATGAGGATAAGATTTTAAAGAAACGTTTTAATGATGTAAAAAATAAAAAGATTAAACTGCTTTCGCGAAAACAAGTATTTTCAAATTTATAGTATGCACCAAGCAGCATTCCATCCGGCATTCAAACGAGACATAAAAAATCTTCCCACACAACTTATAGATAAAGTAAGTAGAACTATCGGTGAAGTTCTAAGTCACCCATATTGATTTGAGCGGTTACATGGTGAGTTAAGAGAAATATCCAAAACAAAAATCCGCCATTTAGGGGTTGAGTATCGTCTTGCCTTTTATGTTCAAAAGGAAATGGTAGTATTCCTGATGTTTAGTACGCGCGAAAATTTTTACGATTATCTCAGACGTAGAATGGGGTAGTTTGGAAAGGTTGGAATTAAGAAGATGGAGATTAGTAAACAATTAAAGATTTGGCGTTCATCATACCAGTTGGGATTGAAGATTGCTGATTTACGAATGATGATTCTTGGATTTATGATTGACTATTGATAATTGTAGATTGATGATTTTAATCGACAATCGTAAATTTAGAACGGTGTTGTAAGATATTATCGAAGGGTATATTTTTAAAATATAAATTCTTTATAAAATTAATAGATAAACGAATTGACGAAAAATCAAAAACTAATACAAAAGATTTTATCAAGTAAAGCGGATGCAAATATAAAATTTAATGACTTGTATAATTTATTAATATCATTAGGTTTTGTTGTTAGAATTAAAGGAAGTCATCATATTTTTAGGAAAGAAGGAATCGAAGTAAAAATTAATTTGCAGAAAGATAGCAGTAATGCAAAGCCATATCAGGTTAAACAGGTTAGAAATTTGTTATTAAATTACAATTTTTTGATAAAGGAGATATAATGTACAGATATGAAATAATAATATATTGGAGTTTAGAAGATAAAGCCTTTGTTGCAGAGGTACCCGAGTTATATGGTTGTATGGCGCATGGTAATACATACGGTGAAGCTCTGAAAAATGCTGAAGATGCTATAGAACTATGGATTGAAACGGCAAAGGAATTTAATGATAATATTCCTGAACCCAAGGGGAGAAAATTACAGTTTGCTTAGACTTTAAACTGAAAAATTGAAAATCAACAACCGGAAATCGAAAATTCAAATGTATTGCAATGCAGGTATTGTCTGCCGGTGCTTTAAAACCAGAAGAAGCTTTTGAATACGTGTGTAAGCAAAAAGGTATTTCTTCAATATTATTTGGGTCATCTCTTATTAGCAATATCAAAAACACTAAATGATTGACGATTTGGGATTGACGATTTGCGATTGAAGACCACAGGATTGACGATTTACGATTGTAGACTTCATGATTGCTGATTTGCGATTGACGATTGATGGATTTATGATTTCCGATCGAGTATTTTAAACTTCGTTAGGTGACAATATTCAATTCAGAGGTCATGTCGGAAGTCGGAAAACTGAGATCAGAAGACAGAGAGTAGTTCCGATAGTTGATGGTTTACTCTGATACAAAATAAATAAAATAATACATTGACATTGATGCATAGTAATTCGAAATTTGCATTGACATTATTACATTACTATGTATAATCGAAGTATTTTAACTGAGTTAAGTAAATGGTATAATAGAACGCACAGAAAGCCTTTGATCTTACGCGGGGCAAGACAGGTCGGGAAAACAACTGCTGTAAATCTATTTGCTTCACAATTCAAGCAGTTTGTTTCTATCAACTTGGACATGCCTGAAGAAAAGAGAATATTTGAAGAAGCCCGTTCCTTTGATGAACTTTATGATTCAATTTTTTTCTTAAAAAACGCGGTGAAAGCTGAAAGAGGCACTCTCCTTTTTATTGATGAGATACAAAATTCGCCAGCCGCAGTAAAAAATCTGAGATATTTTTATGAAAAATATCCTCAATTAGCGGTAATAGCTGCGGGTTCCTTCTTAGAAACGCTAATTGAAAAAGAAATTCATTTTCCTGTAGGCAGAGTAGAATACTTAGCAGTAAGTGTATTGGTTCAGCGGGAAATGGAATTTCGAGATAATTAAGGGTAGTTCCAAAAACTATCTTTTGCAAAAATTTAACGCGGAGAACGCAAAGAATATGCAAAGTCCGCAGAGGATATTGAAGTTATTGGAACTACCCTTAAGTAAGGGGAAAAATGTGTCACATGTAATCGATAATCAGCAAACATTTTTCACCTCGTAACGAGCTTGTTTAGCTAACTGTAATTTAGTGTTTCTTACATCAAGTTTCTCAGTAATTCTACCGT
>JAKBMG010000075.1 GCA_021831685.1 Bacteroidota bacterium | reverse complement strand
AGGCAAATGCATGGCAGAAGCATCGAAATAATAGGAACGCAAAAATTAATTGGCAATTTACGACGAAAGATGCTCGCATAAAATTATTGCGTCTTTATCCGACTTTGCAGAGTTGACATGACACTAGTCCGATCCATTCAGCTTTCCATTCACTTTTACTTAAAAGTCCCATTGTCCATGAAGCAGTTTTACTCCACCGGCAAGGAATTCCATTTTTATCCCATACTCTAACTTTCCAATAATAAATGCCCCTTGAGCTTAATTTTTTACCCTTATAATAAATTTGGATATTTTGATTACTTAAAACCTTGCCGGTATTCCAAATATTAAATTTATTTTCATTTAATTCTTGAATACTGCTTGCAACGACTATTTGGTATGCTGTTTGGGCTTGATCATTTTCACTTGATGTCAATACCCAGCTTAATCGGGGCGATAACTCATCTATTACGGGATTTTTAAGATATTCAACGCGCAGCTTTTGGGGAATTATTTTGCCGCCGTCAACCGCAAAGCTTTTATTGACAAAAGCAAGAATAAATAACATTATTGAAAATCGTATTATTTTTGTATACATATTCGTAGATTTAATTTTGTGAAAGAATAATAATTATAGGTCAAATGCTTTTTCCAATTCGTCTATTTCAAATTTTCCGATCGGCACAATTTCTCCAATTGCCTTGGAAGCAATAACCGACTTAGCGGAAAACTCAGCAACTTCCAACCTGTCATAACTTTGCAATAATGAATTCCCAGTTACGATAATGCAGTTATTTTCGCAAAGTACAATAGGAGTACTTTCGGAAATAAAATCTGTAATTTCAGGATACTCTAATTCCCCGGTGCGATACTCTAAACCGTAAGGTAATTTTGGAATATCTCTTAAAACAATATAGCTTTCAGGAATAGTACGTGAGTCAAATTTAGCATCGGTTACACCAAATGCCAGGATATTAGGCGGATGCGCAATTAGAATTGCATTAATATATGGGTTCTTATTATATATTTTTTTATGTAGGTTGACACTTTTGCTTGGCTGTTTTCCTGCTTCTCTTTTATTTCCTTTAATTAAAACAAGATCTTCTTCAGATAAATATTTTCTATCAATTCCCCAAGGAGTTATTAAGAAAATATCGTCTTCAACCCTGGCAGAGAAAGTGCCTTCGGTGCTCGTAACAAGATTTTGCGAATAGCTTCTATGAATTAAAGAAATAATATTTTTCCTAATTTCTTTTTCCTTTGAAGTATGGTTGTCCGGATTAAACTCGTCTAGAGCAATATCCTTTCGTGAGAGATCAAGCTCTTCATTACTTAGCACTTTAACCTTTCCGAGAATATTAGCTTTAAGTGTAAGCCTAGCACAAAAGTCTAAAGTTTCCAACCTTTGAAAAGCGTGCATTAAACTATTCCCGACAGTAACTATTCCGTGGTTTTCCATCAAAACTGAGTCATGATTTTGCTTGAAAATATCCGATATTACTTCCCCAAGCTTATCGCTTCCCGGCAGAGCATATTTAGCATAGCCGACCTTACCGCATATTTCACGTGCTTTCGGAACAATACGAGTATCCGGTATTTTTCTAGTAATTGCAAATGAAACAAGTGCCGGGGGATGTGCGTGAACAATTGCTTTTATATCAGGTCTTGCTTTATATATTGCGAGATGGAAAGGGAATTCGGATGAAGGTTCGTGAATGCCATCAGAAATTCCATTTGAGAATACTCTTACAATATCTTTTGGTATCAATGATCCTTTATCAACACCTTTAGGAGTAATCCATATAGACCCATCATCGTCAAGAATGGATAAGTTGCCACCCGAAGTGGTTGTCATTCCATTCATATAAATACGATTTATTATTTCAATAATTTCGTCCCTAGGGTGTAAAAATTTAAATTCCATTTTAGTCCTTTATTACTATATTCAATTGTTTTCGTTCAATAATCGTTTATTTTAAAAATTTAAAAGAATCAACGGCAAATAAATTTTCCCCATCGCCAGAAAACCTTAACCAAAGTGCATGAACTCCTTTTATTTTATTTATAGTACAACTAAATGTTTTTATTGTTTTGGAATCGCCTGCCGGAATTTCAATCGAACCAACAGCAGCATGCCAAGGCTGATCCGTTATAATATCTATCTTGCCGGCATTTTTTCCCGGAATAACAGAAACCTCAAAACCGTCTGCTCCGGATCCGAAATCTAAATATTTAAAAGCTGTTCTATCGCCGTTTTTAATTCCACCCAGTTCATCATTATCCTTAGTATAATTCTGTATTCGAACATTACCGAATAAAAGGCAGGCTCTATCGGCTTCAATTTTACTAAAAGAATCCAGGGGACGTCCAGCACCCTGCGAAGTCATTTCAACTTCTTTAATACTTCCATCTGAATTAAAAGTAATCGGTTCAATGCAAGTTTTTCTCATAGAGAAAGAATCATGTGTCGATCTATGATAAAAGACGTACCATTTACCATTCATCTCAACAACAGACCCATGATTGTTCCATACACCAGGGTCGCAATGATTATTGTCTACAATAATTCCGCCATACTTAAAGGGACCGAATGGAGATTTGCCCGTTGAATATCCTATACAAGTCGGCATATTAGCTCTTTGCATATCCGCATAAATAAAATAATAAATTCCGTTGCGTTTAATCATGTAGCCGCCTTCGTGAAAATAATGTTCTTTTTCAGTTACCACGCTGTCTTTTATTGTGGATGGATCTATTTCAGTCATATCGGGTTTCAGTTTCGCTACCTTGGCAGCAAATTGCCCCCAAATCATATAAGCCTGTCCGTCATCATCCATAAACACGCAGGGATCAATTTGGTCCATCCCTTTCAGGTTAATCACTTTCCCGTTAACGAAGGGACCTGTAGGTGATTTACTTATTGCAACTCCTTCATTGTCTTTGGCACTGGAAAGACAATAATAAAGATAATAGATACCGTTCTTATACATACAGTCCGGAGCATATAAAAAATCATTTTTGAATTTTGCTTGATCATTTATGTTTTTAGTTGAGAAAGCATTTTCTGTTTTAGCCCAATGGACTAAATCGCTAGATGACCAAACATCGTAACTTTTTGAGCAATAATATTTCGGACTCTCGTCTTTAGAACCGTAAACGTACATTTTACCATCGGGCCATACATGAGCGGAAGGATCCGCACAATAATTACCGGCAGGAACAATAGGATTCTGAGCATTAATGGTGCAAAAGTTTATAATAATAGCAAATAAAATAATTTTTTTCATTTTAAATTAACTCCATTTTATATTCAACTAATATTGATCTCAAATATATTATTTTCTTTCCGGGACTAAAATGCCAGCCTTATTTAATTTAGATTGGTAATATCCCATTTTAATTTTTCTTCAAGCTTGAAAAAGTGCCCGAGCAAACTCCATCCCCAAAATGGATTCATACCCAATCCTTCGCCAGTTTCGGAATTGTAATATTCTCGGTTTCCCGATTTATCAACTAATTCTTTAGTACGTTCTGCGACAATAGTAGCCAAATCATTGTAGCCGTAAAATTTCAGACCATGATAAATCATATAATTGGTAGGCATCCAAACATTTGCGCGCCAGTTGCAAC
>JAKBMG010000173.1 GCA_021831685.1 Bacteroidota bacterium | reverse complement strand
CCCGGCTAAAATGGCTTTAATCGAACTACTATAGAATTGAAACAGCAATCGATGACGAACTTTGGTCAACAGTCGAATCGCTTTAATCGAACTACTATAGAATTGAAACTTTGCCGAAGCCGGTAGTCGTATCGATGCCTTGGAGCTTTAATCGAACTACTATAGAATTGAAACAAAGTAACTACACCTGAATTCGTGATTAAAGATAGAGCTTTAATCGAACTACTATAGAATTGAAACTTTAATAAGAGCGATGTAGGGAAAGGAATATTACTTGCTTTAATCGAACTACTATAGAATTGAAACCAAGAACTAACATATAAATATCTATAGTATCGAATTGGCTTTAATCGAACTACTATAGAATTGAAACGTAAGTTCCCTGATGCGCTCTATGCTGATAATAGGGCTTTAATCGAACTACTATAGAATTGAAACAGTGACGTATGGTATGTGAAAATGAAAACCGGGGCGCTTTAATCGAACTACTATAGAATTGAAACTAGGAGTTATCGATCCGCTATCCAAATAGGTTGTCGCTTTAATCGAACTACTATAGAATTGAAACCTGTTTTTCGCATCGATTGCAGCGATACGTAAAAGGCTTTAATCGAACTACTATAGAATTGAAACATAGCTGCCGGCAAAGCGAAGGTTGCCAAAAGTCCCGCTTTAATCGAACTACTATAGAATTGAAACGTCAGAGCAAAACTTGCTCCATAGCCACCCCAAAGTGCTTTAATCGAACTACTATAGAATTGAAACGATAAAATCTATGACTACAATTATAGCCACCACCCTCGCTTTAATCGAATTACTATAGAATTGAAACATATTTATTGCGAAATTGTTTTCGTCAAGATTTAAGGCTTTAATCGAACTACTATAGAATTGAAACGTCCTTGTCACCCTGCATAATATCGGAGCATATAGGCTTTAATCGAACTACTATAGAATTGAAACGTTATAAGCAAGTGATAACAACGCCGTATGAACTGCGCTTTAATCGAACTACTATAGAATTGAAACTCACTTATCGACAGTCCCACAAAGCGCGGTACCGAGCTTTAATCGAACTACTATAGAATTGAAACGTCAGAGCAAAACTTGCTCCATAGCCACCCCAAAGTGCTTTAATCGAACTACTATAGAATTGAAACAAAGATATCTGCGGAGCTAGGTAAGTACACACAGGGCTTTAATCGAACTACTATAGAATTGAAACACAGCATATTATGGTGGTAATAGCGCAGTTTTAGGGGCTTTAATCGAACTACTATAGAATTGAAACGACTACTTCAACTTTATATTTAATGCCGCTCGTTATAGCTTTAATCGAACTACTATAGAATTGAAACTCTCACGAGACGAATATTCCGAACGCTGGTAGATTCGCTTTAATCGAACTACTATAGAATTGAAACAGAAAAAGCGTGACTGCCATTATAACAACAGCGCCGAGCTTTAATCGAACTACTATAGAATTGAAACATGGTAATAACCGAATATGAAGCTGAGCAGCTGCTTGCTTTAATCGAACTACTATAGAATTGAAACTAAATCTCAGCATCGTTTTTTTCAATCCATCGTTTGGCTTTAATCGAACTACTATAGAATTGAAACGCATATTGCCGGAAGGGTTTTCATACGTAGAAAAACGCTTTAATCGAACTACTATAGAATTGAAACTGAGAAAACTGTTGCGGGAATGGAAGAAAATAACACGCTTTAATCGAACTACTATAGAATTGAAACTCAGGAATAAAAATTATTGATGAAAGAAAATATTTAGCTTTAATCGAACTACTATAGAATTGAAACTTTTAATTGATTCGATACTGATTTTTCTTTTGTGGATGCTTTAATCGAACTACTATAGAATTGAAACAAATGCAACTTCGGGATCGTTCATATCATTTAATATGCTTTAATCGAACTACTATAGAATTGAAACGTTAACCGGGCATTGATATGGTTCTTTCTTTATCCAGCTTTAATCGAACTACTATAGAATTGAAACATAGCTGCGTTTGTACCAGCTTTCATAAATGTTTTACCGCTTTAATCGAACTACTATAGAATTGAAATTTTGGTTTTTGCGCTTGCCGTTTAACAACATATTAAGCTTTAATCGAACTACTATAGAATTGAAACATGAGATTAAGAACTTTTTAGCTGAAATAAAATGATGCTTTAATCGAACTACTATAGAATTGAAACGATCAACAAAGTAATCAGAGACCTTAAAGCAAAAGTGCTTTAATCGAACTACTATAGAATTGAAACCCCTTCATGGGAATGAGTTCTTCGGGAAGATTGATGGCTTTAATCGAACTACTATAGAATTGAAACTTAGATATCAAGAAGGCACCATCGACTACTGGCTTAGCTTTAATCGAACTACTATAGAATTGAAACGAAATCTCTTGTATGTCGAGTAGCTGCGAATGTGCGGGCTTTAATCGAACTACTATAGAATTGAAACAACAAAGGGTTGATAACTGCTGCTGAAGTAGAAATGGCTTTAATCGAACTACTATAGAATTGAAACCAATGACGTTACATCATCAAACAGCTAAGGAAAAGAGCTTTAATCGAACTACTATAGAATTGAAACTCGTCTAAAATTGCTTTATAAATTGTCGATGATGCGCGCTTTAATCGAACTACTATAGAATTGAAACTTCTCGAGGATAGTCTATTGTCGCAGTTAGAGTAGCGCTTTAATCGAACTACTATAGAATTGAAACCAATTAAAGGGATTGGATGATATAAAGGTCATTCGGCTTTAATCGAACTACTATAGAATTGAAACTAACGTATTTGACACGTTGGTCGAATTTCATCCAGCGCTTTAATCGAACTACTATAGAATTGAAACATTGGATGATCTGCCAAATAAAGAAGAACATTTTTAGCTTTAATCGAACTACTATAGAATTGAAACATATACATCCACACAATTGACAAATATAGGGGCGAGCTTTAATCGAACTACTATAGAATTGAAACGCATATATGGTACCGCTTTCCGGCACTTATATTCTCGCTTTAATCGAACTACTATAGAATTGAAACATACATATAACCCTCTGGAGAATCCCTCCAATCAAGCTTTAATCTAACTACTATAGAATTGAAACTAGCTTTTAATATTTCTTTAACTTTTTCAATAGGAGCTTTAATCGAACTACTATAGAATTGAAACAAAGTAACTATAAATTTTTTATACGTATGCCCTTTTGCTTTAATCGAACTACTATAGAATTGAAACACATCTAACCCTTCAAGTTCCTAAACCCTATCTTGGTTTTAATCGAACTACTATAGAATTAAAACTATTGTAACAATTCAATTCCAAGAGCTTCGTTAATGTATCTTTGAAGTTTATCCATTTTGCTTATTCTTTATACTATCATAGCGCGGATAGCCGCAATGTAATATGGTCGATGGAATATGTAGAACAAAAAAATCGCTAATAGTATCTTGACATTAAAAACAATCCGCAGTAGCGGATAAAAGTCAATACCATAGGGTTTGCACAATATCATTGTCGAGGATACTATGCAAAAATAATGATATTATCATAAATAACAATCAAATATATAGGATTAAAAGAGACTGAAGGTTTCAGTAATGGGGAAAAATGTGAAAATCGATTCTGAGGGGGTATATACTTATGAGTGAGGTTGAAATATAGGGTAGATAAGAAAATCGAAGCGCTGTGAGGAAAAAACGGGTCAAAACCTACGCTATTTCGTAGAGTTTTTTGGGGATGAGTTATTGAAATAAGGTGCAATAATTCAAATTTAATTAAAACAATAATGCTCTTTCTGCCAGTGACCACTAATTACAAAGCAACAAGTTGTAATCCTAAATAACTGGCTTGTTTGTTTAATCTTTTAATCTGTTGTTCTTTGAAATTTTCCTGTTATTTAAATAGAATTGAAATTTTGTAAAATTGATTACGGTTTTGTAAAAATTACTTCTAACTTTATTTTTTAAGGCGACTTTTTAAGTCGCCTTTTTTATTTTTCCCCACTTTTCCAGATAGACTATTCATTGAGTAATTTCACATGTTACTTTTAGCACAGTCAATTTCTTGCCTGACTAAAATGAAAAATATATTATTGGCGGATTATTTTTACGATAAATGCTACTTTTAATACTTTAATCTATTAAAGTTTACCGATATACTCGGCAATGTAATAAAAACTCTTGTTGACGGATATAAAACCCAAGGAAAGCATTCCGTTAACTTCAATGCAAGCAATCTCGCAAGCGGAGTTTATTTCTACCAGCTTCACGCGGGAAACTTTATAGCAACAAAAAAACTTTTGCTGCTGAAATGATGAGTAAGACATCGAATCCGCATTAAGCCGCATAGGCGTCAACTTAAGAGAATCATGTTCTAATAAAATATAGAATATTTATTTAATTTATGGGCTAATCTAGCATTTTCGTTATGTCATGCCTGCAGGCAGGGTACACGACTGAGACATCCCATGTTCAATTTGTGTAACTGGACTATTCATGAGATTTCTCCCTTCGGTCGAAATGACAACTATTTTTGTATCATTTCGAAGGAGCGAACGCAACAGAGAAATCACATGCTCAATTTGTGTAACTGGGCTATTCATGGGATTTCTTCCCGCAAACGGGGTAGACCCTCCGGTCGAAATGACATTTTGGAGTTGTGCAACAGCCTCTGCAGGCAAGCCTTCGGGATTAAGGGAAATAAATCCCATGAGGGATGACATAAAAAGCCATTATAGGAATCTAAATTATCTTTCATCTTCCCAAAGTTTGTGCAACATGAGTTATTTAGTTAGTTCCTTATTAACTCAAAATCATTTATCTTAAATAACTATGATATTTGATAGTAATGAGCTGCTTTGTACTAATTTACTTACTACCCCTAAGCCGGAGGTTGGAACTATTCTAGTTACTGGTGCTACCGGTTATGTTGGTGGCAGGTTAGTACCGGAATTACTCGCCCGTGGTTATACAGTTAAAGTAATGGCAAGAGTTTACACAAAGGATTTGCAACAAAGATGGCCGCAAGCCGAAATTGTAGTTGCAGATGCCTTGAACTTCGATGAATTAAATTTAGCATTGAAGGATGTGAAAGTTGCTTACTATTTAATTCATTCTTTATTGCTTGGTCCCAAAAAATTTGAGAAAGCTGATATTCTAGCAGCTAATAATTTTAGAGCTGCTGCCGAAAAAAATAAACTGGATAGAATTATTTACCTGGGTGCTTTAGGTGACAAGAATTCTCTTTTGTCGCCTCACTTAAGGAGCAGATTGCAGGTTGCCGAGGTTTTACAATTCGGTAAAGTACCTACAACGGTTTTAAGAGCAGCGATAATTATTGGCTCAGGAAGCGCATCTTATGAGATACTTAAAAATTTAGTTAAAAATTCGCCTATACTATTTTTACCTTATTGGGCTAAGACAAAATGCCAACCTATAAGTATAAGAACACTAATTAATATTCTTGTCGGTGTATTGGAAACAAAAGGAACTGAAGGAAAGTCTTACGACGTGGGGGGAATTGAAATTTTAACATATGAAAGATTGCTTAAAATTATGGCAAAAATTCAGAACAAAAGAAGATTATTTTTTCATACTTCATTCTCAAACTTTAAATTCTATTCTTATATAGCCGGTTTCCTTACACCCGTTCCAGCTCCTGTCATTAAATCATTATTCCAAAGCGGGAAAAATGAAGTTTTATGCAACAACGTGGATAAATTGCCGGATTCAATATATAAGCCTGTTACATTCAAAGAGACAGTATTAAGAGCGATGACACGCGAAGAACTAGATAAAGTTCATACTCGCTGGTCGGATGAATACCCGCGAGCTTACGAGCTTGCAATAAAACTAAAGGAATTAGAGAAACCACCTTACTATATCAGTTCCTATTCTTTAATTACTTCCAAACAAACAAATTCTCTTTTTAGTTCGTTTTGTAAAATAGGGGGTGATGAAGGGTGGTTTAATCAAAATTGGATGTGGAAATTAAGAGGTATTTTGGATTCAATATTATTAGGTGTAGGCACTTCAAGGGGTAGAAGAAGTATGAACACAATAAGGATTCACGATGTTGTGGGATTTTTTAGAGTCGAAGAGTTAGAAGTGAATAAAAGATTACTACTACGTGCCGAAATGAAATTACCCGGAAAAGCATGGCTGGAATTTATGACAACTGAAGAAAACTATTTAAATCGTTTAACCATTACCGCTTATTTTGAACCTGATGGATGGAAGGGCAAAGTATATTGGTATAACTTTTTACCATTTCACCATATAATCTTTTCAAACTTAATTAAGAATATTGAAAGAAGAAGTTGAAAAAATGTTTGGTTGTAAAATTATTTTTGTTTTCTTCAATATATGAGATGAAGCATTTATTTCAAAGAATCATCTTTTACAGAATGGTGGTACCACCGTCGACCAGTATATAGCCTCCAGTGATATAACCGGCGTAATCGCTCGCAAGCAATAGAATTGCACCGGCAAGATCATCAGGTTGTCCAATCCTTTTCATAGGATTCGCGTCAGCGGACTTTCGTCTTCTTTCTTCAGGCTGCCTTGAGGTAGCGTCGGTTAAAGTTAAACCCGGCGCTATGGCATTAACACTAATACCATATTGTCCTACTTCATGAGATAGTGAGCTTGACATCATATTAAGTGCGGCTTTGGCTGCACTGAGGGCTATAAAGCCGCTGCCCGGCTTTTTAGAGAGACCACTAGAGACCGAAATAATGTACATGTTTTTTACTTCATTGAAATCTGTAACATCTGCCTTTACGGCAATTGCCTTTCCTCCTTTTGAAACTATTTCTTCAACAACACGATTAGCTGCATCTTCACTTTTATTATAGTTAACTGCAACACTGGCGCCATGTTGGGCAAACAATTTTGCAGTAGATGCACCTATGCCTCGGCTACTACCCGTTATTAATGCTATCCTGTTTTTAAGGGCACTTCTAAAAACTTCAATACCTGCCTGCCGGTAGGCAGGTTCTCTGCGAACGTTGCGTATTCTTTGCGTTAAATTTTTATAAAAGATAGTTTTTAGTAGTGCCCTTAAGTAACATTTCTTCACCTCGATGTAATTTGAATTATTAGCAATAATATTTTTTCCTTCATGAAAAATATAAAATTAGAAAGGTAGATTCTATTTTTATGTGGTTAGTAATTATGATGAATGATTGTTTTAAGAGCATTTTATAAAATTTAACTTGACAAATTATTTGAAGATATATATATTGCAAACGTAATCGCAAACGTTTGCAGGAAAAATGAGACATACTACAATAACAGATTTAGCAAAAAAATTAGGCATCTCTGCTTCCACGGTGTCGCGCGCCTTGAGCGATCATCCCGATATAAATGATAATACTAAAAAACGCGTAAGAAAATTAGCTAAAGAATTTAACTATAAGCCTAATCCCATCGCACAAAGTTTAAAAAATAACCGCACTACAATAATCGGAGTAATCGTTCCCGAAATTCAGCATGACTTTTTTGCTTCTGCTATTAGCGGTATTGAGGAAGTTGCATATCATGCGGGTTATACTATCATAGTGTGCCAGTCCAATGAAAATTTTGAAAGGGAAGTGATCAATACTAATGCTCTGATTCAACAAAGAGTTGCAGGAATTGTAGCTTCTATTTCACAGAATACAAACAATTCAGATCATTTTAAAAGCGTAATTGAACGGGGGATTCCCTTGGTCTTCTTTGACCGCGCTTGCGAAGATGTCTCTGCAAGTAAAGTTATTATTGATGACTCCAAAAGCGCATTTAATGCTGTTACCTATCTAATAGGAATAGGCTATAAAAAAATCGCACATTTTGCAGGCCCCAAAGTATTGGAAATATGTAAACGAAGATTAGCTGGTTATTCTGAGGCGCTAAATAAAGCCCATATACGCATTTCTAAAGAACTTATTTGTTACGGGGGACTTCATGAAACCGACGGGTACAACTCAATGGATTCATTGATTAAGAAAAATATTATCCCCGATGCAATCTTTGCCGTTAATGACCCTGTTGCTATCGGCGCCTTTCAAAGAATAAAAGAAGCAGGTCTCAAAATACCTGATGATATTGGAATCGTCGGCTTTTCAAATAATAAAATTACAACTTTAGTTGATCCCACAATCACTACAATTGATCAACCATCCTTCGAGATGGGAAAGAAAGCTGCCGAAATATTAGTGGGACTTATTGAAAATAAAAATAAATCTGCTAAACCTAAAACTGTTACTTTGGAAACTAAATTAATTATTAGAGGCTCAACTTAATAAAATATTTTTTTACCTGATCCCGCAAACGTTTGCGGCAAGGTTTGCGACCTTTGTAAGTTAGATAATTTTATAATTAAATTATTATTGAAGAGGAATCTATGCAGGCTATTGGACTATCTTTTGTTGATTGGACTATCATTATTGTTTATTTCGCATTTGTGCTTGGTATCGGCTGGTATCTAAGAAAATTTACTACAAATGAGGAGGATTTCTTTCTTGCAGGACGAAAAAATTCTTCCTGGGTTGCGGGGATTGCATTTCTTTCTGCTAATCTAGGAGCACTTGAACTCTTGGGAATGACCGGCAATACATTCAAGTATGGAATGTATGTCGCGCATTTTTATTGGATCGGCGCTATTCCTGCTATGCTCTTCTTAGGAGTATATATGATGCCGTTCTATTACAGCAGCAAAATAAAATCCGTCCCCGGTTATCTCAAGCTTCGCTTTGATGAAAAAACTCGTGTCCTAAATGGAATTGCTTTTGCAATTATGACTCTCCTTGTTTCCGGTATTAACCTTTACGCTATGGCACTCGTTCTCCATACTTTTATTGGTTGGAATTGGGATATAAGTATGTGGATATCAGCCATTACAGTTGCAGCTTATGTAGGCTTAAGCGGCTTAATGTCTGCGATCTTTACCGAAATTATTCAGTTTTTCTTAATATGGTTTGGACTGTTCCTGGTTTCAATCCTTGGTATTCTTGAAATTGGCAGTGTAAAAGAAATTATGACCCGGATCAATGAGCTTAATTCTCAGGTCTCTTTTACAACTCTCTGGTCTACATCTTCAAACCCGAATTTAAATGGAATGTTTGTTAATTGGGGCGGTATTGTCCTTGGACTTGGATTTGTTCTTTCGTTCGGATATTGGACTACTGATTTTCTTGTAATTCAACGTGCATTTTCTGCAAAGAATTTACGCTCAGCACGTATGACTCCTATTATTGCTTCTTTCTTTAAAATGGCTCTCCCATTTATAGTCATTCTCGCAGGTTTAATTGCAATTGTCCTTTCAAAAGAACCTCATAGCGGATTTAAACTTTTACACGACGGCGGACATATCAACTATGACTCGGCGCTTCCTCTATTAATTGCCCGCTATTATCCATCCGGTTTGGTGGGTCTTGGAGTTACTGCTTTGCTTGCCGGTTTTATGGCTGGACAAGCCGGAAATATTAGCGCGTTCAATACGGTATGGACTTACGATATTTATAAATCAGTTTTAAATAAAAAGGCTTCCGATTCTCATCTGCTGTGGATGGGACGGGCTTCGACTGTCGTTGGTGTTATCATCTCTCTCGGTACTGCATATTGGGCAAAGAGTTTTCCGAGCATTATGGACTATATGCAGGCAATATTTTCCTGGGTTAATGCCCCGCTGTTTGCAACTATGCTTCTTGGTATGTTTATCTGGTGGATAACCCCTAATGGAGCTTTCTGGGGACTAGTTGCAGGAATGTCTTCTTCTTTCGCAATGTATATGGCGGTCAAATTCCATTGGTTTAATGAAAGCATTATAACTATGTCCCACGTTCAAAGCGATATGGCTGCAAATTTCTGGCGGGCATGGTGGGCATGGGTAATTTGCGCGGGTGTTACAGTGATAATTAGTCTCTTTACAAAGAAAAGGAAAAAGGATGAATTAGTTGGCTTGGTAAAAGGATTAACTGAAGAAAATTATGATAGTCATTTGCCATTCTTAAAACGTCCGGAGTTTTACGCCGTGATCTCTCTTATCGTTTTAATTGCATTAAATATCATGTTCTGGTAATTGTTTTATAAATCAATGTCTAAGGAATATTTATGAATGATAAAAAAATGAAACCGATTTGGTTTTTTGTCGGACTGATTCTCATGGTGATGGGGACAATTATTTTCTTGAATGGAATTTATTTAATCATTCATCCTCCGGCTGTAAGTACTGTCCTTGCAAATACTCATCCCGATATTTGGTGGGGTGCCGTTATGATGCTGTTCGGCGGATTTATGTTTTTGAAAACTAGAAAACAAACTGTCTGATCTTTATATGAAATTATCTAATAAAATAGAAAAGAAGTTTAAAGAAGTTTTTCACGTTGACCCGGTAATTATCCGGTCGCCGGGTAGAGTAAATTTAATAGGTGAACATACTGATTATAATTATGGATTTGTACTTCCTGCTGCTATTGATAAGGCAATCTACTTCGCCATTTCTTCAAGAAGCGATAACTTATGCAAGCTGTTTGCATCCGATATGAACGAAAGTTTTGAATTTGCAATAGATAAAATTATATACTCGGAAAAAGGTTGGCCGAATTATTTAATGGGTGTTGTTGATCAGCTAAAAAAGGGTGGCTATAAATTTTCAGGATTTAATTGTGTGTTTGGCGGAGACATACCCATAGGCGCTGGCTTGTCCTCCTCAGCAGCAGTGGAAGCAGGGTTGGCTTTTGCGCTGAATCATTTATATAACCTGGAAATTGACAAATTATCTCTAGTTAAGATTGCGCAAAAGGCGGAAAATGAATTTGTTGGTGTGAATTGTGGGATAATGGATCAATATATAAATATTTTTGGCGAAAGGGGAGAAGTACTTCGAATTGATTGCCGCTCACTTGAAATTGAATATTTTCCGTTTGATTATAATAACATCTCTATCGTTCTGTTCAATTCCAACGTCTCGCATTCGCTTGCTTCATCGGAATATAACCAAAGAAGAAAAGAATGCTCTGCCGGAGTAGGCATAATAAAAAGTGAAATTCCTCAAATAGAAAGCCTGCGCGATGTCTCTATCGGTCTGCTTAAAGAGTTCAAAAACAAAATAGAACCTGTTGTTTATAAACGTTGTAAATATGTAGTTGAAGAAAATTCAAGATTGCTAAAAGCATGTGATGCATTAAAAATTCATGACTTAAAAACGTTCGGATCATTAATGTCTCAAACACATGAAGGTCTGAGCAAAGATTATGAAGTAAGCTGCGAGGAGCTCGACTACCTGGTTGAATTGACAAAAGAAAATCCTAAGGTGTATGGATCAAGGATGATGGGCGGAGGATTTGGCGGCTGTACAATCAACTTAATTGAGAATGATGTAATTGAAGAGGTAAGTAAATATGCTACGGAAAAATATAAACAAAAATTTAACCTCGATGTTAATATTTATGTGACAAAAATTAGCAGCGGGACAAATATTATTTCAATCAAAGAAAATGCAACAGCCTGAATTAAATAATTATCCTCACAGAAGGAAAAACATTCTGACCGGTGAATGGGTATTAGTTTCACCGAATAGAACAAATCGCCCTTGGCAGGGTGAAATATCTTCATCGTCAAAAGATGAACGGCCGCGATATGATCCTAACTGTTATCTATGTCCGGGCAATCATCGCGCAAACGGGGAAGTTAATCCACAATATAAAAATACTTTTGTCTTTACAAATGATTTTTCATCATTGCTCGAAGATATTCCTGATCAGGCAGAAAACAGGAATGATTTGTTGATCGCAAAAAGTGAAAAGGGAATTTGCAGGGTTGTGAATTTTTCTCCGAGACATGATCTTACGCTCGCCGGAATGAAAGGAAAGGAAATTGAAACTGTTATTGCAACCTGGCAGAATGAATTTAGATCTCTTGCTTCCAATCCGGCTATAAATTATATCCAGATTTTTGAGAACAAAGGTTCGCTTATGGGTAATAGCAATCCTCACCCCCATTGCCAAATATGGGCTCAGGAAAGTATTCCCGCTGAGCCTGCAAAAGAATTAAAACAGTTTAAGCAGTATTACAAAAAACATAATCGCAGCATTTTAAGCGACTATCTAAAATTAGAACGAAAGTTAAAAGAAAGAATTGTTTTTGAAAATTCTTCTTTTTCTGTTGTCGTTCCGTTTTGGGCTGTATGGCCATATGAGACTTTGATAATATCGAAAAGAAAAATTTCTAATATTCTTCAACTCAATCAGAGTGAAAAGAAAGATTTTGCTAATGCGCTAAGCATTACAACGATAAAATATGATAATCTTTTCAAAACTTCTTTCCCTTACTCGGCTGGTTTACATCAGGCGCCTGTTGACGGTAAAGAATATAAAGAGTGGCATTTTCACATGCACTTTTATCCGCCGCTTTTAAGATCTGCAAGCATAAAAAAATTTATGGTTGGTTATGAAATGATGGCTGAACCTCAAAGAGACATTACTCCGGAGTTAAGCGCAATAATCTTAAAAGAATTACCGGTTATTCATCATAAAGCTTCAGAGGTGTAAATAGGGAAAAATTAAAAACTAAATTCAAGAAAAAGCAAAGGAAATATTTTGACACGAAAGACAATGATTTAAGTTCCGAAACTATAGAACAGAAACAAGAATGTAAAATTCAAATAATAAATATTAATTATTAATAATAATAACGGAGTTAAAATGTTAACAAAAACATATACTGTTTTGTTTGTCATTTTGGTTGTAATGTTTACTTCTCAGTTACTATGGGCGGCTAATGGAAGAATTGAAGGCAAAGTAACTGATGCAGCCACTGGCGAAGCTCTTATCGGTGCCAATATTATTCTTGAAGGGACCAGCATGGGAGCAGCCACGGATTTCTATGGAAAATATCTAATCTCATCTGTTCCAGCTGGATCTTATACATTAAAAACATCATATATTGGCTATAAATCGAAAACGATTAAAGTTCATTTGAAAGAAGACGAGCAGCTTGTACTAAATATAAAGCTTGAAGCAGTGGGTGTTTCGACAAAAGAAGTGGTTGTTACCGCCCAGGCAAGCGGTCAAAATGCTGCCATCAATCAGCAATTGTCTTCTGATAATATTTCAAATGTAGTTTCATCCGCACGTATACAGTCGTTACCGGATGCAAATGCAGCAGAATCGATTGGAAGACTGCCGGGCATTTCATTAGTAAGAAATGGAGGGGAAGCTACACAGGTAGTTATCCGCGGATTACAACCTCAATACAACATGATAACGATTGATGGGGTACAAATACCGGCAAACGATGCCGGCAGCATTTCTGCCAGTGGTGCTTACTCTACGCCCACAAACAGTTCCGGTGGCCGTGCCGTGGATCTGAGTATGATTTCATCAAACTCGCTGGAGGGTATTGAAGTTTACAAGACTGTTACACCGGATATGGATGCTGCCGTTCTTGGAGGCATAGTGAACTTCAGTCTCAGGGAAGCAAAAGGAACACCTTCAGGCGCACCTTCGCTCTCTCTCCTTGCTCAGGGAGCATATAATGATCTTATGAATACTTATAATGATTACAAGTTTGTAGCAAGCGCCGAGCAAAGATTCTTCGACGGCCGTCTCGGAGTATTTGTGCAGGGAATTGCGCAGAGGCAGAATCTAACTTCAAACCAGCTTGGCGGATCTTACTATCAACCCAACAAGCAGGATATGCCCGACTCAATAGTCCTTGGCAGTTTGAATCTTACATTTTCCCCGAGTGTTCAGCATCGGTATGATGGAACTCTAACATTGGACTATAGAATACCAAATGGCAAGATAGCTCTTCTGAATTTGATAAGTCATGGTACCTCCACAAACGAATCCCACAGTGAAATGTATAATCTTGCTAACTATGGCAATGACATACAGCTCGGAACTCAGTTGTCCTCAAATCAGCTTAATGTTGTAACAAATATTTTGGAATATGAACAAGCATTAGGTTCATTCAATCTGGACGTGAAGCTCTCTAATGCATACTCAGATAATCGAACTCCTACTGGTTGGAGTCTGGTATTTGATCAGATTTCAGCCGGAACAGCTGGGATCCCGAATTATGAAAATCCCGTACAAATCGCTAGAACGGCTCAAAACTTAATAAACTTGAACAAGATGGTTTGGGCGGGCAATTCAACGTGGAGTAGCTTCAACAAACAAAATGATATGCAAGGTTCGATTGACCTGAAGAAGAATTTCAATTTCTCTGATGAAGTCTCTGTTACATTGAAGGGGGGAGGGCAATATAAATACACTACCCGTTATTACAATTTTGATGATGGCTTTGGCAGTTTGTATAGTGGCTCTGCTTCAGGATTTCGATTATCACTCGTTCAGGCTCTTCCGTGGCTGACGAAATCACCGTATAATTTTGATCCTACCGGTAACCAATACTTCCATATTAATGGGTTTTATAATCCAAATATGAATTTTGGAAAATTCCTTAAAGGTGATTATGGAATGTTTTCAGCAGTAAATGCGGGTACAATCGATCAAATAATGAATGAAATAAAAATTTTGGGTGCGGCAACGACGCAACCGGTAACAGTTCCCAGTTACCTTCCAGATCAGTATAGCAGCACTGCTAGTGATTACTCGGGAAATGAATTCAGGAGCGCTGAATATCTTATGGGAACGTTTAATATCGGTCCACAGATAACTCTAATTTCAGGTGTTCGCTATCAGGGTTTAAAGACCACTTATACCACTGCACATTTTATAGGCAATGCAGATGCCACGAATCCATATCCATCCAAACTTAATTACACTATGGTAACACAAGGCGAGTACCATGGATATTTGTTGCCGGATGTTAGCGTGAAATATGATCCATTTACGTGGTTAAGTGTTCGCGGTTCCTATACTAGTACAATCGCATATCCGGATTTTAACACAATCATACCGAGAGAAGATGTTTCCAGCAACAGTGGTCACTTTGTGGTTTGGAACAATTATGCTTTAAAGCCTGCATATTCTCATAACTACGATTTTCAGGTAGCCTTATATAATAACGAAGTTGGATTATTCGCAGTTAGTCCATTTTTAAAGAGGATTGATGATCAGATATTCGGCCAGGCAACTTATATAACTGATCCGTCAAAGTATCCGGGGGTCCCAAGCTATACAAAGACATTTGCGCTCTCCACCTATATTAACAACCCAAACCGGGTTGATGTCTGGGGAATTGAGACTGAATGGCAGACCCATTTCTGGTATTTGCCCGGTCTTTTGAACGGATTAGTTCTGAATGTCAACTATACTCATATATTTTCCAGTGCAAAGTATCCTTATACTATCACACAGCATTCGCCGGTCTATCCTTATCCGACGGTACATATAGATACTACCTACACTGACAGACTCATACAGCAGCCTAATGACATTGTTAACCTATCGCTTGGATTTGATTATGATCAATTTTCAATATTAGTTTCGATGATATACCAATCTCAAATTTATAATGGTACAAACTTCTATAACTCACTCCGCTCGGACAAAACAAATTATTTACGATGGGATCTTTCCCTAAAGCAAGGATTACCATGGTATGGTATCGAGGCGTTCTTTGATATAAATAACCTCAACAGTGAAGAAGATATTTATGTAGTTAGAGGTTCCGGCTTCCCAACATCAGGATCTAATTATGGGTTGACAGCTGATTTAGGACTTCGATGGAGACTGAAATAATAAACTAAACATAAACTTAATAAGAAAGGAAGAACATTATGAAAACAACATTTACGTGAATTTAATTCCCAGTTTGGTAAAGGTAGTCTTAAGCGGGATTACCTGATAACCTAATATTTGGTACTAGCAACATAAATATAAACTTCAATGAAAGGATGTTTGTTATGAGAACAATATTCACTTCAATGTTCTTGTTAGCTTTGATGTTAATGTCATTATCGTCATCAACATCATTTGCGCTGACTGCTGATACTGTAATCGTATCGGCATTGCCACCGGGCAATCTCAATAATTTTATAAACTCTGATACTACTGCCGATGGATTTGTAAAACCTAATACAGTTTTTCTATTGAAGCCAACCGGTGTTCTAGATACGGTTTATTGGATTACTGCACCAATATCACCGAAAGGAAGTGTCCGTATCGTTGGCTACATCAATCCGACTACAGGTCACCCTCCGGTAGTTGCACCGTCAATTGCTGCGGATAACTCGTCGATAGGCAATTTTTTCAGTCCACAGGGTAATGATACACTTGAGCTAAGAGGCATATACTTTCTTGGAACGCGTACTGACAGCATTTCGTTTACCGGACGTTTTGCTGCACCTTCCGGTGATTACAACGTATTTATTTTTGACCAGTGTATTCTGGAGAATATTTCCGGTGCCGGCACTCCAAATTTGTTTGATACTTGGAATCATGATCACAACAGTTTCTATGTTACTAATTGCGAATTCAGGAATAATCAAGATGATAATCCACAGAATCCGGGCTTCGCTTGGGTGGATCCGGGAACATACCCTTGCGATACTGCAATTTTCAGAAACAACACTTTCTATTTAACAGGTGGATACGTTCTGGGTTCGTCAGGATATGGTTGTACATACTTGGATTTCGAACACAACACCATGTTTTTTACAGGGCAGGGAGGAGCCTTTGACTTGTATCAAATGACCAACGCAGTTATAAAGAATAACATATTCTTCAGCGTTTCTTCGGCTGCTTATCCTGAATCATGGTATAATAACGTTCCTGGTTCCTGGGGATCTGCGGTTATCCCAATAGACTCATTGCGTTCGCTGGCGGCGGCGCCTTACAACTTGAAGGAAGCTGACAGGCACATCACGATCACAAACAATGCGTATTTCTGGCCACAACAAACCGTGTCCAATTGGGCTCAACTTAATGCATCTGGTATCTCGGGGATCACCCCGCTTCGTCCTCCAGATTTTATTAACACACAGCCGGGTATGCTGACGAATAAAACATCGTGGCCTTACATTAATGTAGCGAATAATGACAGTGTTGATCCGGGATTCAATTCCACACTTGTGCAAACAGCGGGAAGTAAGATGGCGGCCTTTGTTGATACGCTATGGCATAACAATCAATCGGGTCTAGGCATTCGCCCTTATGTGTATCCTCTCTACGATCCGCCAACGTGGGATGGTGTGGCTGCTAATTGGTCTTCTACCCAGGGTTATCCTGTACCTGAGAATTTGAGATATAGTAATGTAGCGCTCCAAACTGCAGGCTCAGATGGGAAAGCATTAGGCGACTTAAACTGGTTCCCGGAACAGTTGGCAACAGCTGTCCCTACAGTTCTGAATACATTACCTACAAGGTTTGAGTTAAACCAAAATTATCCAAACCCATTTAATCCTTCAACAATGATAAAATATAGTATTCCACAAAGTAGTTTTGTAACACTTAAAGTATACAATTTGCTAGGTCAAGAAGTTGCTACTTTAGTCAATCAAGAACAACAGTCCGGGAACTATACTGTAAATTTCGATGCATCAAAATTAGCAAGCGGCATTTATATGTATAGAGTCCAATCCGGTAATTTATCTTTGACAAAGAAAATGGTTCTCATGAAATAGCGACATTGGTTAGGGTGAGCGGAAAATTCTTTTCCGCTCATTCTTTTATTTAATGTGTTGGCTTCAAACATTGGTTTTTGTTTTAGTGAAAGCAAATATAAAATGTCATTGTCATTTTAATGGAGATTATAAGTTATGATTAAGATTAAATACAAAGTGGCTGGACTTATGTTTTTAATGTTCTTAACAACGTTAAATCTTTTATTTGCTTCATTTCCCTCAAGTAATGATGGACCGAATAAAAAGACACACCCAATGTCTGTTAAGGAAAGGACAAAATTTTCATTCGATTTTGGTTGGAAGTTTCACCTAGGTGATATTAAGAATGCGCAGGAGAATAAATATAATGATACTAATTGGCGGAAATTGGATCTTCCCCATGACTGGAGTATTGAGGGTAAGTTTAGTAAAGATAATCCTGCCGGTATCGGAGGCGGTGCTTTGCCCGGAGGTATCGGTTGGTATAGGAAAACTTTTAAACTGCCGGAATCGGATAAGGACAAGCTCGTCTTTATTGATTTCGACGGGATTTACAGAAACAGCGAAGTTTGGTTAAATGGTCATTTACTCGGATTTAGACCTTACGGATATAGTTCATTTCGATATGAGTTAACTCCATATTTAAAATATGGCAATAATGACAACCTAATTGCGGTAAAGGTTGATAATTCCAAACAACCGAATTCGCGCTGGTATTCCGGTTCGGGTATTTATAGAAACGTCTGGCTTGTAACAACACATAAAATATTTATTGATCATTGGGGTACATTTATTACAACTCCCGAAGTAACCGAAAAATCTGCAAAAGTTTCAATTAAAATTAAAGTGCGAAATGCCTTTTTACATGATCAGAAGGTTTTAATAAAAACAACTGTGTTAAATAAAGAAGGTGAAAAAATTGCAGAAACAGAAACTCCGGCTTTGGTAAAAAAAGATTCCTTAGTTGAAGTCAACCAAGAATTAACAGTAAAAAATCCCGAATTATGGTCGATTGAAAATCCTTATTTATATAAAGCAATTACGACAATTGAGTATAATAATCAAATATGTGATAATTATAATACAACATTTGGAATAAGAACCTTTGAGTTTACTGTTTCCAAGGGATTTTTCTTAAATGGTAAACATGTGGAGATACACGGAGTATGTGACCATTCTGATCTTGGCTGCCTTGGTGCAGCAGTTAATAAGCGTGCTATTGAACGCCAGCTTGAAATATTAAAAAATATGGGATGTAATGGTATTCGGACATCTCACAATCCTCCTGCACCTGAACTTCTGGATTTATGCGATAAGATGGGCTTCATAGTAATGGATGAAGCGTTTGATATGTGGAAAGAAGCAAAAACAAAGTACGATTATTCTTTAGACTGGGACAAGTGGCATAAAAGAGATCTTGAAGATATGGTTCTGCGGGACCGCAACCACCCAAGTGTTTTTTTGTGGAGTATCGGAAATGAAATTCCGGAACAAGGGGACAGCACTGGTACAACCATTGCACGCGAATTAGCCGGTATAATTAGGAGCCTTGATACAACGCGTGACATCACTTCTAATTGCAACAGGCCCGGTCCATCAAATTATATTATTAAATCCGGAGCGCTTGATATAATAGGTTTTAGTTATCATCAAAATGATTATAAAGATTTTCTTACAACTTATCCGGGACAAAAATTAATCGGTTCGGAAACTACTTCGGCTCTGCAAACGCGCGGGCACTACGATATGCCATCGGATAGTATTCGCCGTTGGCCCGTTCGTTGGGACTTACCTTTAACCACCGGAAATCCGGATAACACATGTTCCTCTTATGATAATTGCAGTGCGCCGTGGGGAGAAACTAACGAAGAAGCATTGAAAGAAGTAAATAATGACGCCTTTGTTTCGGGAATGTTTATATGGACAGGATTTGACTATCTCGGTGAACCAACTCCTTACGGCTGGCCTTCGCGCAGTTCATATTTCGGAGTTATCGATCTTGCCGGTTTTCCAAAGGATGCATATTATTTATACCAAAGTCAGTGGACCCATAAACCGGTGTTACACATTTTCCCTCCATGGAATCCACAATGCTGGACAACCGTTAAAAATGGAAAGCCGAATTGGGAAAAAGGAGATTCTGTTGATGTTTGGGCTTATACTAACTGTGATGAAGTTGAATTATTCTTAAACGGCAAATCTCTTGGTACTAAGATTAAGACGGCAGGCGAATTACATTTAATGTGGCGTGTTCCCTATGTACCTGGTACACTCAAGGCAGTAGGCTTAAATGGAGGCAAAGAAGTTTTAACATTTATTGATAAAACCTCGGATTCTCCGGCAGAAATATCTATTGAACCTGATAGGGATACTATTTCGGCTGACGGCAGAGACCTTTCTTTTGTTACCGTTAAGGTAATGGATAAAGACGGTACAATGGTTCCTTATGCGGATAATTTAGTTAATTTTAAAATATCCGGAGATGGGAAAATTGTCGGTGTAGATAACGGGTCCGAAACAAGTCATGAACCTTTTAAGGCAAATTATAGGAAAGCTTTTAACGGCATGTGCTTAGTTGTAATTCAATCTAATGAGAAAGCCGGAAAAATAAAGCTTGAAGCAGAATCGAAAGGATTGAAAGGTGCACAAGTTGAGATTACTACAAAATGATGGATTCACGGAGCAATATGTTTCTATTATTAAATAAGCATTTTTAAATATCTAATTGTTAGAAGGAATAAATTGAATAAATATAATTTATTATTATCAACAAAACATTTACCAATAGTAATACTATTTCTTTTACTGCTATTTCAACCTCAAAAAGTAAAAGCACAATTTGCAAATGGTGCGGATATCGGGTGGTTGTCACAAATGCAGAATTATGGGTACGTCTTCAAAGACAATTCAGGAATCCAGAAGAATTGCATGGAAATATTAAAAGAAAAAGGAATTAATGCATTACGTTTTAGAGTGTGGGTTAATCCAAGCGGAGGGTATTGTAATATAAAAGATGTTGCTCATATGGCTTATATTGCTGATAGCATGGGGTTTCAAATATTGATTGATTTTCACTTAAGTGATACTTGGGCAGACCCTGGGCACCAAACTAAACCAGCCGCATGGACAAACGATTCATTTGCTCAATTGCAGACAGATGTTTATAATCATGTTTACGGTGTGTTGGATACACTAAAATCTATCGGTGTAATTCCAAAGTGGGTACAGATCGGTAATGAAGTTGGCAACGGAATGTTATGGCCTGATGGAAAAGCTCCTGCAAATATGGGTAATTTTGCCAAATTGATTATTAGCGGCTATAATGCTGTTAAAGCTGTTGACAGTACAATACAGGTAATTATTCATCTGGAAGACGGACATAAAGATGCTATGTTCAGACAGATTTTCGACGGTCTTAAAAGCTACGGTGCCAAATGGGATATTATCGGAATGTCAGTTTATCCCTACTGGGCAAATTTATCATGGCAAGTGGACGATAGTCTTGCATTGATAACCATGAAGGATATGATTGCCAGGTATAATACGAAAGTAATGGTTTGTGAAGCCGGTTATCTCTACAACCAGCCTGTTCAAGCCAATCAATATCTGTTAGATCTAATAGCAAAAACAAAATCGGTAGGTGGATTGGGAGTTTTTTATTGGGAGCCTGAGAGCTATAATTGGCAGGGATATCAACTCGGAGCATGGGATCCTCTAACAAAAGAGCCTACAGCAGCATTAGATGCTTTCCTAGGTATAAATGTCACTTCGGTAATAAAAGAAAAAAGTACATCTCCTAATTTTGATTTCAATATTTATCCCAATCCGTTTAATCCGAATACAAATATTAAATACACGCTTCCTACATCTTCAAATACTTCAATTGTAATCTATGATGTACTCGGCAAGGAAGTGACCAGACTTGTAGATGGTTTTAAGCTAGCGGGTAGTTACAGGATAACTTGGTCAGCGCAAAATGTACCTAGCGGAGTATACCTTTGCATGATAAGATCCGGTAATTTTTTAGAGACGAAAAAAATTATTTTACTAAAATGAAATCAAATCACAATAGAATTTTTATTCTATAAATGTTGTGAATAATTCGAAAACTGTTGCATCGGTTAGAAATCTAAAAACTTTTATATAACATGCTGGGCTAAAGCTTGCCTGCCTAAGCAGTCATATCGTAATTGAGGAAAGGTTTTTTTATGAATCATATAAAAAATATTTTCATTC
>JAKBMG010000024.1 GCA_021831685.1 Bacteroidota bacterium | reverse complement strand
AGTATAATCGAATATCACAACTACCGGTATACCTATACTAATTACCAAAATTTAGCTTACTATGTTAAGTCTGCAAACATTTCCTTAGCCAAAGATATTAGCTTAGTTTATTTGCAGGTTAAAGATGATATTATTTCGTTAAATAAAGCTATTTTCCAAAGTGAAAATATTTCTTCACAAAAGAAAATCTCTATACATGTTTCAAACTTATTATCGACTGCTATGTTAACATCTGATTTTTTAAACAGAGATGAGGATGAGACTCTTTGCCTCATAAAAGCAGATAGTAATTCTTCAATAATATTCTCAGCCAATAGATTTACTAATATTTTTAAAGCTAAAAAGTTGAATGAAGATTTTTCGGCAAATAAAGCAGATGATTTTTATTTCGGAGAAATTAGGAGTAAAGGGCTCAAGAAGCTTTTTTTTTATAGCGCCATAAATAAAGGTATAAATAAGGTTGAATTTATCCGAGGTGGAAGAGAAATTGTTGTTTCTAAAATTGCTGACGCAGATAATCTTCAGAGCTATTTTATAAGAAATATGAGCTATAGGAAAATACAAGTTGTTTATATAGACAAAAAAAATAATTGCATAACTATTAAGCAGTTGTTATGATTAAATATTTTGTAATATCTTTTCTTGCTATGACAATTTTTTCTTCAATAGAAGCCCAGCAACTTAACTCCTCGCAGCTTGATTCACTTTATAATCTTGTAGTAATGACCAGGAGTCCTAATTTGTTGGGGGACAAACAACGTTTGCTTTCAATGGATACAACACACATAAAATGTGGTTTTGGTTTAATAAGCGAAGTGAAAGCACATTTAAGATTATTTAGTAAGCAACAACAAGCTGTACTTCAAAAGTTGCTTGATCGACCGCCTTCGGATACAAGCTTTGTTACACCTAACGGATTTTTTAGGGTTCACTTTACAAAATCAGAATTTCCGAATTATATTCCACCACAAATAAGAGATACACTTGAATCGGTTTATGTCCAAAAGTATGAAGAAATATATTTGGATTCGCTTTCTATAGCATTGGATTCCGCTTATAATTTTGAAGTAAACTATCTGGGCTATCCGCCACCCCCGTCGGATAATGGCGCAGGTGGAGATAATAAATATGATATATATATTTCTTATTTGGGCAATGAGTATGGAGAAACAGATCCGGATTCATTAATCCCCGGGACAAATCAACGATACACCTCTTATATGATGATTAATAATGACTATACAGGTTTTCCTACTCAAGGAATCGATGCTGCGCGTGTTACTGTTGCTCACGAATTTCATCACAGCATTCAAGCCGGAGACTATATTTTCCGTTATGATAGCGACGCTTTCTTTTACGAGCTTACCTCCACTTCAATGGAACATTTTGTTTATCCATCAATAAAAGATTACTATCAATATTTACCAAGCTATTTCAACAATACAGAAAACAGCCTCTCCAATAATGGAGGTAACCAGGAATATGCATTAGCCATATGGAATATTTTTCAAAAGGACCGCTTTGGATATGGAATAATCAAAAGTGAGTGGGAGCTTATGCCCCAAATGCGAGCTATGAACGCCATAAATACAGGCATTCAAAATTATGGCTCATCTTTTGGCGGTGAACTTAACAAATTCGGTATTTGGATGTATTTCACTAATTATAGAGCAATTCCAGGAGAATATTTCAAGGATGCATCCGGATATCCGCTTGTAAGGCCAGTAGCTACGCTAGATTATTCCGCAACATCATTTCCACTGAAATTGAGCACAAGTCCATCATCTAACAGTTTTATAACAATTGTAAACCGTACAAATGTGGACACGATTGTAACAATTGTCACCAATTCGGATGTTCAAAATGCGATTGATAGTATTTCAGCGGTTTATCCATTTCAGTTTGGACTTTACAGCCAACCGGTTGACGGAGCAATTAAGTTAACTAATAATTACTATTCAACTTTTTCTGCAGATAAAAATTCGTTCTGGCTCACTGCAGAAATACTCAACGGAGATACAATTCAAGAGGGACAATCCTTAGCAGCACCTGTAAATTTTGCTTTTCCCTCTCCATTTAATTATAACAAAAACAGCTCTATCTATATACCGGTTACCCCAGATCAAACTGTCGAAGTGAATCTCTATGTCTATTCTGTATCAATGAATTTAGTATATTCAACAAATCAAGCAATAATCAATTATTACGGTCAGAAAGTAGTAAGGTGGAATGGTAGAAAAGCTGATAATGAAAAACTTCCGTCCGGAGTTTATTTATATGTAACTAAATGTGGCAATAACATTTCCAAAGGGAAGTTGGTGATATTTAATGAATAATTATTTTCTTCATGTAAAAAACATCTCAAAATTTTTTGGTCGAAGGCTTATCTTCAAAGACATGACTTTTGAAATTAATAACAACGGCATTATTGGCATTTCCGGCGACAATGGTTCCGGAAAGTCAACTCTTGTTAAAATTATTGCAGGAATCACTTCCCCCTCTTCTGGGGAAATTGTACATCAAGACCGGGGAAAGGAAATTATTCCCGAAAAACTTCATAATTATATCGGTTTTGTCTCTCCTTATTTGGTTTTGTATGAAGAATTTTCAGCTTACGAAAATCTTTCGTTTTTCTCAAATATTAGAGGTATTAAACTAAATATAGAACGAGCAGATTTTCTTCTTGAAAAATTGCTTCTGTTTAAGCGCAAAGATGACCTTGTGAAAACGTATTCATCAGGAATGAAACAGAGACTTAAATTCATTTTTGCTTTAATTCACAATCCAAGTCTGATAATTTTGGATGAACCAACTTCAAATCTTGATTCAAGCGGCAAAGACACGGTATACCAACTTGTAGAGAATGAAAGTAAATCAAATATTATAATTATTGCCTCAAACGAACAATCTGATTTGAATTTATGTCAAAGGGAAATCAAATTACAGGATTTTAAACTGTCGTGAGCGGCATAATAATTGTTCTATTATAAGTGAAATTGAAAAATTCAGTATCTTTTTGACTTAATAGTCAACTTTTGGCAATTAAAATTTCTCTAGTGTTGGAACAGAAATAAAATAAGTCGATTTTAGCAAAATTACTGATAAGAAAAATATAATTCTTCTTTTCAAAATTGAGAATTAAATGAACGCTAAAGCTTACGCTTTATATTTGAAGGATTTTCGTTCGGAAATTAGAACCCGTTACGCGGTAAATTCACTTGCAATGTTTGTGCTTGTAGCAACTAGTGTTATATTATTTTCTATTGGGAACGAAACCATCACTCAGAGCTTGACCGCCGGATTATTCTGGGTTGTGATTTTTTTTTCTGCAATGTCGGGACTTTCGAGAGCTTTTGTTTCAGAAGAAGAAAGAGGAACAAGTTTAACTTTGCAGTTAATTGCCGCTCCGTCTACCATTTTTTCCGGTAAGTTGTTATTTAATATTGTCTTAGTTTTTTGCATGAACATCGTAATAACGCTCCTATATTCAGCACTTTTTGATGGTTTTGTGATAAAAAATTTAGCGTTGTTTATTGCGGCATTCTTTTTCGGAAATGCCGGGCTTGCAATTGCTTCAACAATAATTGCAGCAATAATATCCAAAGCAGGTGCAAAGGGCACACTTTATCCAGTTCTATCATTTCCGATTTTATTACCTTTAATATTAACATCGGTACAATTAACTTTGATGTCTTTTGAAGGAGCAAGTTTTATCGAGGCAAAATTTGAGCTGGCTATAATTATTTGTTATGATGTCATAATGCTCACAGCATCTTATTTGCTTTTCGACTTTGTTTGGAAAGATTAGTAAATTTTACGAATTTTTAGGATAAAATATATGGCTTGGAAAATTTTTTTATTTCTTTTGCTTGCATTCGTTTCAGTTGCAGGCATTGCATTCCCAATCGTTCCGGTGCCGACGAAATGGTATGAGTTTCCTTTTATTCCAGGGCTTAAGGAAAATGCCAAAATTATCTTTTTCCATGTGCCTACGGCTTGGCTTTCAGTTGTGGCTTTTTTTATGTCGACTATATACAGTTTCAAATATCTAAGAAAGAAAAATTTAGATGACGATGCAAAATCTTACGCTGCTGCTCAACTTGGAATTATCTTTTGTATTCTTGCTACAATAACCGGTGCAGTGTGGGCAAAATTTGCTTGGGGTTCATTTTGGAGCTGGGATCCACGTCAAACTAGTATTTTTGCTTTACTTTTAATTTACGGCGCTTGGTTTGCCCTTCGATCTTCAATTGAATCAGAAGAAAAACGGGCTACTCTTTCTTCTGTATATGCTATTATAGCTTTTCTAACCGTTCCGTTCTTTGTTTTTATTATGCCAAGAATTATGAAAGGATTGCACCCCGGTTCTGCCGATGATACTAATTCCGGTCCGGTTATCGATTTTAAGATGAATGCAAATATGGAGCTAATTTTCTTCCTTTCGCTAATCGGTTTTACAATTTTATATTTCTGGATGTGGAATATCGGCTATAAATCAATAATCTATAGAGATAAAATTAACAAACAATATAGAGGTTAACTTGCAAGGATTATATCAGTTTTTAAATGAAAATGCGATCTATATCGTGATGATAATCGTCCTTATCGTTTGGGCGGGAATCTTCTTCTACTTGCTAAACTTAGATAAACGAATGAAAAATATTGAAAAGGAAATCAACGGAGATAAAAAATGAAAAAGAAATATCTATTTGGTGGATTTATTATCGTAGTGTTCTTAGGCTTAACGGCTTATCTTTTTACTCAAAGTAATATTAAATACGAAAGTAACCTTTCGGTAGTTATGGCAAAAGACAAAACTGTCAAAGCCACCGGCAAATGGGTAAAAGATAAAAACTATGTTATAAATACTGCCGACAGAACTTTCTCTTTTTACATGATGGACAACCATGGTAATGAAATGAAAGTAATATACAATGGCACTATCCCTAATAATTTTGAAACAGCCCAATCTGTTGTTGTTACGGGTAAGTATTATGATAACTGCTTTCATGCTACCAGCATTTTAACCAAGTGCCCAAGCAAATATGAAGGGCAAAACGTGCAAGCCGTTAAAACATCGACTTTGTAAAAAAATATTTTACAAATGTATTTGTGTAACTTGTCTTACACAATTTATGAAATAGTGGAATAATGTCAGAACTACATTCTTCCAAAAGAGTGATTAAGCTACAAAACTTTCTTACTCCAATATTCCAATTTATTAGAAATAACGTATTTGTATAATTAAATTATAGATTGTATGAGGATTAAATGATAGGAAGTCTGATTTTAACTTTAGCGCTTGCAAGCAGCATTGTTTCGATGGTAATGTATTATCTAAGCTATCGTGGTTATAATAATGCATTAAACTTTGGAAGAATTGCTTATCACGTAATGGCTATGCTGGTAATCGTCGCTTCTGCATTGCTCGAATATCTTTTAATAACTCATAACTATAGTTTTAAATATGTTTATGAGTATAGCAGTAACGAACTAAAAAGAGGAATCTTAATGGCTTCGTTTTGGGGCGGTCAAGAAGGAAGCTTTATGCTATGGCTGTTTCTAACAACGATTGTCGGCTTGGTCTTACAAAATTACTCATCAAAACGAGGCGATCTTGAACCTCGTGTTATGGCGGTATTTTCACTTGCAACTTCTTTTATCCTTTTAATGGTTTCGCCTCTTTTCAAAAATCCATTTGTTAGTATCTGGGCAGAACCTATTTTTATTTCAGTAAAAAGCATCAACCAATCGATGCTAAATCTCCCTATACTTCAGAATTTTATTTTTAGCGACGGATCGTCAGGACAAAATTTTGTTAAAATGAATTCAAGTCTTTACGCATTGCTTACTCAAAGCGGTATATCTTTAAAACAATTTATTATTGACGGTAAAGGTCTTAATCCTCAGTTAACAAACTTTTGGATGCAAGTCCATCCCCCTATTTTATTCACCGGCTTTGCAATGTCTACCGTTCCTTTCGTTTTTGCTATGGCTGCAATGATGAAGAACGACTATAAAGATTGGGTAAAACAATCTTTCCCCTGGATTTTAGCCGCCTGTGGAATTTTAGGACTCGGAATTATGCTCGGCGGTTATTGGGCTTATGAAATGCTTGGCTGGGGCGGTTATTGGGCTTGGGACCCGGTTGAAAATTCAAGCTTTATTCCGTGGCTTGTCGGTGTTGCCGGTATTCATACATTATTAGTCCAAAGGAAAAGCCAGTCAAATGGAGAGGGAATAGGCAAATTCGCAAAAACAAATCTAATATTAATGTTAATGATGTACGTTCTTGTTATTTACAGTACATTCCTTACAAGAAGCGGTGTTCTCGGCGATGCATCCGTTCACTCATTCGTTGATCCGGGAACAATGGTTTATTTATTTCTAATAATTTTTGTAGGTACATTTTTCTTTCTGGGACTTGGAACATTAGCTTATCGTTGGAAATATTTAAGCATTAATGTCAAGACTGAAGAAAACATCATGTCAAGAGAGTTGGCTCTTTTTACAGCAGCAATAATTTTAAGCGCCACTAGTTTAATCGTTCTCATTGGAACATCAGCTCCAATTTTTGGGCATTCGGTGGATGCTTCCTTCTATAATCAAATGACTTTGCCAATCGTTATTATTATCGGTTTCCTAAATGGTTTGAGCTTATTAATGAAGTGGAAAACAAATAAAGGCGAAGAAATTTTTAAGAAATCTTTCATCTCCGTTTCGTCTACTATTGTAATATCATTGCTTATTATAATATTAGGTAGTGTTACCGATATTATGATTATTTTATTAATTTTATCTGCCACTTTTGCTCTTGTTGTTAATGCGGAAATTGCTATAAAAATTATTCGCGGTAATAAAAAAATGTTAGGGGCTTATATAGCACACATCGGTATATCCATATTTCTTCTCGGGGTTGTCGGATCTTCAGTTTTCAGCCGCGAAAAAGATGTAGACCTAATCAAAAATGTTCCCCAAGATGCTTTCGGTTATCAAATGACTTTTACCGGCTATAAGTCAATTGATAATAACACAAAATACGCCTTCAATGTTCAAATGAAGAAAGGGGAAAAAACTTATAAAGTTAGTCCGGTTATGTACATAAGCGATTTCAACAACGGTTTAATGAGAGAACCTGCGATTTTATCTTTGATGACGAAAGATTTTTACGTTTCTCCTATGGGTTACGATAACGGTGCAGAAAATAAAACTGAAGGACAAACTGTTTCTTTAGGACTTGGCGATACAACTAATTTTGACGGTGCTAAAATCTCTTATAAAGATTTCGTTGCTCCGGATATGAGCGTTATGATGAACGGTGGCGACTTCAAAATGGGCGCTCAACTTGTTATTCAAAAGAATGGTAAATCTTATAATGCTGAAGCAATTATGGAAAAGCACGGCAGGGATGTTAAGTTTGATCCTATCGTATTCAAAGATGCTAACATAAAAGTACAGCTTCAAAAGATTGATCCAACGTCAAAGCAGGCACAATTCATTTTTTCTAAACTCGCTGGCGATAACACCTCTACCACACCGCCTAAAGAAATTCTTTCCATTTCCGCAAGCACTAAACCGTTTGTTAACTTAGTTTGGACAGGTGTTTTGATTATGGTATTTGGCTTTTTTATATCAGTCGCAAGAAGACTGAAAGAGTCGATGGTTTGATCTTGCTAAGCTAAATTTTCTTAAAAATAAAATGCCCTCTTAAAGAGGGCATTTAATTAAAAAGAGGAAAGTACTTTTTCTCTTTATTAACTCAAAGTCACGAAATCACAAATGACAAAAGATTTTGGTTATCTTTAATGTGAGGAATATCTTTTCTACAAAAACGAGCTATGTTAATTCTAAACATTTTAACGATAAATTTGGGTTAAATAAGATTATCACCTAAGCAAAATCATTTTCTTTGACATTGAAAATATTTTACTGTTGCTAATAGTCTGTATCCTATAAAAATATATTCCAGAGGCTAATCCATTGCCGTTAAACAGAACCTTATAATTTCCCGCAGTATGATCCTTAGTAATTAAATCGGCAATCTTTACTCCTTCTACATCAAAAATGTCAATATCAACAAAGCATTTTTCTGATATATTATACTCAATAATGGTACAGGGATTAAATGGGTTTGGATAATTCTGCACAAGATTGAATCTTACAGGAGTCTTTAATTCAAGATTTACGATGGATGAAAAAGTAATACTGCCATCATGGTCAATTTGCTTTAATCTATAAGAATATATTCCAGATGAAGAAATTTTGCTATCAATAAAATAATAGGATTGCAAAGATTTGCTATTGCCATGTCCCTGTACAAATCCAACTGATTCCCACTCTTGGGATGTAAGAGTTAGTCTTTGAATTTCAAAACCATAATTATTTAATTCAGTCTGCGTCTGCCATGAAAGTTTTACCTGATTGTTTTCAATAATTGAAGCTATAAACAAAGTAAGTTCTACTGGAAGAGGGGGACTAGTACTATCAACAAGTTGTTTATAAAAGTCAAGTGAGTTGTTATCAGAATCCCATCCCGAACCATTCGTGCCGTAACTATTATATCCGTTGTTATCTTTTCTTCTAAGACTCTGGTTATTATCAGGAGCCGAAATATATTTAGTCTCAGCAGCATTAACTGTACTGCCATACCCTATGAAATCCTTAACATTAGTTACTCCATTTGGATCCAGAACTTTTAGAGTATCTAAGGAACTCACTAATACAACCTTGCCTCCAGTACTTGATAAAGCAATACTATCTATTAAATTTGGAGTAAGAGGTAATTCAGCACCCCCTTTTGTACCTGCTCTCTCTTGTATTAAATAATAACTGTTTGCTTGAATAAAACCGCTTAAAGATGTTGATCGCCAACCTGTTCCATTATCTGTGGCAGGCGCGTATTGAATAGACCATGAGGATAAATTAACAGGGCTCGAAGTTGGATTGTACAAAACAATATAATCCTGCTTATAATACGCCCCTGTATTTCCTCCACCCGGATATAATTCAGCAATTACAACGTGGCTAGCTACTTGGCTAAAATTAGAAATGTTGATCAGAAGAAATGAAACGAGAAACAAAATTAACTTTTTCATAGTACTCCCTAAAATTCATTGGGAAATAGGTCAGTGAAATATTTTCTTGGGCGCTTTTTACAAAAGTTATAAAATAATAGTAGACAAAGGATGCACAAAGAAAGTTTTTGCTTCGACCCGGAATAGATCCCCTATTCCTAACAAAATTTTCCATGATAAAAGTTTTATGTTCAAAAAATCAAAAATTATAATGAGAAAGTCAAATCTTACTCACAACTATTTTTTTAACTTATGTATGCTTAATTTCATTTGTTTTTTTTATCATTTAATCGAAAGGTTACTTAATGACAAAAAAAATTATTATTACCGGTGCGACAGGTTTAATCGGAACGAAACTTAGTAAGGCTTTAATTAATAGGGGTGATAAGGTTATTGTCTTTTCGAGAAATACTTCCAAAGCAAAAACGGAAATTCCGGATGCGTACAAATATGTTGAATGGGATTATGAATGTCTCGAGCACTGGCAGAGTGAAATAAACGGAGTTGATGCTGTTATCCATCTTGCAGGTGCAAATGTCTTTGGCAAAAGATGGAATGTTTCTTACAAAAAAAATATTTTAGAAAGTAGAATCATAAGTACAAGCAATTTGGTGAAAGCGATTAAAAATTCTACAAGTAAACCATCTGTCTTTATTTCATCATCCGCAATTGGCTTTTACGGCGACAAGGGAAATGAAATAATTGATGAAACTTCTTTACCGGGTGATGACTTTCTTGCGTTTGTCTGTAAGAAGTGGGAAGAAGAGACAAGTGAAGTTGAAAAATTTGGTGTAAGGCATGCCGGCATTAGAACTGGGATAGTATTAAATCCTAACGATGGTGCATTAAAACAAATGCTTCTGCCGTTTAAATTATTCTTAGGAGGACCAATAGGAAGCGGCAGGCAATGGTTTCCTTGGATTCACGTTGATGACATCGTCGGAATTTATTTATTCTCATTAGATAATACATTAATTAAAGATGGTGTAAATGCTGCTTCTCCTAACCCGGTAACAATGAAAGACTTTGCAAAAACTCTCGGAAAAATTTTGCATCGTCCATGTATATTTCCAGTGCCAAGATTTGCAATGAAAATTGCCTTAGGTGAAGTTGCAGATGTTGTTACGGCAAGTCAACGTGTCTATCCTAAAAAGTTAATAGACTTTAATTATAGATTTAAGTTTGAAAATTTAAGGGAAGCTTTAGAAAATCTGCTAAAATAAAAACGGGCTGAATTTCTTCAGCCCATTATACTAGTTTTATTTAGCAAAAATTTAGTAGCGGTAATAATCCGGCTTAAACGGACCTTCAACAGGAACGCCAATATATTTAGCTTGTGCCGGAGCTAAAGTATCAAGCTCAACACCAATCTTTTCGAGATGAAGCATTGCGACTTTTTCATCCAAATGCTTTGGAAGCATGTAAACTTTGTTTTCATACTTGCCGGCATGATTCCAAAGTTCAATCTGCGCCAGCGTTTGATTGGTAAATGAATTGGACATAACAAAAGAAGGATGGCCGGTAGCGCAGCCAAGATTGACCAATCTTCCCTCCGCTAGAAGAATTATATCTTTTCCGTTAATTGTGTATTTATCAACCTGTGGTTTGATCGTATCTTTTGTGTTACCGTAATTCTTATTCAACCACGCCATATCAATTTCGGTATCAAAATGCCCGATGTTACAAACGACAGCATTATTCTTCATTAACTTGAAATGTTCACCGGTAACAATATCTCTGTTGCCGGTAGCAGTAACAATTATATCAGCTCTCGGAACAGCATTGACCATTTTCTTTACTTCATATCCATCCATCGCAGCTTGCAGAGCGCAAATAGGATCAATTTCGGTAACAATTACCCTTACACCCGCGCTTCTTAAAGATTGAGCAGAACCTTTGCCGACATCACCGTAACCTGCAACCACAGCAACCTTACCAGCCATCATTAAATCCGTGGCTCTTCTTATTGCATCAACTAAAGATTCACGGCATCCGTATTTATTATCAAACTTAGATTTAGTGACGGAGTCATTTACATTGAAAGCCGGAATAGGAAGCGTTCCCTTTTCAACTCGCTCATACAATCTATGAACACCTGTGGTTGTCTCTTCCGATATTCCTCGAACACCGGAAACAAGCTCAGGATATTTATCAAGTACCATATTTGTAAGATCTCCTCCGTCGTCAAGAATCAGATTTAATGGCCTGGTTGAATCTCCGAAGAAAAGAGTTTGTTCAATGCACCAGTCAAATTCTTCAGCGTTCATTCCTTTCCATGCATAAACCGGTATTCCCGCGGCAGCTATTGCAGCTGCAGCATGATCTTGAGTAGAAAAAATATTGCATGAAGACCACTTAACTTCCGCACCAAGCTCCACCAACGTTTCAATCAACACAGCCGTTTGAATAGTCATGTGTAAACAGCCTGCTATACGTGCATCTTTCAGCGGCTTGCTTTGTCCGTATTCTTTCCTAAGAGACATCAATCCAGGCATCTCTGCTTCGGCAAGTTTAATTTCTTTTCTTCCCCATTCCGCAAGTGAAATGTCTTTAACTTTATATTTCAACTTGCTGATATCCTGTTTTACACCAACTTGACTCATTATATTTTCCTTATCTTTTTAATAAACTTATGCGTATTTCTTAAATATGGGAACAAGGTCTAATTGTTCCCAAGTAAAATCTTTATCGTTCCTACCAAAGTGACCGTAGGCGGAAGTCTTCTGATAGATTGGCCTTCTCAAGTTTAATCTTTCGATAATTCCTTTAGGAGTTAAATCAACTTCTTTGGAAATCATTTTGGAAATTTCTTTATCTGGAATTTTTCCGCTTCCTTTTGTATCAATAAAAATAGAAACAGGTTGAGCAACACCAATAGCATAAGCAACTTGGACAAGACATTCTTTTGAAAGCTTGGCTGCGACAACATTCTTAGCAATGTGTCTTGCCGCGTATGCCGCGCTTCTATCAACTTTTGAAGGATCTTTACCTGAAAAAGCGCCGCCGCCGTGAGGAGCCCAACCACCGTATGTATCGACAATAATTTTTCTACCAGTCAATCCGCTGTCGCCGTGTGGTCCACCTATTTCAAACCTACCAGTTGGATTAACAAAGTATTTTGTCCTTTTATCAAGATATTTTTCCGGAATGATTTTTTTAATCACATGCTCGATAACATCTTCTCTAATCTTTTTCTGTTTTGCATCGGCATCATGCTGAGTGGAAATAACAACAGTATCTACGCGGATAGGTTTATTGTTATCGTCATACTCAATCGTAACCTGGGATTTGGAATCGGGACGAAGATAGGGCATCAGCTTAATATTATTTTTCCTAATGTCTGCTAATTTTTTTACTAACTTATGAGCAAACATAATCGGCATAGGCATTAGTTCCGGAGTTTGATCGCAAGCATAACCAAACATTAATCCTTGATCACCTGCGCCTCCTTTGTCAACTCCCATCGCAATGTCCGGCGATTGTGAATGAATTGCGTTTAGTACAGAGCAAGATTCGGAATCAAATTTATATTCTGCGCTTGTGTAGCCTATATTTTTAACTGTTTGTCTAACTATATCAGGTACTTCTATGTAAGCACTGGTTGTTACTTCGCCGCCTACAAGAACCAATCCGGTAGTAACAAATGTTTCGCAAGCTACTCTTGCCATTGGGTCTTTTCTATAAATTGCGTCTAAAATTCCGTCAGATATTGCATCGCTAACTTTGTCGGGATGCCCTTCGGAAACCGATTCGGATGTGAAAAAGTATGACATCGTATTTTTCCTATTCTATATTTAATTTAATAAAAATCTATTTCTGATGAATCACCGGAATTTAGTTTCTTGTAACTTCCTTTGATTAGAGAATTATTCCCGATGATAGAATTTTCAAGCAATGAACGTGATATCTGTGCATTTGTTCCTACAATGGAATTTTTTATTATGCATTCCGAGATACTACAACCTGCATCTATCGTTGTATAGGGACCGATTACAGAGTTCGATATTTCAGCATTATCTGCGATAAAGACCGGATGATTTATTACAACGTTTTCAAAATTTTTACTTACGCTTTTTTTGTCAAGTAAAAATCTATTTGTCGAGAGAAGCGTTTCAGGATTGCCGCAATCATACCACCCTTCCACGGGGAAGGTAGAAATTTTTTCTCCTGATTCAATCATCATCTGTAATGCATCGGTTAATTGAAGTTCGCCTTTGGTTCTAACATCTTTTTCAACTAAATTATTTAGACTCTTAACCAAAGTCCTGGAGTTTGAGATGTAGTAAAGCCCTACGAGAGCTAAATTGGAAACGAAAGTTTGCGGTTTTTCTACTAACTTTTTAATATAACCGTTATTAACTATTGCAACACCGAAGCGCCTTGGATCCTCAACTTCCTTTACGCCGAGAGAAGTTTTTTTGTTCTTAAATACATCTTTTAGATTAACATCAAAAATTGTATCGCCGAGAATTATAAAAATTTCATCGGAATCAAAAGTAGGAATAGCGGTATAAATAGCATGTCCTAATCCTTCCATTTCCTTTTGCTGTACAAAATCTGCTTTGATTGAAGGATAAGACTTCTTTACATAATCCATTATCATATTGCCGAGATGACCGATAACAAAAGTCGCATTAGTTATTCCTTCTTCTAAAAGCTTATCAAGAATGTGGGAAATGATGGGCTTTCCCCCAACATTCAATAAAACTTTTGGCGTGGAATAAGTATGAGGCTTTAGCCTGCTACCAATTCCAGCAACAGGTATTATTGCTTTAATCTTACTCATTCTTTCCTAAATTTTGCGTTCAAAATTACCTAATACCTGAAAGAATAACAAATTTATTTCAGTTGGACTCTCTAACATTTATCAAAAAAAAGCATTAGTTTTATTCTCAAAATATTTTTGGATGATTATAAAGTAGGAGATCACAATGTTCAAACTGAGCAGGAAATTTTTTTTAAGTGCGTTGCTTTTATTTATTGTGTTGGTTCGAGTTGGATCTGCACAGACTCAGGAAATTGATGCGATTAAAAAAGCCGCCGGGTTGAAGGATGCTTCGCAAAAAATTAATGCAATGAAACTATTTATTAAAGATTATCCCGAAAGCAATTACGGTGGCATAGCAAAAGCAAATATTTTTTCGGCTTACCTTGATCTTGGGAAAGTTGATTCAGCTCTCTATTTTGTTAACCAATACTTTGAAATAATTCCTCCCGAAATGAGAATGAATCCTTATAACGAAGTAGCGTATACTTTGGCGCAGAAAAAAGTAGGATTGGACTCGGCGGATGTTTATTCAAAAAGAGCCGTTGAATTAGCCCGGAACAACAATCCGCAAAATCTATCGATGTATTTAGATACTCGCGCTCTTGTATTATTTGATTTGGGAAAATTTGATTCTGCATATACTTTAGAAAAACAAGCAATAATTGGACACGAAAATGACCCTGCTTACCTTTTAAACTTAGCTGCTTTTGAAGAAGCTGCCGGTAAAAAGTTAGAAGCTATAAATACTGCTGCACAAGCTATAATATATGGCGATAATGACCAAGCTTTAACAAGATTTAATAAGTGGGTCTTGGAGGCAAAAACAACAAAAGATGAACAAGATAAATTAAAAAATGAAGTAGCAGCTTCAATTTTAAAAAAATATTTTGAGGAGAACAAAAGTAAAGATAAAATTACAACTAATTCAAATGCGGGAGTTTTTTTAGCCAAACTTGGAGCCAATTTTCCGCAAGCGGAGAAATGGACAAAGGAAGGAGTATACTCATTAAATAAAAATTCAAGCATTGACGATATCATACTTTTCAAAAAAAATCTTGGAATAGTTTATTCAGCCGAAAATAAATTAGAACCGGCTTTAGCTGAGTTAAAATCAATCGAAGAGTTTGATGATCCGTGGGATTTTGATTTTTGGTATGCACTCGGTAACACTTATGAAAAACTGGGACAAAATAAGAATGCATTGAATGCTTATATCTCTGGTATCATTGGTTTTGAAAATCAAAGAATTTCCAAAGCTGCCGCTACACTTGCACAAAAAGAGGGTATTGATAAACAAGGTTTGCAAGATATGGTAGAGAAGCAAAAGGAAGATCTCGCCGCTTTTGCGCCGGGACGTTTCAGTAAAAAAACTTCTGGTAAAGTTGTGCTTGCAGAATTATTTACCGGCGCTGAATGCAACCCTTGCGCTGCTGCCGATTATGCTTTTGATGATTTGTCAAATTATTATCCCAAAAATGATCTCGCAATTTTAGAATATCATGTTCATATTCCCGGACCCGATCCGCTTACCAATCCGCAAACTTTCCAACGTTATAAATATTATGGAGGAAATTTTGGAACACCAACGGTTTTCTTTGATGGTACAGAAAAAATTACCGGCGGCGGCCCAAAGTTTTTGTTAAAAAACAGGTTCAATGTTTATAATTTAGCAATTACAAAATTGATAAATGAAAAACCCGAATTGCAGATTTCCGGAAGTGCTGCAATTAACGAAAAGCTTATAAACGTTAATTTAACTATTAAAGGAAAGCCTGTTAAAGATGCTTCACTTCATTTGGCTCTTGTGGAGAAATCAATTGACTATTTGGGCGGTAATGGGGTGGACAAACAAATTTTTGTTGTACGAAATCTTATCGGCTCGGGAAATGAAATTGAATTGAATATAAAGAAGAACTTCGAAAATTTCAAAGAAGTTTTTGATCTTAATAAAATCGAAGAAGACTTAACAAAATATCTGAATGACCCGACGAAAGATCCCTCTTGGCGACCCAATGTGCGCTTTACAGGCTGGCGCGCAAAGACTAATAAAATAGATGGGAATAATCTAGCTGTTGTTGTATGGGTTCAGGATAACTCTACAAAAAAAATATTTCAATCTTTTTATGTTGATGTTCCTGCTCAGTCATCGACAACAATCACCAAATAAGAGATAGCATAAAAAGGAATCTGTATGAAACTAAAGATATTTTATATATTGAATTTTTTCTTACTCTGCATTTTCTTGAACGATTTACATCCGCAGGATATTTCGCCTGAAAAAATTGTCGATGTCAAGGTGAAGACATCGACAATTCGATTGAAAAAAGAGGGCATTGTTGATGTTTATCTCATCCTAAAAATAAAGCAAGGATGGCATATAAATTCCGACAAACCGCTTGATAGCAATCTATCTCCGACATCAATAAAATTTAAGGACAACCCCAACTTCAAAGTTGTTAAAATAAATTTCCCACCTCCTTTGCTAAAAAAACTTAGCTTTTCCGAATCCGAATTAGCTTTATTTGAAAATGAAACAACAATAAAGGTTGAATTAAAACCAATTATGAAAGTCGTTAAAGGAAAAATTCAGGTCAAAGGCGAAGTTAATTATCAACCGTGCAATGATGAAACATGCTTATTCCCAAGTTCAAAACCTTTTAACTTTATTTTAGAATAATTTTTGAACCGGCTTTATGCCTCTGTAGTATATCATTCTCAACACTGAGGTACGAATAAAAAAGGTTAATTATTAATTCTCTTTAAGCAAAACAGCCTTTCGGAGATGGAATATTGGAATAATGGAAAAAACCGCTCAATTCCATTACTCCAACTTTCCCCAACTTTCCAAGATTTGTATAACATTAGTTAGTAATCTTACTTACCGTCTCTTAAAATTGCTTCCTTTATAACTTCTTCAATACTCCTTGTATTTTCAAAAAAAGATAAGATTTTTTGGAGAACTCTATCGACTACAGCATCTGGGCAGGAAGCGCCGCTAGTTAATATAATATCCACCGGATTTTTATCCAGCAAATAGTTTTCAGTCACAACTTCTTGCTTGGTATGAAAATTAAAATGATTAATTTGTGTTGGTGAGATGATTTTTTCTTCTGAGGAAATAAAATAGGTTTCTAACTTTTCTTCACATAGCTCGACAATGTGGCTGGTATTGCTGCTGTTGTAACCTCCCACGACAATTGCAAAATCAGCTTTATAATTCAATAAACCGTAAGTTGCTTCTTGATTATCATAAGTTGCATAGCACAAAGTATCACGAGTATCGGCAAAATGATCCTTCAGGTTTTCAATTCCATATCTCTTTATTACGGTTTCCTTTAAGAGATTCGCTATTGCATCTGTTTCACTGGCAAGCATGGTAGTCTGGTTCACTACTCCGATTTTATCCAAGTCGTTTTCTATAGTAAATTCCTTCGAAAATTTTCCGGCAAAGAGTTTGTAAAAATCATTTTTATCTCTATTGCCCAAAATAATTGAAGAAAGAATTTTCGCCTCTTCAATATCTCTTAAGATTAAAGCTGGCGAGTTTTGAATACTATGCGAAAAAGTGGCGCGTGTTTCTTCGTGATTATGCTTGCCGTGGATTATTATCGTGTAATTCTCATTTCCTAATTGCTCCGAACGGTTCCAAACCTTTTCTACAAACGGACAGGTTGTGTTATAACGGTAAGGATCAATTCCTTTTTCCCTAAGCATATTTTGGATTTCAATCGTAGTTCCAAAGGCTGGAATGATGACAATGTCTTCCGGCTGAAGATTGTTCCAGTCAATGAGTTGTCTACCTGAGGTATCCATGATAAATTGAACTCCTCGATCGGTAAGATCGGAGTTTACACCTGGATTGTGGATCATTTCGCTTAGTAGAAAAACCCTTTTTCCGGGATTTTGTTCAAGAGTTTTATATGAAATTTCAATCGCATTTTCAACACCGTAGCAAAATCCGAAATGACGTGCAATAAAAAATCTTGCCGGACCAAAATCCAATAAAGTCGGAGAGAAATCCCTTTTACGCGGATCGTTTAACTTTCGAGAATCCTTTATCCTTGAGATAAAAGAACTTTTATAAAATTGCGGAACATCAAATCGTTTCATTCAAGTAAATTTAAATTATTAACTGCAATTTAGTAATTCTTCTTTCAAACTTCATGAAATTTTGGTTGATGCCGTCACATTCTAATTAAAAAGATCAGATAAAAAATAATTATGCAACATAGCTGTTTTATAAATTTATATAAACCATGTCATTTCCTCGCATTATGCCGGATTGAGGGTTTTTTCTAAATTATGAATTTTGTTTTGTTCAATTTACATCGCGGCTTTTTCTTAAATATTTTTATTGATTTGATAAAGTCCCTTTTATCATTTTGGTAAAAATCATTTCTAACACAAAACAAACTATAGTAATTTTATCATAAATTAAAACTTATCTAAGATTCATATTTGGACTGATTATTGCAATTTTCCTAAAGTAATTTTGCAAGAGTTTCAAAATTTTGTTGAACATTTTTAAATTTAAAATTAACCGGGATATTATGAAAAGAAACAGTTACAATTATTTTAAAAACATTAAAAGGGAAAACAAAAAGCTATTTTTAGTATTTTCTATTTTAATGTTTCTTGTAATAACTTCAGTACAAAACATATTTGGGCAGGGCTACTTGCATACATCCGGAACCATAATTGTTGACGGAAATAATAATGAAGTTCACCTTAAAGGAGTAAACCTTGGCAATTGGCTAGAGCCGGAAGGATATATGTGGCAAACAAATGCAAACTCACCTACGGCAATTTATAATTTAGTAGTTAATACTGTCGGTCAACAAAATGGGGCACAGTTTTGGAATGCCTATAGGCAAACTTACATTACTAAAGCAGACATTGACAGAATTGCAGCATGGGGTTTTAATTCTATCCGGCTTCCTTTTCATTATAATTTATTTACGCCAAAAGCTACACCTTACGTTTATATTCAAGACGGATTCAATTATGTAGACAGTGTTTTAAGCTGGTGCACGGCAGATCATATTTATTTAATACTTGATATGCATTGTGCGCCGGGGGGACAAAATCAAGATAACATAAGCGACTATCAAGGCTACCCTTCACTTTGGCAAGACACTTCAAACCAAAATAGAACCGTCGATCTATGGCAAAAACTTGCTCGACGTTATGCTAATCAGAAATGGATCGGCGGTTATGACCTCTTAAATGAAACCGTTTGGGACTTTAGCTCTAATACTCAGCAGTTTAGAGACTTTTTTATGAAAATTACTAACGCAATACGTCAAGTAGATCAAAATCATATTGTTTTCATTGAAGGGAACAATTATGCAACCGACTTCTCGTTGCTAACCCCGAAATGGGATAACAATATGGTTTACAGTTTCCATAAGTATTGGAATGCAACGAATCAAGGATCTATTCAGTATTTAGTCGATTTAAGAAATTCACAACAAGTTCCATTGTGGATGGGAGAGTCGGGTGAAAATACAGATACCTGGTATACTCAATGTATTCAAGTAATGAATACAAATGATATCGGTTGGTGCTGGTGGCCATTAAAGAAAATGAATTCGGTTAATTGCCCTTTATCTATTAAGGAAACTGCAGATTATAAAACTCTTTTAAATAATTGGAACAATAATCAAACTCCTAATGCTCAATTTGCTATGACTACATTGATGGCGATGGTTCAAAATATGATAAGCTTTAATTGTGATTTCAATCCAGATGTGATTGACGCACTTATGCGTCAACCAACTTCAACCGCTACAATCCCATTTATAAATAACACTATTCCTGGGGCTGTATTTGGGGTAAATTATGATATGGGACAAAAAGGATATGCATACTTGGACAGCGATTCCCTAAACAGCGGCGGACAATTCAGAAACAACGGAGTGGATATCGAAAAGTGCAGCGACTCTTTTACAAACGGCTATGACGTTGGTTGGATAAACAACGGAGAATTTTTGACTTTCACAACTAATGTACTTCAAAGCGGAACTTATGATCTTACTCTAAAAATTGCTTCAGTATCAACAACCGGAAAAATTATAATTCGGTGGGATAATCAAATATTAGGCGGATTTAATAATCTTCCGAATACTAACGGCTATCAGAGTTGGCAAACAGTTGACGCTGGAAATTATAATTTAACCGAAGGAACACATACTTTGCAGGTAGGTTTTTATGGTAGTAACTATAATTTCAATTATATAGACTTTGAAAAGGTGACGGAGGTTAAAGAAGATAAGAAAATTGTAAAGTCATTTGAAGTTCAGCAAAATTATCCTAATCCATTTAATCCTTCCACTAACATTGAGTTTCAAATACCGAAAAATGGTTTTGTAAACATTAAAGTTTATAATGTCCTGGGAAAAGAAGTAGCTACTCTGATGAACGGGGAAAAAGGCCAGGGCCAGTATAGCGTTAGTTTTGATGCTTCGAAGCTTGACCTTTCTTCGGGGATTTATTTTTATCAGGTAACGTTCAACGGTTTAAGATCAAAAATGATGAAGGCTATTTTGCTAAAGTAATTTGTTAAAAAGGGATGATAACTTAATCATAAGATGTCATCCCAATATCGATTTTATTTTGCTAAAATCAATATTCCGAACTCTTTAGAATTATTTTTGCCTTGCAGCATTGTTACAGTATAAATTTTACCGGTTGATTTATCAAACGACATAGTTCTGGCTCCTTTCTCAGTTGAGATAGTATCGATTACCTTAAAATTAATGGGGGAGTATTCTTTAATGACCGTAATAGCCCCGTCCCAGCATGAACTGAAAATAAGTTTATTTACCGGGTCAAAGTAATTAGCATCAACGCCGGTTCCTATTGGTAAAGTTGTTATCAATTTCCCTGTCTTTATATCTACTATAGCCGTCATTTTATTCCTACAACCCGAAAATAAAATACCGTTCTTTAGATCGATTGCAAGAGCGGACGGAGATTTGCAAGGAGCAACAGACCATTTCGCCTCTGTCTTTAATGTTTTTGGATCAAATTCTTCAATCATACTTTGATCTTCCAAGTTAACAAACATTTTGCCGTGATTGTTCGATACTGCAAATTCGGGACTTCCGCCAAGGTCAATATTACCTATTACTTTATCTGTCTTTGCATCTATAGCGGTTGCATTTTTACTATCTCCGTTAAAAGTAAAAACCCTTTTCGTGAAAGGATCATAAACTATAGCATCAGGACCCTTTGCGGGAACTTTTATGTTGCCGATTTTCTTCAATGTTTTTAGATTAAAAACTGTAACTGAATTATCGCGCCCATTACTTATAAATCCTTTTCCATATTCATAAGCAAATACTACCCCATGAACTCCATTAAGATCGTTTATCTCTCCAACTAATTTTCCATTGTTCAAATCTACCACATCTACTTTTGACATGTGTGTGATAAATAAACGGTGCATTACTGTATCTATTGATAGATAATCCCACCTATTTTCTCCGCCGATTAAAATTTTGTTGACAACTTTATAACCGGAAGATTGCGGGAACAAATTTCCTGGCAAAACAAAAAGCAACAAAACAAAAATTATGACCACGTAACGCTTCATCTGTTTCATAATGACCTCATAGTTAATATTTACTTAAAAAAGACAAAAAACCCATCCTATTTATTTTTTATACTTTGCAATCAATACAGGAAGAACAAAAAGTAAAAGCAAGCTTGATAATGAAAATCCACCGATAACGGAAATTGCCAGCGGCTGTTGCATTTGGGCGCCAGCACCTATTCCCAATGCCAGAGGCATTAGTGCTAATATTGCGGCAAGCGCTGTCATTATAATCGGACGGAACCTTATTGCTCCGGCTTCAATTATCGCCTCCTTCAACGGCATTCCTTCTTTCTGAAATTTAAGAAAATAATGTACTAGAAAAATGCTGTTCTCTGCAACAATGCCAACCATCATTATTGCACCCATAAAGCTCGAAATATTGAACGA
>JAKBMG010000006.1 GCA_021831685.1 Bacteroidota bacterium | reverse complement strand
TATCAGTAAAAGATAATGTCGCACTCATATTAGACCCAGCTGCAATAGAAGATAGAGGCTGAGTGGTAATAGTAGCGTTGTAAATAGAACCAGGCAGAATCACGAATGCTGTACCTTGGTGTAATCCCGCGGTACGTGTTGCTCCATTACCTACAGCAAAAGTCAGGCTATCTACAGTATTACTATCACTTTTGGCTGTCACGAGAGTATCCGTAACATAAACGCCAGAAATAGTGAGCGTATCTGTGTAGTTTCCTGTTGCGCCGCCAACTCCTGAAATTTTGATAAATAGTGAATCTTTCCCTGTATTGACACGAGCACTGGTATCGGCAAGAATAGTTCCATTTGATGCAACTACTTTGTAGCGTCCGTTACCAAACAGGAAAGATCTATTTTTGAAGCTGACCGCAACCGAATCGGCGGTATTAGTAAGCGTATCTATAACGACTATTTTAAAAGTCGGCACGAGTAAGGAATCTTGCGAACTCTTATTCGCAAGTTTCACAACTACTTTCGCCCGTGCACCAACTGTGTCAACCGAAGTAGGAGCGGCTGCATAAGATGTTGAAGAGCCAAAAACTCCCATGAGCAAGAATGCCATCAGGAGAGATAATCCGCTGAGTCGCAGACTACCGAATTGTTTCTTAAAATTTAACATGTATCCTCCTTGGATAATAATAATTTAGAACTGACTTAAGAATTTGAATAACATTTTTGATTACATTTAGACCGGAATAAATTATTTTCATATTTATTCTCTCTTGAAAGAAGGTGTGAGGACTAAGGCGGTAAAGTTCTTAACATATTACTTTCTCCTGTTCCATTACTTAGCAATTATATAGATTATTTATTTTTAACTCAAATTTTAGTGAGGAATATATTTATTATTTTACTAGAAGTCAACTAATTATTCAATTTTAACACTTTTTAAAAGAAATTTAACTTTAAAATAATATAATACTTCAATTAAATACCTAACGACAAAATAAAAATGTTTTAATAAAGGAATTTGATTTGACTCGAAATGGGGAAAGTTTATTTGACGATACCTTTTTGATTTGCACCCATCCCGCCATTCAAGAGGACTCAGATCAGTTTTGTAACCTTCATTAAATATCAAAATTTAACTTACCTAATATAAAGAAAAACATTTAATAAAATCACGGGCTAAAATAAAATTATTTTTATTAAAGATGCAAGCGATTTTTAAATAAAAATTATTATTTCTTTTTCCCCGCATTATTCCATTATTCCATCACTCCAACATTCCATTCTATCACCCCAGTTGTCTAATTTTAATTTAGCCGTCCTTTTTTTTAATAGCATAATTTAAGCCAACCTAATTGTTTGAATTTTTTAATATAAATAAATTGCATCCAATTGATTACCATGCATTTTTTTCATCTTATCGGAAAACTTTACTGCTTTTATTGCAGAATAGAATTTATGTTCTACTGTCATTTCGAATCCGGCTTTAGCCGGTGAGAAATCCCACGAATAGTTCTGGTAATCGAATTGAGCATGGGATTTCTCCTTCGAGGACTCAGTCGAAATGACACGCTCTATCCTGGAGATCGTTTTCGCTGAAGGCGGGTTCTTCTATATGACACATATGTTATTGTCATTGTTATGTTAAAAGTCAAGTAAATAGTAGAGTTCCACAATTACCTTCATAATATTTTATTTTAATAATTGGAAAGAGATAAACCTTCCGAGAGCTAATTAAAGAGTTTATCCCTTCCCGTGTTTTGTTGGGCAAAGCCTTTCTATTAAATATCAAAAAAATAATTTCAAACTGTTATAAACGGACTTTCTCTAAGAAATCTGCTTTAATGGAAAATATTCTCTTAGGCCGCAAGAAGTATAAATTAAAATATAATCTTGCTGCCACAAACTTCGACAAATCCCTTTATCTGGGACAAATGACAAACAATGGTCAGCAAGGAAAATAAATTATTGATCGATATTTAATTTTGTATTTATTGCTTAATTTTTAGTCTAACTCGTTACTTAACTACAGAACAAACATATGCTTTGTTTTCCGTCCAAACAGTTTTTATTCTGTTTAGAAGTTTTTTTGCTATTCTTATTATAGCTTTTTGTTTACTCATCCTTTTTATGTATTCATTGTAACTTGCTGTCATAGCCGGATCATTTCTTACCGCTATCCAAGAGGCTTCTATCAGCAAGCTCCTTAAATACCTATTGTGCTGCATCTTCAATCCTAGGGTATGCTCTTTTTCTCCGCTTGAGTGGACAGCCGGAGTTAGTCCTACATAATTTGCCAGAGTATCTAATCTCTTAAACCGTTTTATATCCATCAGCTCTGCATATATGGTCACCGCCGTTATAAATCCTATACCCGGTACTGTCATCAATATCTGTATATCTTTTTCAAATCCATGAACCTGACAATAATGCCTTATCCTAGTAATTGTCTTTAATATCAGTTTCCTCTTTTCCGTTAAGTCGCTCAGATATATATCCAACTGCTCTTTGCCCATTTCGTACTGAAAACTCAGTGATCTCAAATGATTTATAAATATTCCTGACCAATGCTTTGTCTCGTAATTTTCCGGGATTATATGCCCGTAAAAATTTAGGTAACTCTTTATCTGATTCTTCAATCTCGCACTACTTTTCATTAGCTGATATCTCATGCGTACCAGTGACCTTAGCTCTTGATTTAGCTGACTCGGTATATATATGCAATGGATTGAACCATTCTCCAATTCCCTGGCTAATTTTCTGGAATCAATACTATCTGTCTTATGTGACTTTTCCTTGCCGCTAGTGGGCACCTCGTTGGGGGATACTATTATATTCTTGAATCCCAATTCTATCAACTGGCGGTGTGTCCAGTAACCGCTGATTCGCCGCGGCGAACTGCCTCATAAGCACTGTTGTATTGTCCGCCAGGATATTTCTCTTGCATATATCTGCTCAACTGTTGTGCTGATGCATCCATTGAATAAGTCTTCAATGGCATCCCTCCGGTTCTGATTGTCACTTCCCAGTTTTTTTTATGTACATCTATACCAACATAAAACTGTTGATTATTGAAGTTCAATATTTTATTTTCACTATTCATAAGAGCGTCCTTTCTGTTTATTTATTTTGTATTTGGTTTTACTTATAAATTTATGAAGGGATGCTCTTTTTTGTTATTATCTACACTACTTACTCAAATCATTTATTTCTCTATTTTTACTAATTTGCCTTTTAAACATAACTACTTCGAATCCGGCTTTAGCCGGTGAGAAATCCCATGTTTATTGCGGACTGCGAGCTTGTACTTGGGATTTCTCCTCCCTTCGGTCGTCGAAATGACAACTATTTTTTATGTCATATCGAAGGAGTTCTACGACTGAGATATCCCATGTTCAACTCAGGTAACTGGCTTTACAGGGGGTTTCCCCTCCCTGACGGTCGTCGAACATGCTCTATCCTGGAGATCGTTTTCGCCACTCTGTGGCTTTTTTTATTTTTTCGTTTAGTACTTTTCTACTAATATGCCGCACGGCTGGCGCTTTTCACTTAAAATGATGAGCCACTTATATCTAACTTAAGCCAGCCGCAGAGCGGCGACACATTAGTAGAACATCAACGAAAGAAAAAACGTTAAAACTCCGGAGGAGCGACACATCATTTAAATTTTATTTGTCATTATCTATCAGATGAATATCGCAAAATGTCACGTCGTCAACCACGGCTGAAATGGCGGAATATTGTCCTTCCTTTTTCCTTGAACTTAAACTTAATCTTGAACTTTCGACTTACCGCGCCATGATGAGTTTTCTTCTAATCCCGAATAAACATATCCCCGTTGATTTTACTGTTTTAAAAGAATATTTTTTCAAAGTAAAAGCGAGGTTTTCTTGACTACAGAACAAATCATTAAATCAGTCCCTAAAGTTTTACTTCACGACCATCTTGACGGCGGTCTACGTGCACAAACCGTAATCGACTTAGCAAAAGATATTAAGTATAATAAACTACCTACAAAAGACGAGGGTGAGCTTGGGGCATGGTTCCATCAGGGTGCCAACAAAGGAAATTTAGCGGAATATCTGCAAGGCTTTGAACACACTTGCGCAGTTATGCAAACAAAGGAATCACTTGAGCGCGCTGCATATGAGATGATGGAAGATATGAAAAATGACGGCGTCTGCTATGTCGAGTCACGATTTGCTCCCGTCTTTCATACGTCAAAAGGGCTTTATAATGAGGATGTCGTCAACGCAGTATTAGAGGGACTTGAAAAAGGGAAACGGGATTTCGGGGTAGGCTACGGGTTAATATTGTGCGGCATGCGCAATATGAAAAATACTTTAGAGATCGCTGAGCTTGCCGTTAACTTTAGAAATCAAGGTGTCGTTGGTTTCGATCTTGCCGGCGAAGAAGGAGGCTACCCTCCGAAAAAGCATATCGAAGCATTCCAATTTATTCAACGCGCAAATTTTAATATAACTATTCATGCCGGAGAAGCTTTCGGCAAGGAATCAATTTGGCAGGCTATCCAATGGTGCGGCGCTCATAGAATTGGGCACGCAACTCATCTTGTGGAAGATTTTACTTTTGACAAGGAAGGCAATGTAGTCGGTTTCGGAGACCTTGCTCAATATGTCCTTGATAAAAGAATTCCACTTGAGATTTGCCTGCTAAGTAATGTTCATACAGGCGCAGTAGATAAAATTGAAAATCATCCGTTCGGTGTTTTTTTCAAAGAGAAATATAGAGTAACAATAAATACCGACGACCGGCTGATGAGCGATACAACTATGACAAAAGAGTTCGTTACTGCTATCGAGCATTTTAATGTAAATATGGATGACGTGGAAAAGATTACTATCAACTCCATGAAGTCCGCTTTCATTCCTTATAATGAAAGGCTCTTTTATATTTATAACGTTATCAAACCCGGATTCCAGGCAATGAAGGACAAATTACTATCACTTAAAACATATTCAGGAGAACATGAAGAAATTATTCACAAACTATAATTTTGAATTCAATAAAAATGAAAAGAAAATTCTAAAGACATTTTGCAATCAAAACTTAAAACAAATACAAGGCGACAATAAATATTTCGCTGAGATAAAAGTTTTTAACTCGCTGCTCGAAAAGTTAGCAAGCGACAGCGAAATAATTAAACTAACTAAAGATGAAAGAACAAGATTAAAATTTTCTATTGAAAAGAATGTAGAGTTCCTCGAAAAGGAAATGAAGAAAAGCTGGTTTCTAAAGAGATGGCTTTACCGTTCAATGTATACTCAATATGAAAATATTTTGGATAATCACTTTAAAGATTGATGGAGTAGTGGAGGGGTGGAGGAGTGGAATGGTGGTAATGGAGAGAAAGGATTATGGAGTAAACTAGTAGGCGTAATTTAAATCGCGGCTATATGAAATTGGAAGTCTGGAATGATAGCATCGATTTATTTAGATTGATAAATCAAAAGGTGCTTGAAATTCAGAGACTTGATTTTAAATTGAAAGCGCAAATTCTGGATGCTGCACAATCAATATCCTCGAATATAGCTGAAGGATATTGTAGAAGGAGATAACCATGATCACCGAAAAAGAAAAATTAGAAATCAAAGCCCCGCACGGGAATAAGCTTTCCTGCAAAGGATGGGTTCAAGAAGCCGCAATGCGGATGTTGATGAATAATCTTGATGCGGAAGTTGCGGAAAAGCCGGAGGAATTAATTGTATACGGAGGAAGCGGCAAGGCAGCGCGCAATTGGGAATCTTATGAGGCAATAATAAAATCTCTTAAAGAACTTGAAAACGATGAAACACTTTTAGTACAATCGGGAAAGCCGGTCGGAATTTTTAAGACACATTCTGATGCGCCGAGAGTAATAATTTCTAACGCTATGCTTGTCCCGCATTGGGCAACCTGGGAAGAGTTTAGGCGATTGGAACATTTAGGTTTAACTATGTTCGGACAAATGACTGCCGGGAGCTGGATATATATCGGGACACAGGGAATTCTTCAGGGTACTTATGAAACTTTTGCGGAATGTGGAAGAAAATATTTTGACGGAGATATTTCCGGAAGATTTTTATTAACTGCAGGACTCGGCGGTATGGGCGGCGCTCAACCTTTGGCGGCAACTATGAACGGAGCTGTTTTCCTTGGAATTGACGTTGACAGAAAAAGAATTCAGAAAAGATTGGATACCGGATACATAGATGTAATTTCGGAAGATCTTGATGAAGCGCTAAAAATAGTTCTTAAAGCTAAAGAAGAAAAGAAAGCTCTGTCCGTCGGCTTGGTTGGAAATGCTGCGGAAGTATTACCAAGAATTTTGAAAAAGAAAATCATTCCGGATATTTTAACAGATCAAACTTCCGCTCACGATACTTTAAATGGTTACGTTCCGATGGGAATGAGCTTCGAAGAAGCACTTCAACTAAGGAAAAACAACCCGGACGAATATATTAAGCTTGCAAAGAGAACTATCGTAACTCACGTTGAAGCGATGCTGGAGTTTCAGAAACGAGGTGCAATTACTTTTGATTACGGCAATAATATTCGAGGCGAAGCAAAGGCAAACGGATTAGAAAATGCTTTTGATTTCCCGGGATTTGTACCGGAGTTTATTCGTCCTTTATTCTGTGACGGCAAAGGTCCCTTCCGCTGGGCAGCGCTTTCCGGCGATCCAAAAGATATTTACACAACAGATCAGGCGGTAAAAGATGCTTTCCCGGAAAACAAATCTCTTTGCAACTGGATTGACATGGCGCAGAAGAGAGTTCATTTTCAAGGATTGCCTTCACGCATCTGCTGGCTTGGCTACGGCGAGCGCGCAAAAATGGGAAAGATATTTAACGACTTGGTCGCTTCGGGAAAAGTAAGCGCACCGATTGTAATAGGAAGAGATCACCTTGATTGCGGTTCCGTTGCTTCGCCAAATAGAGAAACCGAAGCGATGAAAGACGGCAGCGATGCTATTGCAGATTGGCCTATTCTTAATGTCCTATTAAATGCAATCGGAGGTGCGAGTTGGGTTTCAGTGCATCACGGCGGCGGCGTTGGAATTGGAAATTCCATTCATGCCGGAATGGTAATCGTAGCAGATGGAACTAAAGAAGCAGAAAAAAGATTAGAGCGGGTCTTAACTTACGATCCCGGCACCGGAATTGTTCGTCATGCCGATGCCGGTTATGAAAGAGCAATATCAAACGCAAAGTTACATGGAATAAAAATACCAATGTTAAAATAAATTTTATATAACCATGCTGTTAACCTTCGAGGTTTTCTTAAACCTCGAAGGTTTAATACATGTAAGGAAAGTTTATCATGAACAAACCGCACAACTATTATAAAAACACTTACCACCATTTATACAACCGCGGAGCCAATAAAGAAAAAATATTTTTCGGCGCCGAAGAGTACATCTACTTTTTAAGAAGAATAAAATATTACAAAGAAAAGTTTTATATAAATATTTTAGCTTACTGCTTATTGCCGAATCACTTTCATCTTTTTGTTAAACAACAAACCGAAAAGTTTACAATTTCACAATTTACCTCCTCACTATTAAATTCATACACAAAAGCAGTTAACGTTAAGCATAGACGAAGCGGTACACTCTTCGAAAGCAAAACAAAAAGCAAAGAGATTACGGACGAATCATATTTTATGTGGGTTATTAAATATATCCTTGAAAATCCGGTTAAAGGGAATTTAGCCCGGGAAATTGAAGATTGGGAATTTTCAAATGCAAAAGATTTACTTAATGTAAGAGCCGGTACACTGTCCGATATCAAAGAAGTTAAATCATTTTTTCAATCTGAAAAGCAGATGGTAAGTTTTTTAACAGACAAAAGCATAAAAACAAATTATGAATTTTAATTGAGTTCAAGCCATAAACCTCCGAGGTTTAGGAAAACCTCGGAGGTTTGAAAACAAGTTATCTACTGACTTAATTTTTGTTCTATTTGTATGTAATTTAGCAGTACAAAAAATTTAGAGCTCAACTCCCTCATATTCAATGAAATCAAAATAAGAGAGGAACTTATGACTAAAGTAAAAGTTTTAATCGCCGATAAATTTCCGGAACAATATATTCAGCAGTTGAAAGATATTGACCTGGATGTAATTTATTCTCCGAAGCTCGGAGAAAATGATTTGCCGGAAGCGGCAAAGGAAGTTGATATCCTTGTTGTCAGATCAACAAACGTAATAGCAAAGACAATTCAGGAAAGCAAAAACTTAAACTTGATAATTCGCGCAGGAGCCGGGGTAAATAATATCAACATTCCGGCAGCAAATCAAAAAGGGATTTACGTTGCCAACTGTCCGGGCATGAATTCTATTGCTGTTGCCGAATTGACGATGGGATTGATAATTTCGCTCGATAGAAGAATCCCCGATAATGTAATAGATTTTAGAAACGGCAAATGGAATAAAGGTGAATATTCAAAAGCCGAAGGACTGATGGGAAAAACGCTTGGGATTATCGGTGTTGGAAATATCGGAAAGGAAGTTGCTAAGCGCGCTTTAGCGTTTGGAATGAGAGTTTATGGGAAAGACATTTCAAGAATTGAAGGTATAGCAATAAAGGATTTTTCAGAAATGGATCAGCTTCTTCCGCTTTGCGATATTGTAACAATTCATCTACCGGCAACGCCACAGACCAAAGGATTATTTGACAAAAAAATGTTCGGCTATATGAAGCCGAATGCGTTTCTTATTAATACAGCCCGTGCAGATTTAATCGATCAAGACGCGATGATTGAAGCTATAAAAGAAAAAAATATTCGAGTTGCTATGGACGTGGTAAAAAATGAGCCGGAAGAAAAATCGGGAGAAATAAAGTCTCCTTTACAAGCAATCCCAAATGTTTATATAACCCATCATATAGGCGCTTCAACCGAGCAGGCGCAAAATGCCGTGGCTGCAGAAACAATTAGGATCATTAAAGAATTTGTCAACAGCGGAGTCATTGCTCACTGGGTAAACCGCGCTAAGATTTCCGATGCGCATTACCAGTTGGTTGTAAAGCATTATGATAAGCCTGGGGTGCTTGCGTCAATTATGAGCATAATCCGGGAGAAACAAATTAATATTGAAGAGATTGAGAATATTATATTCGACGGCGGTGTGGTTGCTTGCTGTACGATGAAATTAAAATCCGAAGTGACAACTGAAATGATTAAACAGATGAATGATAATCAGAATGTGCTTAGTGTGTCTCACATAGCAATTTGAATAAAATTAAACAAACTTCACTTCCGTAATATCATTTACAATTCCTCTTAAGAACGGTAGTTGTATAAGCTGGTTTATTCCATCCATATCTTGTTCGTCAAGATCAAAGATAAAGGAAGAAATATTTTCTCTAATGTACTTCTTAGCTTTTAGTGAAATCCCTTCGCCAAAGCTTTCGCTTTCGACCTTTTCATAAATTAATAAACCGGAGCCGGCAAGATGATTATTCAATTCTTCGATTAGATGTTTTGAAGATGAGGCGAAAACGTAATTTACGAACGGAAACGAAAACGCATCCATAATTTCTTCAGCAAAACTTACACCAGTCGAAAACTTTTCATCTTCAAAGTTTTTATCCCCTACGAGTAGAATATGATGATTATTTATCAATGAAATATCAGGAGCAATTTTAACATCAACTGAAGCATCATACATTTCTTCAAATAAAATTTTTGTGAGTATTACTTCAAGAGAAGACACATCTCCGCCGAGATAAATCTCACTTATATTTTTTACGTTTGAATTATAATAAATATAGGAGTTGCACAAAGCATTTTCGAAAGAAATCCCAAATGACTTGGAAATAAAAAACTCCTTATGGCTAATTAAATCTAAAGTCGGAATGAGTCCGATTGAATTTGAATCTTTCGCAACTTCGCCTGCGATTAAAGGAGAAGGCAGAAAATTTACTTCATTGCCTAAATCCGAAGGCAAAACATTCTTAATGATATTTGAAAAAATATTTTTGGGGAAAAATAGTTTCATTATAGTATTGATAATAATAATTTTGTTTTTAAATCAGGTCTATCTGCTGGGGGGGAATATTTTATTTTTTTAACATCTTCCATTTTCAACTTCCCGCACTATATATTACGAGTAAAACAAACCTCCGAGGTTTTCCTAAACCTCGGAGGTTTTATTGCATCTCTTTAACAATAAATCTAGGGTACTTCTAAAAACTATCATTTATAAAAATTTAACACAGAGAACCTGCCTGCTTGCAAGCTCATTAGATACGACACACAAATAATTGTCATTTCGAATCCGGCTTAAGCCGGTGCCTGTCCCGTATGCGGGAAGAAATCCCCTTATAAAGCTTAGATTGTCGAATTGAACATGGGATTTCTCCTTCGAGGACCTGCCTACCGGACAGGCAGGCTCAGTCGAAATGACACAATTTTTCTTGTCATATCGAAGGAGCCTTGCGACTGAGATATCCCACGTTCAACTTGTGTACTTAAGCTATACATGGGATTTCTCCCTCCGGTCGAAATGACATTTTGGAGTTGTGCAACACTCTCTACCGGCAGGGGTGACATTATTATATAAGTAACTGACCAATAAAAAATAAGGGCATAAAAATTATGCCCTTAAGTTAAAATAATTAAAACAAAAATTTTATATTTTTGATTTAATTCTTGCAGCTTTACCTGAAAGATTTCTAAGGTAATAAAGCTTAGCTCTTCTTACGTCGCCTTCTTTTAGCAATTCTATTTTTGCAATTTTAGGCGAATAATATGGGAATATTCTTTCAACGCCTACGCCGCTTGTAACTTTTCTGACTGTAAAAGTTTTTGTTGCGCCTGCGCCTCTTATGTTTATAACGTCGCCTTCAAAAGGTTGAATTCTTTCCTTATCGCCTTCGACAACTCTAACGTGAACTCTGATATGATCGCCGGAAGCAAATTTCGGTATATCTGTTTTAATTTGATCCGGTAAAATATTATTTAAGTCTACCATGGTTTATACTCCACTTCTAATTATTAAAATTTTTCCATCTGTCTGTTAAGATCCGGGATTGTTCTTCTTTCCACTTCTTAATTTCTTTTTCATTTCCCGAAAGTAAAATTTCCGGGACTTTCATTCCTTTGTATTCTGCCGGACGCGTGTAAAACGGGGCTTCTATTTTTTCACCGTCCTGAAATGAATCATCTAAAGCCGATTCGCTATCATTCAGAACACCCGGAATAAGACGAATAATCGCATCAACTATAAGCAAAGCCGGAAGTTCACCGCCGGTCAGTACAAAATTGCCTATTGAAACTTCGTCCGTAGCAAATTTCTGACGTACTCTATCATCAATTTCTTTATAATGCCCGGTAATAAACATTATATTGTTTGCAAGAGACAATTTGTTTGCTGTTTTTTGATCAAAAATTTTCCCTTTTGGTGAGGTAAAAATAATATGATCGTAACTTCTCTCTTGCAAAAGCTTTTCAATGCATTCAAAGAACGGCTCAGGTTTTAGAACCATTCCCGGACCGCCGCCAAATGGTTTGTCGTCTATTTGCTTATGCTTATTAAAAGCATAATCTCTTAGATTATGGATAAAGATTTTTACTTTACCTTTGTCCTGCGCTCTTTTAATAATGCTTGTATTAAGCGGACTCAAAAGAAGGTCGGGAACCGCGGAAATTATATCAATCCTCATCATCGTCATAAAAACTATCTCCCGGCTTCAAAACCAAAATTTTATTTATCGGATCAAATCTCTCTATAAATTCAAGCGCAGCCGGGATTAAAAGTTCTTCGCCGTTATGCTCTATTACATAAACGTCATTAGCAGGATAAGAAAGGACGTCAATTAAAATTCCGAATTCTAAATTATTTCTGAAGACTTTACTTCCCAAAAGATCATGAATAAAAAATTGACCTTCGGGAAGTTTAACTAAACTTTCTTCGTCTACAAAAATTTCTTTTCCGATAAGAGATTGAATATCCTTTTGCGAATCGAAATTTCTAAATTTTAAAGCGAAAGAATCTTTAAATTTTCTAGTTTTTTCTACAAAGAATTCCTTCTTGTCATCAAAAAATTCAATATAAACTTTTTGAAGATGAAAGAATCTCTCAGGAAAATCGGAATAGGAAGTTATTCTGACAAAACCTTCCTTTCCAAAAGCTGAATCGATTTTTGCAATTAGAAAATATTCATTCACTGAAAAAATGGATTGGACAACTAATCCAAAATTTCTAATATAGCTCTTTTGCCTTCTTTTGCGGCAACGGCAGTAAGAAGCGTTCTCATTGCTTGAGCCGTTTTTCCTTGCTTTCCGATAACTTTTCCAACATCGTCAGCTTGTACTTTTAACGAAAGTACAACTTTGTTGTCTTCGGGGGTTTTCTCATCGATTACAACACCATCCGGATTATCCACCAGGTGCTTTGCGATATATTCAATGAATTCTTTCATGGGAAGAAGCCTCCTATATTTACAGCACGGGAGCTATTAGAAATAATGTACAGTTATACTTCAAAATTTGAGTAAAATTGTTTACTCTTTTTCGGCAGTATTTTCTTCAGAAGCAGCGCCCTTAACTTCTGCTGTACCGTTTTCAATATTTTCTACTACTTCAACTTTTTCACTGGCCTTTTCTTGTGAAACGACTTCATTTTTAGCCTTCTTCTTTGAAGAAGCACTAATAATTTTAGCCTCATGCAATTTTGTCCATTTGTCAAGTTCTTCTTGCATCTTTTCTTCCGGTAAACCGCGTCGAGATAATTCTCTCTTTAGAATTATCCCTTTTTGCCTCAACAAACTCTTTACAGTATCTGTCGGCTGTGCGCCAACACCTAACCAATATAAAGCTCTATCTTCTTTTATTTCTAAAGTAGATGGATTTGTCATAGGATTATATAAACCGATAGATTCTAAGAACTTTCCATCTCTCGGTGATCGTGAGTCAGCCGCAACAACTTTATAAATAGGTTGTTTCTTCTTACCCATTCTTCTTAGTCTTAACTTAACTGCCAAATTATTTGAACCTCCAAATATTATTCACTTTTCAATTAAACTTAAAATTCGCTAATGAATCTCCAAAACCTTTTTTGGAAAATTTGCTCATCATTTTTTGCATCTCGCCAAATTGCTTCAATAAACGATTAACATCCTGGATTGATGTCCCGCTTCCCTTAGCAATTCTTTTTCTTCGATTTCCGTTCAGGATTTTCGGTGATTTTCTTTCCTGCCGCGTCATCGAATTAATTATAGCTTCTACTTTTATAAAAGCATTGTCATCAATTTTAGCATTTTTTAACTGATTTCCTAATCCTGGAATCATTCCCAGAAGCGATGACAAAGAACCCATTTTCTTTATGAGTTTAATTTGCTTAAGAAAATCATCAAAATCAAATTTATTTTTCTTTAATTTTTCTTCAAGTTCTTCAACTTCTCTATCGCCGATGCTTTCTTGAGCCTTTTCTACCAACGAAATTATATCGCCTTTTCCCAAAATTCTTGAGGCAAGACGATCCGGGAAAAAACTTTCAAGGGCATTTAATTTCTCGCCGTTGCTAATAAACTTTATCGGCTTGCCCACTACAGCACGGATAGAAAGTGCTGCACCACCTCTTGAATCGCCATCCAACTTAGTAAGAACTATTCCGTCGTAATTAACTTTTTCATTAAAAGCTTTTGCAGAGTTAACTGCATCCTGCCCGGTCATGGAATCTACAACGAACAAAGATTCTGTAGGGTCAATTATTTTTTTGATGCCGGAAACTTCCGTCATCATGTCTTCATCAACATGAAGACGACCGGCAGTATCTACTATTACCGTATCAAAATTTTTTTCTTTTGCAAATATAAGCGATTCTGAGACAACTTTTAGTGCATTTTTTTCTTCGATAGAAAAAACCGGAACATTTATTTGAGCACCCAAAATTTTCAACTGTTCGATTGCCGCGGGTCTATAAACGTCTGCGGCTACCAATAAAATTTTTCTGCCGTTGTCCAAAAGCCTTTTAGCCAACTTTGCGCTAAAAGTTGTTTTTCCGGAGCCTTGTAAACCTACAACCAAAATTGAGGTAATACCAGAGCCATTCAACTTTATTTCATCGTGGCTCCCGCCAAGAAGCAAGGTTAATTCATCATAAATTATTTTAGTAATCAACTGCCCGGGAGTAATTGATGCTATTACTTCCTTGCCTAAAGCCTTTGCGGAAACACTCTCGATAAAATCCTTAGCTACTTTATAGTTTACATCCGCATCCAAAAGAACACGCCGGATTTCTCTTAAAGTATCCGATATGTTTTTTTCAGTAAGCCTGCCCTGCCCGCGGACTTTCTTTAAAGCAGAGTCAATTTTAAGAGATAAATCTTCGAGCATAATCTACAAAATTTCTTTCATCTTTTTCTTGTTCACCATCGTGTCAAAAGGTTATTATTACTCAGTGAGAAACCTCCGAGGTTTAGGAAAACCTCGGAGGTTTTGCACTTCAATTCCATTATATTAGAAATTGTCTGCGTAACATTAAAATTTAATCAAGCACTTTTTAACGCATTAGCGCCGGAAACAATTTCTAAAATTTCCTTTGTAATTGCCGCTTGACGCTCTTTGTTGTATTTCAATTGCAGCGTTCGTATAAGTTCTTTAGCATTTGTCGTAGCGTTATCCATTGCGGTCATCTGCGCGCCAAACTCAGCGGCATTCGATTCTAAAAGTATGCGCCACATTTGGGCTTTCAAATGTTTCGGTAAAAGATAATTAAAAATATATTTCTGGTCAGGCTCAAATATGTAATTAGGCAGCGCCACAGGATAAGATATGTTTTCTGCAATTAACTTGACAGGAATCGGTAGAAATTGTTCAACAACAATTTTCTGTTGAATGATAGATTTGAACTCGTTATAGATGATAATTACTTTCTGAAACGAATCATTCAAATATCCCTTGATGATTTCGTCGATAATTTCTAAAGAGTAGTCATAGCGCAGCGAGGAAAAAATTCCCGTTTTTTTACCGGAAATCTTAAAATCTCTCTTACTAAAAAATTCGTATCCTTTTTTACCAACACCAAAGATAGAAACATTTGCATTTCCGCCAAGTTCTTCTTTTATATAACGATTTGCTTCCTTGATAATGTTAGCGTTGAAAGCGCCGCATAGCCCTCTGTCGGCAGTTACAACAACTATCGCAACGTTTTTTACTTCTTTATTCTTAAGATAAGGATTGTTAGCTAAATCGTCTTCCGTAGCTAAGTGAGAAAGCAATTCGAATATTTGCCTGGCGTATGGGCGTGCGTTTACAATTGCTTCTTGTGCACGGCGCAGTTTTGCCGCTGCAACCATTTTCATTGCCTTGGTAATTTTTTGCGTACTTTGAACGCCTTTAATTCTTCCTTTTATGTCGCGTAATGTTGCCATTAATTTTCTTTTAAGTCCTAAACGCTTACCTTAAATACACCGGAAAATTCTTTTACGGTCAGCTTTAACTTTTCACTTGTTTCGTCGCTTAATTGTTTTTCCTTTTTAATTATATTAAAAATATCGTTATGATTAACTTCGATATACTCAAGAATTTCTTTTATAAACCTTTCAAGTTCATGAACCGGAATTTCGTCAAGAAATCCGTTAGTACCCAAATAAACACCCACTACCTGGCGTTCAATTGTTATCGGAGCGTACTGTCCTTGTTTTAGAAGTTCTACTAATCTCACACCGCGTGAAAGAGTTCTTTGAGTTGATTTATCAAGATCAGAGCCGAACTTTGCAAAAGCTTCAAGTTCACGATATTGTGCAAGGTCAAGCTTCAAGGTCCCGGCAACTTTCTTCATCGCTTTTATTTGTGCATTACCGCCGACACGCGAAACCGAAATACCAACATTTATAGCAGGTCTTACACCGGCGTTAAACAAATTTGATTCAAGATAAATCTGTCCGTCGGTAATAGAAATCACGTTTGTAGGAATGTAAGCAGAGACGTCTCCTTGTTGAGTTTCTATTATCGGAAGCGCTGTTAGACTTCCTCCCCCTAATTTATCATTCAATTTTGAAGCGCGCTCTAAAAGTCGTGAATGAAGATAAAACACATCACCTGGATATGCTTCTCTTCCCGGAGGTCTTCTTAGTAAAAGGGAAAGCTCGCGGTAAGCCGCAGCTTGTTTTGAAAGATCATCATAAATTACTAACGCATGCCTGCCATTATCCCGGAAATATTCCCCCAAAGTCGCACCCGAATAAGGGGCAATAAATTGGAGAGGAGCCGGTTCTGAAGCGGCGGCAGAAATAACAGTTGTAAAATCCATTGCACCGTGTTCGTGTAATTTTGCAACTACTTGAGCAACGGTTGAACTTTTCTGTCCTATTGCCACATAAATACAATAAACCGGTTGAATACCAAGGCTTTTTGCTTCTTCGGTGTGGGTATATTTTTGATTGATGATAGCATCAACCGCTACAGCAGTTTTCCCTGTCTGCCTATCACCGATAATTAATTCTCTTTGTCCGCGGCCAATCGGAATCATTGCATCAATTGCCGTAATACCGGTTTGAAGCGGTTCCTTAACGGGCTGACGTTGAACAACGCTCAAAGCCTTTCTTTCGATAGGAGAAAATTTCGTTGTGTTTATAGCTCCTTTTCCATCAATAGGAAGTCCGAGCGGAGTAATGACTCTGCCGAGCATTTCTTCCCCTACAGGCATCGAAGCAACTCTTTTAGTCCTTTTTACAACATCGCCTTCTTTAACTAAAGTAGAATCACCAAAAAGAACGCAGCCAACGCTGTCTTCTTCAAGGTTTAACACCATCCCAAAAACATCATTCGGAAATTCCACAAGTTCGCTTGACATAACCTTTGACAGTCCGTATACTCTCGCTATACCGTCTCCGACTTGCAAAACAGTGCCAACGTCGTAAATATCTACTTCGTTTTCATAACCCGATAATTGTTTCCTTAGTATTGCCGAAATTTCATCCGGTCTTACTTCAGCCATTTTTATTTTTCCTTTTTAACTCTTTTTAATTTAATGAAACGCCGCCCTTTAGGAATTGTTTTTTCAATAATTCCAATTGATGGCTTAGCGATGCATCGAAAACCGTATCACCCACTTGCGCTATAAAGCCGCCAATAGTTGAAGGGTCAATTGAAAAATTAATCTTTACTTTCTTATTCAAATATTTTTCAAAATTACTTTTCAGCTGACTTATCTGCTCATCAGTAAATTTAACGGCTGTGCGTACACTTACGTTTACAATTCCCAAATATTTATCTCGTAACTCCAGATATATACTAGCAATGCTATTCAAAAGATTTTCGCGATTTTTTTCTACAAGAAACTTCAAAAAGTTCATCGTTTCATCGCCAATCTTACCCTTAAATATTCCTTCTAAAACGGATAGCTTTACATTTGGTTTAACAACAGGATTAGAAAGCGCCGATTGAAGCTGTCTGCTTGAATCAATTACTGAATGAATTAATTCCACGTCTCTTGAAACCGTTTCAACGATATTTTTTTCTTTTGCTGTATCCAGCAAGGAAGTTGCATATCTAACCGAGACCTTGTATTCGCTCATAGAATTAATTTTTCGTTATTTCTCCGATATACCTATTTGCAATTTTTTTCTGAGTTTCTACATTAAGATTCTCATCCAAAATTTTTCCGGCGGCTTGCACAGCAATCTCCGCAATTTGATTTTTTAGTTCATCAAATGCGGCGTCTTTTTTCCTTTCGATTTCAGCTGAAGCTTCATCGATAATTTTCTTTGCTTCCGATCTGCTTTCACTAATAATTTGGTCTTTAAGTTTTTCAGCATAGATGCGGCTTTGGTTTATAATCTTTTTCGATTCTTCTTCTGCCTTTGCAAGGTTAGCTTGATTTTCGCCTAATATTTTTTGGGCTTCTTGCTTAGCTTTTTCTGCTTTCTCTAAAGATTCCTTGATTGCATTTTCACGCTGATCCAAAGCAATAAGAATCGGCTTCCATGCAAATTTTTTCAGTATTAAGAGAAGAAAGATAAAAGTAACTACAGTCCAAAAAACGACACCCGGATTAACATCAATCAAACTGCCGCCGCCTTCTTGTTCCAATGCCAGTACTAAAAAACTAAAAACGGTAAGCATAATTACACTTCCTATATTTTTTTATTCGAACTAAAACAACAAAGTCAAGCTTTGAATGCTAAAAGGATACAAATAACCAGACCAAAAAAAGAAACGCCTTCGATTAAAGCGGCTGCAATAATCATAGCGGTTCTGATAGGTGAAATTGCTTCCGGTTGTCTACCCATAGAATCCATTGCCGAAGCGGCAAGTTTACCAATGCCGATTCCGGCTCCGATTACTACTAAACCAGCGCCGATTCCGGCTGCTAACCATGCTAAATTCATCTTGTTCTCCTTAAATATTTTTGTTTTGTTAAAAAAATTAATGATCTGAGTGAACAGACATCCCGATAAAAAGGGCAGTTAACATCGTGAAAATGTATGCTTGAATAACTGCAACTAATAATTCTAAAAGTTCAATGAAAAGTGCAAAGCCGACCGATACGGGGGCAACATAAATTGTGTGCATAATAAAAATCAATCCTAACAAGGAAAAAATAACTATATGACCTGCAATCATGTTGGCAAAAAGACGAATGCACAACGCAAACGGCTTTGTAAATAAACCTAATATCTCGAGCGGAATAATAATTATCAAAATCAATTTCGGCATTCCCGAAGGAACTAATCCTTTGAAATATCTAATTGCCCCATGGCTTTTAATGCCTGCAAACTGAGTTACGACAAATGAAATACTTGCCAGAGCAGCGGTTACTGCAATGTTGCCGGTAACTGTTGCCGAATAAGGAATAAGCCCGAACAAATTACTTAGCAGAATAAAGAAAAATAGCGTAAGTAAATAAGGTAAAAATGATTCATAGCCTTTTCCGATTGAAGGCGCCACTATTTCATCACGTACAAAAATTATCAAAACTTCAAATAAGTTTGCAAATCCTTTAGGAATAATAGATTTTTTATATGTCCTTGCAACTGATAAAGCAATTATTATTAGAATCGCAGCTATTAGGAAAATGAAAAATACATGTTTAGTGATTGACAGATCAAAACCAAAAACATGGAACTGAGGAAGGATTAAAGTTCCGAATGGTTCAAAGCTGATACTATGCCCATCTAAAACATGGTGCATAATCCAGCTTGGATCACTATTATTTTGCGCAGTCTTTGTTAAAGTATCAACTACGGCCGTGGTATTAGCGTTTTGGCTTAAAAACATAAAGTCTTATTAGTATTTCCCACCAATTAGTAATTTTATTTCTATAATTTGGCAAAGTATATAAAAAATCAGGGTAGAAAATATAAAACTATTCCGATATATATCCAAGAATTTAAGGGAAATAATTATAAGCACTAACATCAAAATTATACGGGGTGCCATCAATTTAAAAAACAAACCAAATATTACGTCTTTCTTATTTTTTAATTCTTTTTTGATTGAAAATACTGCCAATAGAAGATTAATTAAGGCAATAATTGAGGCAATAAATATCGAAAAAAATTCTTTGAATGAAATTAAAGATGCTAGACTTAAGGCAAAAAAGACAACATCCACAAAAGCAAATATCCCAACAGAAAGAAAGATTGTTTCTTTTGCTTTATTCATTTGCCCGATTTAAGCGCAGTTTTTATAAAGTTATACATTCCGCCGGCAATACCGATAAAAGAAAATATAATGGTCAAAATTGGTTCGGTAGAAAATTTTTTATCCAGCCATACGCCAAGTAAAACCATAACAACCACCGTAACAGCAAGTTGCGATCCTAAACCCAGGTATCCAACCCAAGCATTCGGATTATTATCATTATCTTTTTCCGGTTCACTTTTTTTCATTTGGCTAAAGATTCCAGGTTAGCAATTTTTTCATTTTTAATAGCAGTTAAATTCATTTTGCTGTTACCTTCAAAATGGGAACCTTCTTCAATTACAAGAATTTTTGTAATCAAGTCGCCTTTCAGCATAGATTTCGATTCGAGTACAATTTTTTCATCAGCATTAATGGAACCAAAAACTTTTCCTCCTAACGTAATAGTACTTCCCTTTACCTGACCTAAAATTTCTCCGTGCTCACCAATGGTGATGTTGCCATGGGCATTCACATCACCTTTTATTATTCCATCAATTCTAACACTTCCGTCGCTGGATAATTTACCCTCAATAGTAACCCCTGCGCTAATAATTGTAATAGCATCTCTTCCTGTGGAAATATTTTTCAATGTAAATTACTCCTTCAATAATTTTTTAAAAGATTTTTAGGATCAATAGGTTTACCGTCTTTCCAAATTTCAAAATGAAGATGTGGACCGGTAGTAAGTTCGCCGGTATTCCCGCTTAAAGCGATTGTCTCGCCTTCAAGTACAACATCGCGTGCTTTTTTTAGCAGCACAGAGCAATGTTTGTAAACGGAAATGTAACCGCCGGGATGACTTAGTATAATCATATAACCGTCACGAACAGTATAACCCGCAAACACAACATAACCGCTGGCAGTTGCATAAACCGGGGTTCCAACTTTAACCACAAAATCAATACCCATATGCCCAATCCCGGGCATAAATCCACGGCTTATAAAACCGGTAGTTGGGTAAATAAAATGAGTTCCTTCCCCGTTTTGCAAAAGTTTTTCATTAAAAATTATTTTTATTACCGAGAAAATATCACCCCCAAACGGATTTTCATTTTGCTGGTTTGAAGAATCTTTTTTCCGCGATAAGGAATCTACCAAAGATGAATCGCCTAATATTATAGCGTTTTTTAATTGTTCGTTTGTGGTTTTAAGGCTTTCAAGATCTCGCGCTAAAAAAATAACCCGCTGGTTCAGTTCATCCAACTTTCTTATATCGGAAGTGCTTAATCCGGCCCTGCCGGGAGCAAAAATACTTTTAAGCGGGGTAAAATTAATAAAATAAAATCCAGCTATTAATAAAATAAGAGTATATAAAATCAAAAACCAAGCAGCATATTTTACCGTAAATTTTTTCGATTTTGCTTGAAGTCCTACTTCTTCCGGAATAATAACCAAAGAAAAGCTCTTAATTTTCTTCAGGCTTTTAAAGTTAATATTGGATAATAAATTTTGGAGTAAACTTTTTATTTTATTCATTTATACTTTGCCAATAAATCAACAAATTTCATTTTGCCTTCCCGGATAAGCTGCGGAACACTTTCGCTTAAGTCTATTAGCGTAGAGGAATTCACAAAAGATTTTTTTTCGGTATAAAAGATTGCGCTTACCTGGGAAGAATATTCTTCTTCAAATAGGCTTAGCTCGTTCAACGGGACTTGTCCGGACTTATTTACGCTGGTAGATATTAATGGCATCTGTAAAGCTGTCAAAAGTTTCAGGCAGAAGCGATGATTCGGAATTCTGAAGGCAGCCGTTTTAGATTTTAATAATTCTTGCGTCTTAAAATTTAGGTTTAGCACAACCGATACCGGATTAGGCCAAATTGAGAGAAGAAAATCCAAATGGTTTTCCGATTTTACCTCGACGTACTTAAGTAAATTTTCAATACTGTTAATAAGCATGATGTACGTCTTTTCCCTCTCCCGTTGTTTAATTTCGTAGATTCTTTCAACAGCATCTTCGTTAAATGGATTGGCGCCCAGTCCGTATATTGTGTCGGTCGGATAAATAAAAATAGCTCCTTCTAAGTATAGCTTTTTTGCTTTGGCTATAGCAGCGTCACAATCCTTATCAATATTTATTAACCCGGCATTTTTATGGACAATCATGTAACATTTCCTCAATTTTTGAAATAACGGTCTTTGGCGTCAGCTTAAAACCGCAGTCAAAAGTTTTGATGGGGCATTGCTGCCTTCCGTGGATGCCGCACGGTTTGCATGAAAGATCGTCATAACTTAAATAAGAACTTTTTTTGCTATAAGGATAAAATCCAAATCCGGGAATAGTTGAGCAAAAGAGGGT
>JAKBMG010000103.1:20195-21993 GCA_021831685.1 Bacteroidota bacterium | reverse complement strand
GATATATAAAATTTCGACTTAGTGGAATGAAAAAATTCTAAAAGTGAGCTAAAAATTGATAGAGCACAACTCTTGGAAAAATGGAGTAGTAGAATAGTGGAGGAATGGAGTAATGGAGGATTGGAGTAGTGGCGTCATGGAATTGTATAAGAAGTATTAGACCTTTATATGAGGAATTAAAGTGCGTTCAGAGTGCATTCACAGTGTATTCAGAGTGCATTCAAATAGTCATTTTGATTTGATTTCCCTTTTGAGGTTCTTTAGAAGAACTAATTCTTATAACTTTTTGAAATAATATGAAGTAAAGAAAAAGAATTAAAACTTACTTATAACAAATTTATTAAGGGCACTTCTAAAAACTAACAATTAAACTTGATTTATTTTGTAAACTCATTATTTCCAAAAATCGAGATATTTTTCATCGAATATTATCGATTTATACCTTTTATTTTAAGGGATCATCGATCATTTTTGAGGACTTTTACCCTCCCGGACATACTTCACCCTGCAAGTTGCAGATAACGATTCATATTGTAGGTCAAGTTCATTAAACCTATAACCCCGTTGGCTCTTTTCTTTCCAATGGTGCGTAAGTAAATTCCTTTCATGCTGTTGGTCATGTAACCAAAGACATGTTCTATCCTGGCTCTGATCTTTGACTTCTTCCGGTTCCTTTCCCATTGTGCCTCTGTCAGTGGAGTGTTGCTATAACCTTTTTCATGAATTCTGTTACGGATATTTTTCTTTTCTAATAATCTGGCTATATTTTCTCCCGAATATGCACTGTCTGCATACAACTCATGGTGACTATCACTTTTATCTAATAAACTCTCCACTGCCTGTGAATCATGAACGCTGGCATCGGTTACTTTATAGCCGCTGATCAATTTGCTCTTACGGCATATCTTTATATGGTTCTTATAACCATAATATTTCTCTCCGTTCTTAATCAGCCATCTTGCATCTGTATCTTTTTGACGTAACATATTGGGCTTGTTTTCCCACCCCTCAGGTATTTCTCCCTGTTTGATCTGGTCATTGTCTTGACGGCTGTTTCTTTGTTTCGGCGCTTCTACTATTGTTGCATCTATTATTGAGCCTTCTTTTAACAGAAATCCTTCTTGCTCTAAGATATTCTCAAACTTATTAAATAATTTCTCTATTACCCCTTTATTTACCAGTGTCTCACGAAACAACCAGATTGTGTTTTGATCAGGGATATTATCGCCAAGAGACAATCCCAGAAATCTCATAAACGTAAGACGATCATTTATCTGAAATTCCATTTGCTCATCTGATACATTATACAGACGCTGAAGTATCAATACTTTGAACATCATTATATAATCATAAGGAGGCCGGCCCCCATATCCTCTCGTTTGTTTTTTCATCGCTCTTTCTATTACTGGTCTAAAGCTTTCCCAATTAATCATCAATGACAATTTTACTAGCGGATCTTTTTTCTTTGTCAGTTTAGCTAGCCTGGTCTCTTCGTCAAAAAATCCGTGTTGTGTATGCTTTTTCATTGCTTGGACACTCATCTTTATTATTGTTATTGGGTTTATTAATATAACAATATTTCTTTGACTTCTACTTTATTTTATATAGTTTTTAGAAGTGCCCTTAAATCATTATAAGGTAAGCAAGAATAAAATAGAGGGTACTTCTAAAAACTATTTTTTATAAAAATTTAACGCAAAGGGAATTTGTTAATCCTCTACGAGGATTTGCCAATGTAAAATAAACCTTTTCCTACAATAATTTGACCTCTACGAGGTCTAAAAACATCGTGGGTGTT
>JAKBMG010000103.1:0-20185 GCA_021831685.1 Bacteroidota bacterium | reverse complement strand
ACAAATAAACTATCCTCGTAGAGGATAAATAAATACTTTTAGTACGTTAAGTACAAGTGATTACAAAGGTTAGGGAGTTTGGGAGAAATATTAAGTTGACGCCTATGCGGCAGGCAGCGCAAAGAATACGCAACGTTCGCAGAGAACCCGCCTACCGGCAGGTAGGTATTGAAGTTTTTAGAAGTGCCCTAGAATATGATTTCAGAAATCCTTGAATAGAGGAAATATGGAAAGTAACTCACAGTAGGCATACAAAATGCCAGAAGTCTCTGGAGTGATGGAATAATTCGCCACTCATATTACTGTTTACTGTGATTTTATTCATTTTGGTTAAGTCATAAATAAAAATTGCTTGCATCTCAATTAATTTCAAATAATTTTGTTAAATAAAAAATCCATCATAAAGCGGACACTTATATACAGCCGTTTCAGTAATATACTTCTATATTATTCAATCGGTGCAACTTATTTTAGCAATTTACACGAGGTGTTATGAACGAGAAAGAAATGTACCTGCAGAACCTGGAACATGAGTACAAGACCACGTTGAAGGTCTTAAAAGCATATCCGTCCGATAAGCTTGATTTTAAGCCTCATGCAATCTCGAGAACCGCAAGAGAACTGTTCTGGACATTTGCAGCGGAAGCTACAATTCCCATTAAAGCCCTGGAGGGTAAACTCATGTTAGGTCAAACCCCTCAAGCACCAAACACCGTTGAAGAGCTGATTGCTGCTTACGAAAGCTCGTATAAAGTGTTGATTGAAAGAATTAAAAATACTTCCGAAGAGGACCTTAACAAAACTGTTAAATTCCCGGTTGCCCCAAAAAAGATGGGTGATGTAAGGTGCATAGATTTGGCGTGGATGATGCTTTTGGATATGATTCATCACCGCGGACAATTTTCTATTTATCTGAGAATGGCAGGTGGGAAAGTTCCGTCGATATATGGACCTTCCGCTGATGAGCCGTGGATGTAATTTATAAATAATTTTCAATCAGGTTAAATATCCTGTCAACGGGTATAGCCTTGCCATTAAAGCATAAAATCTTTGCAAAGATTATGTTATGCTAGATGAACCATTTTTGTTTTATAGTACCTGGCGGATCTTTTTTTATGCATAAAGCGACTTATTAACTCATGTTACGCAGACAATTTCAAATATAAAGGAAGTGAAGTGCAAACCTCCGAGGTTTAGGAAAACCTCGGAGGTTTCTCATTATGTAATAATAACCTTTTGCGTAAGGTGACTTATTAATTCTTTTTTTATATGCATTTCACAATTTTCATTTATAGATAAATATTAGTTTATGCGACGATTATTACTGATTTTTATTATTATCCCTTTGTTTAATATTACTGCACAAAGTTTAAGCAGCAACCTTAGCAAAGTTGCTGCAGATTATGCGAAACTATATTTGCAGCCCTTCGCGGATGCGGCCGGGGCAGAGCTAAATTCAGGATTATTCTTTTCTTCCATGTTAAATACTGTTGACGAAAACAAACTCAATATTAGTTTTTCACTTGAGTCTGCAGTTACTGTGCTTCCGGCTTCCGAACAATCTTTTAACGCATCATATAATGATACCGTCATGTATAATTACAACGGACAGTATTACCCTGTCAATGGGCAAGTCACGGTTAAAAACGCACCGACTATTTTCGGAAGTAAAACTCCGGGTATTGCAAATGTCGATATAAATTCTTCAATATATATTCTTCCTGGTATAAGCTATCCGGTCAAAGAGAAAAGGACTGAACAAACTATAGGCGGGCTTTATAACAGTACATATATCCCGATTGTTATACCGCAGATTGAAGTCGGTTCTTATGAAGGAACTTCTTTGGTTGTGCGTGGACTGCTGCCGATAAAGATAGGAAACTTTGGGAAATTAAATTTCTGGGGGTTTGGATTAAGGCACAACATTAAACATGACTTTAAATCTCTTCCGTTTAATTTAGCTTTAGGAATTATTTATCAGAACCTTTCGTTAAGCGATATTACGAATAATGATGTTGGTGTGCTAAATACATTTGCCTTAAATTTATATACAAGTAAATCATTCGGCATTTTCGATGTTTATGGCGGCTTGCAGTTTGAAAGTGCAACACTAAAGGCAAATTACAGTTATTATAATAACAACAGTCAGAATCCGTACACAGTTACAATTGATTTTTCTCTCAAGGGTAAAAACCTGCTAAGAGGTGTGGCGGGAATAGCAGTATTACTCGGTAATTTCTATACCGACTTAGACTTAAATTTATCCAATTTTTTCTCTGTCTCTTTAGGCATTAACTATTCAATACTTTAAGAAACAGATATACCGTTCTGTTTACTTACATTAGTTACGCAATAGTTGTTGTTTCTCACAGCAGATTGGGAATGATGGAATAGTGGTTCGATGCATTGTGTAAAGAATGCGAAATTGTTTATCCCAAACATGATAGATAAGTGAACGAAGAATCTATTTTTCTTTTTTTGCCCCAAAAGCAGCGAAGCAAGAATTCTTATGAAGAACATCGACAGTAGCAAAACCAACTTTTCGTAATAATTCGACCTGGTATGTTAGCGGTCGCGGAGTATCTTCAAAATCAATATAGTTAAATACCTTCTTCCGGTACTCGACTCCACCGAGACTCTCAAGATAATTGCCGTATCTGTTCCACATCATTTCATGTACTTTAATATTTTCGTGACTTACCAAATCCGTAATCCAAAAACTTCCACCCGGTGCGGTTAAATCATAAATTTTTGAAAAGACCTTCTCCCAATCATTATCATCACGTAAATGATGGAGCACTGCGGCAGCTAAGACAATATCATAATGATTTGAAGGAAGGGGAGCAACTCTAATATCATCCTGGATTATGCTGACGGCACCCTTATTTACCGCCGATACTCTCTGATAAGCCCGGTCAAGCATAGGTTTGCTGATATCCAAAAGATCACAATTCAGAGGATTGATATACTGTAATAGCTTAAGAGTATTATTGCCTGCCCCGCATCCTATATCCAGAGCATATTTAGCATCGGGATTTGAAGAGGCAGCTGCTTGAGTAATTAACTCCATTGATAAAGCGGCATCTATTGTAGCCTGCTGACCGGTACTTAAATTAGAAAATCGTTCAACGTCATTATCGAAACGGTTACGGATTTCTTCAACAGTTGATTTATTCTCTATTCTTGTTTCCATCTTTAGTGATTAGTATTTCTAATAATTTTTGTTACTACAATTTCCGGTCACGCCATTACTACCATTTGTTAGAATGTATCCGGGTAATGTTGTAGCGGCTTTCAGTGTTTATTACTTCAGCGGGAAATCCGATAGATATAGCTGACATTGGGATTATATTTTCAGGCAATTCAAATGTCTTTTTTAATCCGTTAATGACATCTTTATTTGGATAAATACTTAGCCAAACACCTCCTAAGCCAAGCGCATGAATTGAAATGAGTGCGTTTTCAGTTGCAGCGGAACAATCCTGCACAAGATAATCAATGTTCATTTCCAATTTGGAGTCTCCGCAAACAATTATTAAAAGAGTAGCTTGTTTAAGCATATCAGCATGGGGAAAAATGCTTTGAAGTTCTTCAATAGCATCTTTCCTATCTATTACGATAAAATGCCAAGGCTGGTAGTTCATAGCAGAAGGTGCATACATAGCAGATTTGAGGATTAGTTCTATTTTATCATCCGGAATATTTTGAGGTGTATATTGACGAATGCTGCGGCGTGTAATAATTGCTTCTAAAGTATCCATAAGTTTTTCCATATAAATTTAAGATTAATAGTTATGTAAAATTAAAAATTATATTGTGAATACTCAATAAATATATGTTGTAAATGATGGAGTGTCGGAATAGATTATTTTTTCACATTACTCAAACGTTACATTACTTCAAAGGGAAATCCTGCGTAAGGTGAGTTACTTAAAAATAAAAAATACGCCACCTGGAGCTTTGCGTGTTGAGTTTTATCTTTATAAATCTTCTTGTTTAATAAAAAAGAATTATTTAAATTAAATTAATAATTTATTTGGATAAGGGATTTGACTTAAAGATGGATATGGGAAATAAATTTAACATTGAATTATACAGGGGACTGCAATGATTCAAACGATATCAAAATTACTCGCACATCGCTTCAGAAAAGTAATTCCGGGAAATGGAATTGCAAAAACATTTCAAAACAATATGAGAAACTTATTAGATAGGAGATGCAATGCTTTGCAGGCTTAGAATTATGTCTTATTGAATAATTATATTACTCTGATATCAAGCAGGAACGCAGATTGAAATTCAAAAATTTCAGGGACATTATAGTTCATGAACACTTTTATGATTAAAATATCTATAGGAGGAGTTATAAGGTGAGGGTGGTTCTTAAGATTGAAAGTCGAAAAGGCTGTAGCATTCCTATAAATTATAATTATCCTCTTTCGTCCGCTATTTATAAACTACTTAGATTGGGGTCAGGCGAGTTTTCTACTTTTTTGCACGACATCGGATTTACTCTTGCTAATAAGACCTACAAACTATTTACATTTGCATTAAGATTTGAAGACGCATATATAAAAGACAACAACTTTATTTTGAAAAGCCCTAATGCGCTTCTTTATATTTCTTCTCCCTTAATAGATACCTTTATTCAAACATTTATCATAGGAACATTTGAAAGTCAATCGATAGCGATAGCTGATAGGAATCATAATTCCTTATTTCAAATTACACAAGTCGAAACCTTGCCGGAGATTAAGTTTAAAGATGCAGCGAATTTCATTCCTTATTCACCATTAGTCCTTTCAGTAAAAAGAGAAACAGGTAATCAAGTAAGACAGTATTATTTACGTCCCGAAGATTCCGACGAAATAAATAGAGTAATGACAAATAATCTTTTAGCTAAGTACCAATTGATTAATCAGAAAACTATTGAGGGCGGAAATGTAAGGTTGGAATGGGATAAGAATTATTTGAAAACTCATACCCGGATAACAAAAAAAATCACTATAAACAAAGACGACAATATTTCAATTGATATAATCGGAATGCAGGCGCCATTTATATTATCCGGAAATAGCGAATTAATCAAAGTTGGCTATGATGCAGGGTTTGGCGAAAAGAATTCGATGGGATTTGGACTAGCGGTTAGTAGAAATTAAAATTTAGAAATACTTAATTAATTACGGACCGTTATGCAGCCCTTGGAAAATTGGAGTAGTGGGGTCATGGAATTGATAGGTATTTCCCGTTATTCCAGTATTCCATAATTCCAAAGAGTTGTTTTTGCATAACGTGAAATAATCATTATTTGTGAGCGTTGTGGCGAAGCTGTGTAGACGCGGGTTTTACTAACTTATTATAATTATTGTTTTATTATGAATGATTTTAAATTAAAATTTAAGAGACAATTTGAAATATTAGGATTTTCTCTCAATTATCCATCCAAATTTAAAATAGCTGATTTTGAAGATTTGTATGATGTAAATAGTTTAACAATTAAAAGGGATTTGCAGGAATTAAGAAGTTTAGGGATTGATATTCATTCTAAAAAGAATAAAGGTATATCTGTTTTGTCAGATATAAAGGATGAAGTCATAAAAAATATTATTATACATTATACCGGTATCTCGGTTAACCAAAGTTCATACGATAAGGCAACTAATTTTTTAATTAGTAAACATCATTCAACAGCGATTCCATTTATAACAATTTTGCAAAGGTCTATTGAAAACGGTAATTATGTAAAAATTGAATATGAAAAGATTGAAGAAAAACAATCGGGAGAGCACCTTATTACTGAAGAGAGAATTGTTGCTCCGTATTGCATTTTCCAAAGTGATATGAATTGGCGGTTGCTTGCTAAACACGAAAGTGTAATAAAGCAATTTATTATTAGCAAAATTAAATCGGTAGAGGAAATTGATAAAAAGTTTAAGCAGGTAACGCAAAAGGAAATTGAGGAAATATTTTCATCATCATTTAGAAGCTGGCTTGGAAACGAACGGTATAAAGTGAAACTAAAACTTATACCTCCGTGGTCTGAAAGAATAAAACCGAATATGTTGATGGAATTTCAAAAAATAACCGAAGAAGCAGGTAATTCAATTATTTATGAAACCGTTGTTAATTCATTAAAGGAAATTGCAAGCTGGATTGTGAGCCGGGGCGAAGGTGTTATAGTTCTTGAACCGGAGGAACTGAGAAGCCTTGTTATTAAAACTGCGCAGGGTGTTTTGAAGAATTATGATTGATCCATCAATTAATATCATTGAATGATACTGATATAAAATAAATAATTACGAGTTTCGAATTATGAATTTCGAGGTAGGAAGCAGAAATTAAGAATTATGAGTGAAGTTAAATGAAAGATAATAATATTATAAAAGAAAAAAGTTATTTGTTCGCTAAAACAATTAAATAACCTCTATGGATTTATAATGCATTCAAAAAATGATTATTCAGAAGACGCTAAAAATTATTTTCTTAATGAGGAGAATAAAAAAAAGAAGAAAGAGCTGAAAGAAAAATTCGGTATGGAATTCTTGGGAGGGGAAGATAATGCTCCGCCTGAGATTATCAATAAATTTTTAGATAATGTTAAAGACTTTGAAGAAGCATGGGAAAAAGCTGAGAGTAAAAAAATAATTGAAATTCTTGGATTTCCAAGGTTTAGAAAAGCAGCCGAATTGATGCCCGGTGAGTTGGCAACTGAGATTGCGGAAGTCCTAGCAAAGTATGCAGACCATAACATTAATATTGATGTAATTGAGAAAGATGATGTATCGGACGAAATGCTTTATAAATTTCTTACAGAAGAACTTCCCGAAGAAGAAACAGATTTTATGCAGATTGAAGGGATGACTACAAATTATATTTATGAGGAATTCCATCCCAGCAATAAACTTGATGCAAAAGATACTATAGAATGGTTAGCCCCTCATCTATTCAATAAAGATAAAGAGGGGATAAAAACATATCTATCTAAAAGAGATTTGACTTTTAACGGCAATAGAAAATCCCAGCCGGAATTCATTGATGAATTGCTCCAGCTTGTTTCAGGTTTCGGGAAAGGTGTTAAAAGCAAGATTATGTTTAAGAGCTTTGAGTTTGAGCTTCAATCTGTATCTGATGCAAAAGTGGAAGTGGATTTTTTAATAAACAGTAAAAACAGACAGCCTGTTAAACAGGGCTCAAAGCAAAATGTATTAAACCTGGTATTCGATTTGGTAAAAAGTGAGTACGGCGGATTTGCTATAAAAGGCTGTACTGTAAAATGAAAGATAGAAGATTGCAAGATTATCAATATTATCAGATTATCAAGATTGTAGGACGGAATGTTATTCTGTCCCTTGGAATAATAACCGGGAATGATTAGCCCTGCGAAGAAAAAGAATTATTCGATAATAAATAAATCGGAGGATATATGAGATTACATTTTAATTTAACACCCAACATACAAACTGTTCCGTTTGATTATCAACATTTTCTTATCGGAGCCTTTCATAAATGGATGGGTTGGAATCAATTACATGATGAAATTAGTCTTTACTCTTTAAGCTGGCTACAAGGTGGAAAAATGACTAAAGACGGTTTCGATTTTCCCAACGGTGCAAAATGGTTTATAAGTTATTGGGATGAGGAAATAGGCAAGCAATTAATTACGAATGCTACAAAAGAACCAGATGTATGCTGCGGTATGGTTGTTAATGAAATCCAGATGCAGGATACTCCGCTGTTTGGATCGAGAGAAAGATTTATTACATCCAGTCCGGTGTTTATACGCAAGTATGATGAAAATAAAAAAGCAACGCATCTTACTTATAAAGATGAAGAAGCCGATATTTATTTAACAGAGACATTAAAAAAGAAATTAAAGACAGCAAAAATGGATTATGATGTAAAAGTTAGTTTTGATAAAACTTACTTCAAGCCCAAGACAAAATTAGTAACGATCAATGGGATTCAAAGTAAGGCTAATTTTTGCCCGTTGATAATTGAAGGCGACCCGGAAGCGGTTAGGTTTGCATGGAATGTTGGGATTGGTCATTCGACCGGCAGCGGGTTCGGGGCAATATATTAGAAGGAATATGAAAGAAAATAAAATATGCCTATTAGAAAAATTATTGTTAGAGGGAAAGATGTACCACTGTTTTCAAAAGAAAATATTGAATACATCTCATTGACGGATATGGCGAAATCAAAAGATTCCGATAGGTCGGATTACATTATACAAAACTGGATACGAAACAGAAACACTATTGAGTTTATAGGGCTATGGGAAAAATTGCACAATCCTAATTTTAAATCCATCGAATTCGATGGGTTTAAAAATGCTGCCGGATTAAATAGTTTTTCCTTAACCCCGCAGCGATGGATAGAAACAACAAATGCTATTGGCATAATATCTAAGTCCGGTAGATATGGCGGCACTTTTGCACATCAAGATATTGCATTTGAATTTGCTTCGTGGATAAGCGCCGAGTTCAAGCTTTATTTACTTATTGAATTCCAGCGGTTAAAAGAAGAAGAGTCAAAAACAAAAGCGCTTGAGTGGAACTTGCAAAGAACATTGGCCAAGGTAAATTATAAAATTCATACTGATGCTGTAAAAGAACATTTAGTTCCGGCTAAGATTACTAAAGAGCAGGAGAATTACATTTACGCATCTGAAGCGGATTTGTTAAATGTAGCTTTGTTCGGGAAGACCGCTAAGGAATGGAGAAATCATACTGCGGGGAAAGAAGGGAACGTAAGGGATTATTCTACGTTAGAACAATTGGTTGTATTAAGCAATTTGGAAAGCATAAACTCTGTGCTGATAGAACAAGGGTTACCACAAAATGTAAGACTTAAAAAATTGAATGAGATTGCTATTAGTCAGATGAGATTGTTGCTGGAAAGCAGCGCAGTAAAAAAAATAACGCATTAGAGACACGGATTACACAGCTTGCCCCGCTTTGCGGGGGATTTTCACGGATTGGATTAGTGGTAATTTATGGCAGATGTGAATTAAAAATAAATTGGAGATGAGATGATACATGAAATAGAAAACTTTGTGGATACGATTCCACCCGCATATCACACTGAAGGTTTAACTCTTTCGCAAGGTCTGCACATTTTAATTGATCTGGGTGAAAATGGTGAATTGAAGGAAGATGGATATAAAAGTTTTTTAGTCAAAAAGAAAAATGAAGAAATTAATTATAATTTTGATTTTGCGACACGCCTTCAATTAGCAAAGCTGGTTGATATGAACAAACCGATTGATAATAAAAAGAAAATTCATTCAGCCATCCCATATGTGCTCACATTTAAAAACCTATATACTGGAAATAGCCCCGCAAAAAAAATACAGACAAAAAAAGAATGGGTTGTTTTATCTGTTGATGAAAAATTTGAAAGGATGGTAAAAACACACTTATCAAATAACGTGAAATTAAGAATTGAAGATTTTTATAGCTTTTTTATCAGACACAAAAATATAACTGATACTGAAAAAACTTTACTATATCTAATAAAAGATTTTTCCAACAACAAACTTTTTGATAAGATATTGAGTGATGCAAATATTAAAACAACAGATTATGACAATTATATAAATATTTATTTTAATGTCCCAATTAAATATTTAGTAAAGTGGCATGATATACATATACGAGATAAAGTATTCAACAGAGATGATTTTAATACTAAGGATAATGAATATGGGCTTAGTAACTTCTTAAGTAGCGCACCTGCAAAAAAGATTTTTGTGACACACAAGACTACCGATTACCAAGTTAGCAATAGAATTAATTATAAATCTGGAACAAAATTAATGTTATTTAAGAATCTTTTATTGAATAGAAAACTCCCAAACATTGTTCCAATTTTTATTGATAAAGAAGAATTAAATGGTGAGTTCGTTAGAATATTCAGTAAGGGCACTAAGCAATCTTTCAGGGAAGTGATTAGACAATTATTTGAACTGCACAAAGATAATATTTCTAATTATTACCTGATTAATTGGGCAAATAGAGGCGGTATAGTAGTTAATGACATGGACTATGTTTCTTCTTTCAAATATTACTTAAATGGTTTTATAATTAAGAATGTAATGGGAATAAAAAATAAAGCAGGCGAATTACTGCGAGACGAAGTAATTGATAATATTTTCCATTTCGAATTGAGTGTTGTTCAACGAATCTTTAACAATGCTTTAATTGTAAAAACGAAGAAAGAAACTGTCCTGTTTAAATATTTTGATGATATAGATCCTAATTACACAACACCGGCAAATTATCAAAACATTCTTAATTACCGTAAAAACTTTTATGACTATATCTATAAATCAAAGGAAGATGCATTAACCGGTAAAATATTATACGATATAATTATGGCGAATGTTTTATCAGATATTAAACAACAAGATGATAGATCATTTGGGATAAAAGAAAAATTAAACATACTGTTTTCATTAAATGAACTTTTCGATAAGCAGAACAATAATTTCAAAAATATAGGAGATAAAACTATGGCATCATTAATTCCAGAGTTTCAAAATAATCTGCGAAGGTTATTTAAAGAAACTGATTACCACATCACGAGCGACAGCGAATTTGCTTTTGCTGCTGGTCAACTTATTTATTATGTTCTTACAAAAAGCCAAACTTCGAGCAAAACACATTCTTTGCTTGAACCGTTCATTTCTAAAAATGATCCGCAATTGTTCAAACTTGCAATTACAAGAGGGATTGAGCAGTATAAACATGCATTCGATTTTGGGAGTCCTCGTTTTGAAAAACTGACAAGTGAAGTTCTCGGATACGATTGCAAAATGAACATAAAAGAACTTTTGCCTATATTATTAGCAGGTTACTTTTCTCAATCATTAATTTTTGAAAAATCAAATAATCAATAAAAGGAGTACTTAAAATGTTACAAGAATTCAAAAACAGAGTATTTGGTGCTGTAATTGTTAAATCAATCAATTCCAATTTCAATGCAGATTTCACTCATCATCCAAGAACATTACCTGATGGGGTTGTTTATTCAACAGATAAGGCATTGAAGTATTGCATAAAAGATTTTGTGAGAAAGCAATATCCAAACGAGAAAATATTCTATGTTAAACGATATAATGAAAACTTAAATCCTTTTACGCTGGATGACACTTATATTAACCTTTTTGGTTCTTATCCAAAAGTTACGGGTAAAAACAAAGAGGAAATCAAACGCATAGAAGTCTTGACAAATTTATTGAAATGTACAGATATTAGATTATTTGGTGCTACTTTCGCCGGTGAAACTAACATTTCAATTCATGGGGTTGTTCAGGTTAACCATGGGGTTAATCGTTTTGATGAAAATGAGATTTACACAGAAGATATTCTCTCACCTTTTAGAAATCCGGGGGCAGAAGGTTCGGATGAAAAAGCAATGTCCACAATCGGTAATCAAACAAATCTTAAAGAAGGACACTATGTTTTTCATTTCTCAGTTAATCCCAAAAACACAGAAGAATTTTATTCAATGATTAACAAAGATAAATCTGATGACCAAAAACAATTCCTTTCAGACGAAGACATTAACAAATTAAAAGAAGCATTTAATAATTCTGTTACTGTGCTGGATTCCTCAAGAAAAATTGGGAATGAAAACGAAGCAACCTTATGGGTTCAATTAAATGAAGGTTCGAGAAAGATGCTTCCCAGTTTCACGGAACTAATTTCAATTAATGAAAATCGTGAAATTGATTTTACAAGAGCTGAAGAAGTTATTAACAGCATATCGGATGAAATAGAACAAATTGAAGTTTATTTTAATCCGACAACAACGGTAATTAAGGGAATGATTAAAGGACGGAAAGTAAAACACTTCAACATTCTAAATAACCAAGAGATGTAATTATGGAAGAGAAAATAGTCTCTTTTGATATTAAAGCCGATTTTGGATTCCTAAAAAAGCCGGATATAAATGAAGGAATTTATTTAACATATAATTGCCTTCACAAACCGGCTTTACTTGGAATACTCGGTGCAATTATTGGATTGGGAGGTCTCTACCAAAGTTATATTCAAAAAAAACCATTACCGGAATATTTTGATAAACTTAGAAACGTTAAGATTGGGATACAGCCTTTAGCTGTTAAGGGTAATTTTATTAAAACGGTTATTAAGTATAATAACAGTGTAGGATATGCCAGCGAAGAACAAGGGGGCAATTTAATAGTTAATGAACAAACATTAATAAAACCCTCATTTAGGATTTTTCTTCTTTTTCACCTCAATAATAAAGATGAAAAGAGATTATATGAGTACATAAAAAATTCTGAAAGTGAATTTATCCCCTATCTTGGGAAGAATGATTTTCAAATTTGGTGGGATAAAAATAATGTCAAAGAGTATTCTTTTGTTGAAGATAGCAATGTTTCTGAAAGCCGCCCAATAGAAAATCTTTTTATAAAACCGGCAGGTAAAACAATTCGACAAAATAGAGCTAATCAAGCTGATGAAATTTTTGATTGGTCTCAACCAATTACAAATGATTTCTTCATTTTTTTTGAAAGATTACCAATTGGATATGATGAACAAACAAGCAACTACAAGTTCGATAATTTTGTTTTTACTAACAGAAAGCTTGTTCCTTCTTTTTTAAATGATACTTCAAATATTTGCCATTTAATAGATGATGATAAGTTCGTACAATTAAACTAAAATAAAGTATTCTATGCGTTCAAGCGGTTGAAGTGACTGCTATGTTCGAATAGAATACTTTCGGAATTAGCAGATGAAAACTTTTAATGAAATCATTACAGAATGTATTACGCCTTTAGAAAAGGATTTGTTAAATCATTCTCAATATTTTGCTCACACTAAGAATAATTATACCGAAAGAGAATCATTAAAGGAACACACCGACTTAGTTCTTGAATATTCCCTAAAATTAATTCAAGCTAATGATCTGGAATCTATTATTGATGGATTGATAGCTCAAACAATAATTGATTCGCCGCTTCAAGATCAAAATGCAGCACTTAATTATCTAAAAGAATTATTCATTAAGAGTATTTATTACCACGACTTTGGAAAAACTAATGAAAACTTCCAAAGAGCAAAAATGAAAAATTCTTTATTTCAACATGTAATAGCGAATAATATAGATTCACAACATTCTATTTTAAGCGCTTATTTATTTACGGCGGATAGTTTTAATTATATTCTAAATTCTACGCTGACTGATAGGGATAAACATTATTTGACAGTATTTGCATTATTATTTATACATCCAATACTGAAACATCATGGGTGGATTGATGATGCATGTTTAATCCCATGTGAGAAAGATATAATTGAGAGCCTAAAGCTTTATCTACAAATATTTGAAAACTTGCGAAATCTTGACGGTCGTTTTTCTAATTTTTTGCGAAGCAAAGACACAATTCTATCTTTAGTTAAAAACTTGGATTTAGGATTTAGTTTCTTTGCCCTACTTAAACTTAATTCTTCTTTATTAACTGCTTCGGACTATTATGCGACCAATGAATTTATGGTTAATATAAGTTGTGATGACTTCGGAATTATTGATGAATCTTTAAGGAATAAAATTATTAGAGGCGTAAGTGAAATCTCTTACAACAAAGAGATGTATTCTAAGTTCGATTATTACAACTCTTTGAATTTAACTGAACTTAATGAATTTTCAAATACAAATTTGAATTTACTTCGTCAAAAATTATCAAGTGAAATTGTTAATAGTTTTCGTAATAATATTGAAAAAAAATTATTCTATATTGAAGCTCCAACGGGTTCCGGCAAAACCAATCTATCAATTTTAGTATTAGCTGAATTATTGAAAAATAGAAAGGATACCACAAAGATTTTCTATGTTTTCCCTTTTACAACATTAATAACACAAACGTTTAAGTTCTTGAAAAGCAACTTAAATCTTAAGAGTTTTGAAATTGCAGAGATACATTCAAAAGCTCCTTTTAATAAAAAGGAAGATGATTCTGTATATGGAAATGAAAGGAAGAATTACATTGATAGTCTCTTTGTCAACTATCCAATAAGTTTGATATCGCACATAAAATTCTTCGATATTCTAACTTCTAATGAAAAAGAATCGAATTACTTATTACATAGAATAGCAAATTCAGTTGTAATAATTGATGAAATACAATCCTACAATCCTTCTGAGTGGGACAAAGTTAATTATCTAATCCAAAAATATTCTGAGACGTTTAATATTATTTTTATAATTATGTCGGCTACACTTCCGAAAATAAGTAAATTGTTGATTGATAAATCAGCGCCTTCAAATGATGATTTTGTTTATTTAGTCAGCAATAAATCTGAGTATTTTTCTAACCCTAATTTTAAGGAAAGAGTAAAATTCAGATTTGATTATCTTGATGAAGAATTCTCTTTGGCATGGTTATCAGATAAAATATTTAATCATTCAGAAACTTATTATGATAATAACAATGGCGTAAAAGCAATTGTTGAATTTGTTAAAAAAATATCTGCTCATAAATTATTTAAGATTGTATCAGAGGATGAAAGATTTTGCTGTTATGAAAAAATTATTATTACCGGTACTATATTGGAACCACGACGAAAGGAAATCATAAACTATCTTAAGTCTGATGAAGTCAATAACAAAAAAGTCTTGGTGATAACGACTCAAGTCATTGAAGCCGGGTTAGACATTGATATGGATATAGGCTTTAAAGACAAAGCTATTCTTGATTCTGAAGAACAATTCGCAGGCAGAATCAATCGAAACGCAACAAAATCTAATTCAGAATTATTCTTGTTCAATTCCAATGATAGTATTCATGTATACCGCTCTGATTTGCGCTATAAACAAAATATCGAAGTCGAATTTTATAAGAGCGTTCTACAAGGAAAAGAATTCGATAAATTTTATGAAAAGATATTCTCGCAAATAGATGAGGCAACAAGAAATATTTACTTGACAAAAAATCTATCAGACTTTCAAGAGCAAATAAAGAATCTTCGCTTTAGGGAAGTAAATGATCAATTTAAACTTATTAATAATAATTCAATTACTGTATTTGTTCCCCTTGATATTCACAAGAAATATTTCATAGTTGATGAAATAAATTATATTAAATCTTTTAGTGATTCTATTTGTAAAACAGATCAAATAAATGGAGAAGTGATATGGAATTATTATGAAGGTCTAATTTTGAACAAAACAAAAAGTTTTGACAAAAAGATTGATATAAAAATTATTTCTTTGATTCTTTCAAAATATTGTTTTAGTATGTACAACAATCCGTCACAATTTAATTTGTTACGTCATTATGGTGAAGAAAAATACGGGTACTTCTATCTTACTAATTATCAAAGCATATATTCTTACGAAAACGGTTTGACAGATGATATAGAAACAGATTGCAATTTTATTTAATGACACTCACTGGAACTCATATTAATTACTATTATCACTGCCATCACCATCTTTGGCTATTTGCACATTCAATTAATATGGAACAAAACAGCGATGCGGTCACGATGGGTAAATTCATTTCTGAGTCTACTTATAAAAAAGAAGATCATGAAATTCAAATTTCCACCGATGGTGGAGAAATTGTCCTCGACTTCTATGACGAAAAAACTAAAACAATTCACGAAGTTAAAAAATCTGATAAAATGGAAGAACTGCATCTATGGCAGGTAAAGCACTATATCAGCGTGCTTGAAGAAAAGGGTATTACCGGAGTTACCGGAGAAATCGATTACCCCAAACTTAGAGAAAAAGTAAAAGTGGAATTATCCGATAGCGATAGAGAAAGATTAAATCAGATTAAAGCTGATGTTGAAAGAATTGTTGCTTTATCCCTGCCGCCGGAAGTAATTAATAAACCGTTTTGTAAGAACTGCTCATATTACGATTTGTGTTATGTATAAAAGATTATAAGGATTATCAAGATTCCCAAAATTATCAAAATATTCTTGATAATTATAATATAAACAAATGAAACGTAATTATTACATCTTCAGCAGCGGTAAACTAATCCGCAAACAAAACACACTTTACTTCGAACCCGGGGAATCAGCGGAGCCGGAGGAAGAAGAAACAGCCCCTGAAGAAGAGGCAATAGAAGTAGAAGACGACACGGTGGTAGAGAACGAAGAAACCGAAGAGCCTAAAAGGCTTCCGAGGCGGCCTATCCCGGTTGAAGATATTGAAGCTATTTATTGTTTCAGCGAGCTAAGGTTTAACACTAAGTTTTTAAACTTCATTGCACAGAAACAAATAACACTTCATTTGTTCAACTATTACGGATATTACAGCGGTTCTTTTTACCCGCGTGAACCCTTTGTTAGCGGCAAGCTGGTGGTAGAACAGGTTAATGCATATAATGATTTATCAAAACGCGTAGTTCTGGCACAAAAATTTGTTGAAGGCGCGGCGGATAATATTATTAAGAATTTACAATACCATAATGCACGCGACAAGGATATGTCGGTTTTTCTAGAGATGATAAAAGAGCTTTATGACCGGATAAACGCTACGACTGACGTAAATGAGTTGATGGGAATAGAAGGGAATATCCGTTCAACCTATTATAAGGCATGGAACTTAATAATTAATGATGAGATTGCATTTGAGAAGCGGGAAAAGCATCCACCGACAAATCCAATCAACGCGCTAATTTCATTCGGTAATTCATTAGTATATACAACTGTGCTTAGTGAAATATATAAGACCCAGCTTAACCCTTTAATCAGTTTTTTACACGAGCCGGGTGAAAGAAGATTTTCGTTAAGCCTTGATGTTGCTGAGATTTTTAAACCTTTGTTAAGCGATAGAATAATATTTTCGCTGCTTAACAAAAAGCAAATCCAGGAAAAACATTTTACCAAAGGCTTGAACTTATGCCATCTTAATGAAGAAGGGAGGAAGATATATTTAAAGGAATATGATGAGAAATTGAAGACGACAATTAAACATAGGAATCTCAAAAAATCGGTTAGTTACCGTCACCTGATACGGCTGGAATGCTATAAAATTATAAAGCACATTTTAGGGGAAAAGGAGTATAAGCCTTTTAAAATATGGTGGTAGGTTTTCAAGAAGCAATTAACAATTAGCAATTTTAAGAAAGGGTAATATAAGTAGTAAAAAATATAATGTGATTGAAGATAAATCTTTTAAGTTTGCTGTTCGAATTGTTAATTTATATAAGTATTTAATATCTGAGAAAAAGGAATTTGTTTTATCTAAACAGATTTTAAAATCCGGCACTTCAATTGGGGCTAATACAGAAGAAGCGCTTGGCGGAGTATCCAATTCCGATTTTTCAAATAAGCTTTCAATCGCATACAAAGAAGCCAGAGAAACTTTATATTGGTTAAGGTTATTAAACGCAACAGATTATTTAGAAGTAAAAGTATTTCAATCAATGTTCAATAATTGCGATGAGATATGCAAAATACTATTTACAATCATAAGAAAAACAAAATAATAAACTGCTAATTGATAATTGCTAATTGTTTTATGTATATAATTTTAGTATACGATATAATATCACAGAAGCGCGGGACGAAGTTACTGAAGTATTTGCGGCAGCATTTAAGTTGGGTGCAGAACTCGGTATTTGAAGGGAATGTTACACCTTCTGGATTTGAAATTATAAAGTCGGGAATAAATGAAATAATAAATAAAGATAAGGACAGCGTCATTTACTATTCATTTGAATCAATGAGTTACTCCAAGAGGGGAGTTATAGGAATAGAAAAAAATGAAACAGATAGTTTTATTTAGTTGTAGAGTTGGAAGATTACAGGACAAGAATTATGACGTTTTTTACACGAATAAAGAAAAGAATCGTCGCCCCCCCTATGATTTTGCATAATTATTGGTTGACGACGGGTGAAAGGGAAAATGCTTGGAATACAGCATAAAAATGGGTAAATTTTGGCAGCTTTAATCGAACTACTATAGAATTGAAACGTTGACAATACACGGGCATAAGTTGAGCCATCGGCGCTTTAATCGAACTACTATAGAATTGAAACACTTGTAATCTGATTCGTGTATTTCCAAGTCGATGTGCTTTAATCGAACTACTATAGAATTGAAACGTAGATTTTTCAACATCATCACCGGTACGAAAGGAGCTTTAATCGAACTACTATAGAATTGAAACCACGAACGGCTTTTCACGTGAAAGTCGGGAGCTAAGCTTTAATCGAACTACTATAGAATTGAAACACGAAAACAATAACTTAGATGAAAAATCATCATTACGCTTTAATCGAACTACTATAGAATTGAAACGTAAGATCACTGAAAGATTTGCAAATCTCCGCGTATGGCTTTAATCGAACTACTATAGAATTGAAACAATTAGTACCTGTCGATACAGGGAATCTAAAAAGCGCTTTAATCGAACTACTATAGAATTGAAACGATATCCCGGATTACGCCGGGCTAATTTATTACGGGGCTTTAATCGAACTACTATAGAATTGAAACAGTTTTAAATTAAGCCTCTCAACACTTCCCAAAGTGCTTTAATCGAACTACTATAGAATTGAAACCACCCAAAAAGAGGATTCACTCAATTTTGCTGCAAGGCTTTAATCGAACTACTATAGAATTGAAACACAACGAAGCGGAAATGCCGGCCCAAAAGCGGGCTAGCTTTAATCGAACTACTATAGAATTGAAACAAATTTCTCCAGGTTTGATTATGCTTTGTACGCCGGGCTTTAATCGAACTACTATAGAATTGAAACATGCCCAAATGATTAGCGACCGTTTCAAGCTTGAAGGCTTTAATCGAACTACTATAGAATTGAAACTGATTTTTTTCGATATTCTGTATATGCCTTAATCGTGCTTTAATCGAACTACTATAGAATTGAAACTAAGGATTTGCAAAGCTGCTAATTTCGTCTCTCGTGCTTTAATCGAACTACTATAGAATTGAAACTAATATGAGTAAATGGTTTTGCTTTCTCAGATACCTGCTTTAATCGAACTACTATAGAATTGAAACTATTAAGCATTTAAGGTTGATGGATAGTGTAGGTCAGCTTTAATCGAACTACTATAGAATTGAAACAGTGGTTCATAATGGTAACGAATTAATCTCTGAAAAGCTTTAATCGAACTACTATAGAATTGAAACGACGATATTGATATAAATCTTTTTTAATTCGTTTTTGCTTTAATCGAACTACTATAGAATTGAAACAAATTTTTTATATGGTGATTGCGATGATATAAGCCTGCTTTAATCGAACTACTATAGAATTGAAACTTAAAAAATTTTGGCAATGATAATTGACAGATTATGCTTTAATCGAACTACTATAGAATTGAAACAATCAACAAAAAAATATAAGTCCAAGATATCTCAGTGCTTTAATCGAACTACTATAGAATTGAAACACCAATTCATTGTGTAATGCTGCATTATCCGATACACGCTTTAATCGAACTACTATAGAATTGAAACGTGTAAATGGGGTAGTAATAGACATTCCGTTTGTACGCTTTAATCGAACTACTATAGAATTGAAACGGATAGTTTGAGATTTGATAAAAGTTGATTATAAGGCTTTAATCGAACTACTATAGAATTGAAACTAATTTTTATCCCTTATATTTTTTGTTATTTGCTTGCTTTAATCGAACTACTATAGAATTGAAACGACATTTAGATCCATAATCGGCAGACCTGCATTAGCGCTTTAATCGAACTACTATAGAATTGAAACAATTGAATCTTTGCTAAATGGGAAAACTCTCTTAGGGCTTTAATCGAACTACTATAGAATTGAAACTATTGATAGTTATCCTCCCATATCGTGCAGTAAAAGCTTTAATCGAACTACTATAGAATTGAAACAGATATCCTTGCGTTGCTGTTTCAACAGCTTTTATTGCTTTAATCGAACTACTATAGAATTGAAACTATAAGAAACGCGGCATCCAGAAACGTGAATCTGGTGCTTTAATCGAACTACTATAGAATTGAAACCAAAATTTGAAAGTGAATCCGGTAACAAGAAATAAGCTTTAATCGAACTACTATAGAATTGAAACAATAATTTTGCAATTGCCAACGGCGCAGGGATTTAGCTTTAATCGAACTACTATAGAATTGAAACCTGTATCGAATAGGGGTTCTACCTCACCGATTAGGAGCTTTAATCGAACT
>JAKBMG010000088.1 GCA_021831685.1 Bacteroidota bacterium | reverse complement strand
TCTTTAGAATGATGTCGCTAAGTTTTCGGCGGTAATCATCTTAATTTAGTGCCTATGCAAAATAATTTTTACTTCTTTCCTTCTTACCAACCAGACTTTAAGTCGCCGTGAAAATTATCATGAAAGATTTTTTATTCAAACCATTTGAAGAAATGACCGATAAAGATTATGAAACAATTGGTTTCAAATCGGGATTGGAAATTCATCAGCAATTACTAACATCAAAAAAACTTTTCTGCAGATGTCCCGCTGGAAAATACAGCGAACGATATGATGCTGAAATTTTACGTCACATGCGTCCCACTCTTTCTGAACTTGGTGAATATGACGGCACTGCATTGATGGAATTTAAAACAAAAAAAGATATTCTTTACCGTATCAACCGCGAAAGTGTTTGTACTTACGAAATGGACGACACACCTCCCTTTCTAATTAACAATGAGGCATTAGATATTGCTTTACAGTGCGGAATACTGTTTGACTGTTCCATTGTTGATGAATTACATATTGCAAGAAAACAATATTTAGATGGAAGTATTCCAACCGGATTTCAACGTACTGCAATATTTGCACTCGATGGAAAAATTCCATACAAGAATAGACAAATAGATATTGTGCAAATGTCTATCGAAGAAGATTCGTGCCGCGAAGTTTCTGATGCCGGACATCTACGTGTTTACCGAACCGACCGACTTGGTATGCCGCTCATTGAAACAGTAACCGGACCGGATATGCGCACGCCGTTTGAAGTTGCAGAAGTTGCGGAGATCTGCGCAAATCTTGTTCGAAGCACAGGTAATGTCCGACGCGGTATCGGCGCTGCGCGGGAAGATGTGAACGTTAGTGTTGAAGGCGGAACACGAATTGAAATTAAAGGCGTGCCGAAAATTGGAAGAATTCCTCATCTCACTTATAACGAAGCAATGCGTCAATGGAATCTCTTGCGTTTGCGCGAAGAACTTCATAGAAGAGGAATTACAAAAGAAACTTTTGATTCAAAAGTTGGCGATATAACCCGCATAGTTAAAAAAGCTCACTATCAACCGATCCGAACTGCAACCGAGCTAGGAATGGTTGTTAAGTGTGTTGTGTTGCGGAAATATGCCGGACTGCTTCGTTGGCAAACTCAAACCGATACTTATTTCTCAAAAGAAATTTCAGACCGTGTACGGGTGATTGCATGCCTAACAAATATTCCAAACAATATTCACTCTGATAGTAAAGGCGATACATTAACTTCAGCTGATTGGCAAAACATAAAACGCGCAGTCGGTGCGACTGATGATGATACCATGGTTCTTGTTTGGGGAAATGAAATTGACACAGAGATGGCATCAAAAGAAATTATCATCCGTGCAAGAGAAGCAATTGTTGGCGTTCCATCAGAAACACGGCAAGCGATGCGCGATGGGACTAACGGCTTCGAAAGGATTTTACCCGGTGCAGATAGAATGTATCCCGATACGGATTTGCCACCAACAAGAATTACAGAAGAGCGATTGGAAAAACTCCGCGTGAATCTTCCAGAACAATTTTGGAAGAGAGAAAAATGGTACAGAGAACTTGAAATTCCGGAAGATACAATTCGCCCTCTCTCTATTTCGAAATTTGCAGAACTGTTTAAGTCGTTGGTAAATGAATGGAAGATCGAACCTACATTAGCGGCTGTTGTATTAATACAATTTCCAAAACGTCTGAAAAAGAAAAGTGTTAATGTTAAAATTCTTGATGAAGAAATGATGAGAGAAATTTTTAGATCATACAGAGATGGCTTGCTCTCTCGTGATGGTATCTTAATTGCGATGAAGAAATCAATTGAGAAAGGGAATTTTTATCCTGAGTTACTGCCGAGGCAGATAACAGCAAAAGAACTTGAAGAAGTGATCTCTGAAACAAATGATGAACTGACCAAAGAAAAATTGTATAATAATGAAAAACGAAAAGAAGTCTTGCTCGGATCAGTGATGAACAAAGTTAGAATGCGCGTTGAAGGAAAAATTGTAGCAAGTAAAATCAATTAATGAAATCTTAGCGACCTTTGCGATATTTCTTGGCGGTCTTTGCGTGGAATTCTTTCTCGCAAAGAGGCAAAGGTTTTCGCAAAGCCCGCAAAGGAAAAAGAAAAATTCTATGGCAGACGATTACAAAGGTTACAGCGGCAAAGCGCTTTCGGTTCTTAAAAATTTCAACGCGCTCGTTTGGAGCGATGTTCAAATCACCACAACAAAAGGAAATTACAAAGGCATCATTCTTCCCCGCTCCGAAACTGCCGATCCTTTTCACATCGTAATAAAAATGCCGATCGGTTATAACATTGGTGTTGCAGCTGATCTGGTTACCGATATTAAAATTAGAGGAAGAAAAGAAGCACATTATAAAATTCCGGAAAAAGATTTTCCTTACGAGCCGAATAAACCAAAAGTAAAATTACTCGGTACAGGTGGAACAATTGCAAGTCGTTTGGATTATAGAACCGGCGCAGTTATTCCCGCTTTCTCTCCCGGAGAACTTTACGGCTCTGTTCCCGAACTTGCAGATTATTGCAATCTGGAAACAGAAAAACTTTACGGCGTCTTCAGCGAAAATATGGGTCCCGATCAATGGAAAGGAACAGCAGAAGCGATTGGAAGAGAGATTGAAAAAGGTGTTGATGGAATTGTAATCGGTCATGGAACAGATACGATGCATCACACTGCTGCAGTTCTATCATTTATGGTACAGAATTCTCCGATTCCGATTGTAATGGTTGGTTCGCAAAGGTCGAGTGACCGTCCTTCATCAGATGCCGCGTTGAATTTAATGCACAGCGTTAAGACTGCCGCAGAGAGCGATATTGCAGAAGTTATGGTTTGTATGTTTGGTCCAACATCGGATTATTATGGGCTGCTTCACAGAGGAACACGTGTACGTAAAATGCATTCGAGCTACCGGTCAACCTTCAGAACGATTGGCGATATACCGATTGCAAAAGTCAGCAAAGATGAGATCACTCCGCTTCGACAGGATTACAAACACCGGCGTAAAGACCGGAATGTAAAAATCAATATAGCATTCGAAGAGAAAGTCAGCATCGTTTATTATTATCCCAACATGAAACCGGATATAATTGAATCACTTATTGATAACGACTACAAAGGAATTGTAATTGCAGGAACCGGACTCGGGCATGTAAACAAACCATTGTATCCCGCACTCAAACGCGCTCATGAAAAAGGAATTTCAATTTATATGACCGTTCAAACGCTTTGGGGTTATGTACAAATGTATGTTTATGATACCGGTCGTGATATGATGGAACTTGGCGTAATTCCAGGAGAAAATATGCTGCCTGAAGTTGCCTACATGAAATTGTGCTGGGCATTAGGACAAACCACAGATCAACAAAAAGTGAAAGAGATAATGCTTACATCTATTGCCGGTGAAATTACAGAACGGGAACCAAGCAACGGTTATTTAATTTATCAGGGCGGTTTGCCGGAAGTAGAAGAGTTTATTTCAAAATATGTGAAATGATTTTTATTGAATCCTCAGGCACTCAGGTACTTCTAAAAAAATATCCATGTTCAATTTTCGGTGGACGCAATTGTTGAATGCTCGTATAATAGCACAACAAAATTTAGATCGGGTTATTTTATGAACACTTCAATTAACC
>JAKBMG010000151.1 GCA_021831685.1 Bacteroidota bacterium | reverse complement strand
AGATTTATTTGACAAAAGAGGTGGACGAGTGGAATTGAATGACGGTGCTTTGTCACAAGCAAGAGATTTCAAACTATATATTAGCAAGTTGCAACGAACCCGTGTTCAAGCCTATTATCTCCCCGGTTATTATCAAAGTGTCGGGATATTATTAAAACAATTAAAAGAAAATTCGGACAATACAAGAATATTTTCATCAACAGGAATTGAGGATGTAAAACTATTTTCAATAGCAAAAACTTCTGCCAACGGAATTATCTATCCTACCCCGAGCATAGATTTTGAAAATCCGTCTAGTGCAATTCAACTGTTTAGTGCAAAGTATAAGGCAAAGTATGGTATTAATCCGAACTATCCAGCCATGTTAGCATATGATGCAGCGAATATAATAGCATTAGCGATTGAAAAAACTGGCAATAAATCGACAGACGAAATAAAGAACGAGTTATACTTAATAAAAAAGTTCCCTGGAATGACGGGAAATACATCAATAGATAAGAATGGTGATGCAGAAAAACCATTCGCTATGAAAATTATTGAAAATAATAGATTTATTTCTCTTGAAAAATAAGGGATGAATAAAAATGGAATTTCTAAGAAAGATTAAAGAAACATATTGGCACTTTTTGATATCTCTTGGCATAGCTGCGTTTATTTTTTTTTATGGGAGACCTACTGAGCCAGAACATTTTCTTCATCTATTTGAATCAATATTAATTCTTGGTCTTACATTTATTGGATTTCAACTCAGTGCTGCTGAAAGACATTCTAAGGAATCAAAAAAATATTTGGACGAAATCAAAAAATTATCAGCTGAGGTAAGCCTTAAAATAACAGAAGGCGAGAATAGAATTGCTGAGACAAACAAAGCGTTGATAAAATCAATACTTCAAGTAAATAATGAAATCGTTGAAGCGAAAAATAGTTTAATCAATTCAAGTGAAATAATAAATAAAGAGCAGGCCAAAATTGACCGGCAATTGGATATGGTAGAAAAAGGAATTAATCTGTCAACTAAAGTTACTCAAGGCAAACCTAATGTGCAGTATCTCTTTGATGTTTTGGAAAGAGATGATGCATTAAAAACCTCAGATGAGATAATTAATTCTTTTGAAGACTTTGTGAAAACGTGGTCTCGAAAAGGAGAAGAAATGACTCTTCACGCAAAAAGCGTGAATGAAAAATATCCATTAGGATTGTTCTCCGTATGGCAGGTTTTAATCAGTAAATATTTGCAAGAAGAAAATAAGGATTTACTTACAGGCAGAATACTAACAACCTCAGAGATTTATACTAAAATGGTCGTTGGATTTTGTGATATGCTTCATAAAATATATCCCAATCCAGACTATACTGTGACTTTATTCTTAGTCACAACAATGTTGCCAGATGAGTTTTATAATTGGCCGCAAGTTGAGTATTCACTTAATAATTCGAGTATGGTAAATTTTAATCATACGTGGGATGGATCAGGTCAATATCTAAAAGAGATGAAAGCATTGAAAGATAAGGTAATTCTTAAAAGACGAATTATCATTAAAAAAGACGGGAGAGTTACGCCATCATTCGTGAAAGAGTTTAAAAGACTTCATGATGCTTGTAATTATTTTTATTTGGATAATGAAATAGATTATACCCAAATTAAACAATGGGTGATCCCAGAGCTATTTAAAAAAATAACTTCACAAGATTATGAAACTGCCGATGGAATTTCTGGAATAAACAACTTCAAATTTTATCTGTGCGCAGATCAAAATCACATTAATAATTTGGGCATAAAAACTTCTAGTCTCTTGAAGAATTTTATTGAAAATCTGCATTCTGAAAGTGGATATGCGAGGTATTACGAAATATCAACAGACGACGATTTAATTGAACAAGTGTTTTTTGCAAATTCCAGTGTTCTCCCAGAATTTGCTTTTTTTAGAATTTACGGAAAAGAAGAGAGTAGTGGTGAGTTTCAATTTGCATTAGGTGGTCATCTTCGTCCATATACTGAATCGATAAGGCTACAGTTCTTATACGGTAATGATTTAAAAAAATATCAAGCAGCTGCACTTGAGCTTGAAAGTCAAGGATTTTATCTAACAGATTTAATTAAATAAAGGTAGCCACAAGATGACAGTTAAAAGTACTCCTACTCCAATGAAGACGCGCTGGGATGATTATTATAAAGCAAACCCTAATCCCGCTTGGGAATCATTCAATTTAAGAGATATGTCTGATTTTATAGCTCGCATAGAGCTGTCAGAAATCAATACAGTGCTTGATATTGGATGTGGTAGAGGGATTCGCGCGTTAGCAATGATATTATTGAACGATATATTAAATAGAGAGAACGTTAAGATTGTTGGTATTGATTTGTCCATTACGGCTATCGAATTTGCCAGAGAATTCCTTGAGAAAGTTCAATCTGGTACTATCCCGGCACCTCTTACCGGCATATGCGATTCCGTAACAGATTTGAAAGTCGATATAGAATTTTACGAACAAGATTTTCTAAGTGATCTTCCATCCCAAATAAACCAGTCTTATGACTTAATAATAGATTGGATGTGTTTCCATGAACTTTTTAAGGCGGCAAGAGACGAGTATATTGAAAAAGTTGCTCGTTTATCTAGTCAGTTTTATATCGTTAATTGTTTTTCAACAAAAGAAAGCGCCGTATTACCGGAAATAATAAAAGGTGTCCCTAAACAGAAATTTTCCAAGAAAAATATTCAGGATCTATTCGGCAAATATTTTGATATTATGCAAGAGATTAGTTATCCCACAAATAAATTGCAAAATCAATCAGATGGTTTTTTTGCAGCAAAAGATGCGTACCTTCTAAGGAAGAAGATAAATAGGTAAATATGATTCAAGTTATATTCAATATTTTTTTTGTGTCAAGCATATATTCAGTCATAGCTCTATCATTTATGAAACTTTATCAACTGACAAGATTTTTCCATTTTGCTCACGCAGTAGTTTACACTTCGGGTGCTTACTTTACTTTTTTGTTTGTTGTGTTGTTAGATTGTCCGTCGTTAGTTGCAATTCCGCTTGCAGTAGTTTGCGCTTGCTTACTCGGCTGCTTAATGGAATTGGTTATTTACAAACCGCTCAGAAAAAAGAAATCTACTTCGCTCGTTCTTCTTTTAGCTTCTCTAGGTATTTATATAGTTCTGCAAAATGTTATCTCAATGGTTTTCGGGGATGATACTAAATCAATACGTACGTGGCCTGTTGTTGAGGGAATAAATGTTCTTGGTGCTAGGATAACGCCGGTGCAGATTGTGATTGTTGTTAGTAGTTTGTTGTTAGTTGTTATGGTTGCGGGATACTTGATGTTGGGAAAGACGGGAAAGGCGATGAGGGCGGTGGCGAATGATGCGGAGCTTGCAAATATATCGGGAATAAACAGCAATAAGATTATTTTAATTTCGTTTGCTATAGGTTCTGCGCTTGCTGGTGCTGCGGGTATTCTTGTCTCTCTGGACGTGGATATGACCCCAACTATGGGAATGAATGCGTTGATGATGGGTGTAGTTGCAATGATTGTCGGCGGTGTTGGAAGCATAAGAGGAATTATTCTTGGTTCTTTGTTATTAGCATTAGCACAAAATTTTGGCGTATGGTACATAAGTTCTCAATGGCAAGATGCAATTGCATTTGCAATACTATTAATTTTCCTTCTG
>JAKBMG010000197.1 GCA_021831685.1 Bacteroidota bacterium | reverse complement strand
CCCCGGAATTATTAAAAATCTTGAAAAACATAATTGACAATTTAACTGAGTTTAGAAAGGAAATTAAACTATTAGATGCAGTTTTGTTATTAAAGAAAGTTTATAGAATAGATTCAGAACTAAATGATTCTAACGGTTTTGAAGTCGAAAATTTAAGATCTAATTCATCTCTTGAGAAATATGAGATTGATCAAATCGCTGTTAAAGTTATTAATAATGTTAAAGAAAAAATATTCATCAAATATTTCGCAAGAAATAAACTAACACGAGAACAGGCAGAAGCTTTGTATCTGGCGATCAATGATATTATTCTTGATTGGGTAGAGGTTGGGAAAAATCATTCTACCTTTTTTGAATACCTTAAAAAACATATAAAAATAAATGATGGAGAATACCATCAAATTATACGTGATAAAATGGAATATTTGATTAAAGAAGCGCGGAAAGAATTTACTGCCTTTTTATTATCAATCGAATAATTCCGCAAATAAAGTAATTGGTGAAATTATATTTAAAAGGAATAAAAGAATTGCATATTGAAGAAAATAAAATAGAGATGTTGATTCTAAGTCCCATGAGTTTTTCTGAAATAGAAAAAAAAGATATTCTATTGCACTTGGGAAAATGCAATCTATGCCATGAAATTTATGAAACTTATATAAAAATATATGAAGATATACATCTGCGAGATCTAAATGATCCAACTGTCAATGATGAAGAGATAGCAAAAAAAATACATGCAAAATTTCATCAGGTCAATGAATCTAAATTATTGTCTGAAAATTCGGAAGCTGTTCAAATCTATAACGGGAAAACAGAGATTGTAACAAGGCGAAAATTATTCTCTCTTCAGAATATTTTTTATTTTGTTAAAAGCTATCCTGCGCCTTCATTCGGTTTTGTAATAGTTTCGGCGCTTGCAATTGCTTTTATTGTCGGACAGGTGAAGAATACAATCAAAGACAAAAACCCAGTATTTGCAGACGTAAAAAGCGGTGCACTTAATATTTACAACAACAGCTGGGAGGCGCTGTGGAAAAAGGCAGCTTACGGAATCCCGGAACTTAAAAGCGAAATGTTATCCGATTGGGGATTTCCATTTAAAAGACATGTCAACATATCGGATATTGATTCAGACAACAAGAATGAAGTTTTAGTATCGGGAGATTTTACAGACAAGGGGTTATATAGAACTGATTCGCTTTATTGTTATAATTTCGATGGTACAAAGCGTTGGGTAACGGGACCGGAAAATATTCATTCTGGATCAATACCTAATTGGAAAAGAACAGAATGGTTAATTCAGGATTACCTTACAATCAACACACGTGGTAACAAGAGGTTATTTTTGGTTGCTAATGACTGGACTTACGCATTGACTTTAGTTTCTGAAATCGATCCTAAAAATGGGCAGGTATTATCATCCATTTATCATTCCGGCTGGTTTTTCAGCGATCTATTATTAGACTTAGACAATGACGGAAATGATGAAATTATTTTAAGCGGAACTAGTAACGATTACTATAGACCGGTTATAATGGTGTTGCGGGCGGGTGGGTTTAAGGGGGCAATAGATAAGAGTGAACTTCTAAATCCAAATGACAATCATAAAGGGAACGCACTTTATTATTTGTTATTACCTGTTACTAATTATCATCAAAAGTATGCTTCTTCTGACGTTGTTGAATTAAGGGAGATTAGAAAAACTGATAATGGTTTTACAGTGGTAACTTTTGAAGTGCAACCAAAAAATGTAAATGGTACGTTCGGATTGGTTTACAGCTTTGATAAGAATATGCAAATAAGAAATATTATTCCTACCAACTGGTTTCAAAAACAGTATAACGACTTATACGAAAAAGGTGTTTTCAAAGAGCCGCTTGATTCAAACTACTTTCAGAATCTTAAGAATTCAATTCTCTACTGGGATGGCGATAAGTTTGTTAATTACCCGACAAAGAATAAGTATTATACTCCAGATGCCAAAGTAGAGAGAAGGTAGTCTATTTATATCATTCGTAAATAATATTTTGTATTTTGTGAAAAAAGAAAGACAAAAATGGATAGTATCAGTATTCTAAAAGCTCTGAAAAAACATTTACAAGATAACTTAGGCAGTGCTGTAAAAGAAGTTATTTTATTCGGTTCGAGAGCAGCGGGAACCGCCTCGGAAGATTCAGATTATGACGTGTTGGTTATTTTAGCCGGAGACTATAACTGGCATGATGAAAATAGGATTCTCGATTTGTGCTATGATATCGACTTGAAGTTCAATATTCTTATAGATGCCCACATAATTTCTCAAAGTGAAATAGATTCACCTCGAGGTAGACAGCCGATATTTATCAATGCAATAAACTCTGGTTTGTATGCATGACTCTTGAAAACAAAAGCAGAATCGAACTCATCAATTACCGTTTCGAACAAGCAGAAGAAGCAATAGCCGATGTTAAATTGTTGATCGATAATAACCGGTATCGCTCCGCTGTGAACAGAATTTATTACGGGATGTTTTATTCTTTGCTTGCTCTTTGACTTGCTGATAAATTCGAGTCTTCAAAACATTCTCAACTTATCGGCTGGTTCAATAAAAATTTTATTTACACAAAAAAGATTGATGAACGTTTTGGTAAAATGATAAACAAAGCATTTAACCGAAGAACAAAAAGTGATTACGATACTTATGTAAGTTACGATAAAGCAGAGGTAGAAGAAATGTTTACTGAGATGAAGGAATTTATTGTGGAAATAAAAAGAGTATTAAAGCCATAGCTGCTTCCACTCAAAACTCCACTGAAGATAAGTTTGTGAATTATCCGACAATGAATAAATACTGGAACCGGAAATAACCCCGTAGCAAGAAAAACCTATCTTTTTGCCCACCTAAAAACCTTTAAAAAGCTAAAAATATTTTTTCTCAAAAAGAGGTGTTTTGAGATGGAAGAATTCATTGTTACATTTTTTTCATCTGGAAATATATTATGGTTATCACACTCTATCGCGTTAGCTAAGGGTCTTTGTCTTTATCTAATATTCCTTTTATTCTTTTTCTGATGTCAGGAAGTTTATGGTTAACAGCATCCCATATCAAATCATAGTCAACACTAAAATATTGATGAATAACCCTATCTCTCATCCCGGATATTTTCTTCCAATCAATATCACTATGCGCGCTTCTAAAACTCGGAGATAAATTTTTAACTGCTTCACCAATTATTTCTATGCTTCTGGAAAATGCTCTTGTGTAGATCTCGCTTTCTACGAATGAATTAAAAGTAAGATTCGCTATTTCTTTTTGGATGAAGTCGATCTCATCTAAAATATGCCGTAAATATACTGTATCATGCTTCATACCATTGAACCTCGTTCCAGACGTAAGGGAGTATGTAGGGGCTAATCCCTTTTTCAGTAAGGAGATCAACTTTTCTATAAAATATTTTTTCGAGTTCAAAAGCTAAATCAATAAAATTATCCAAAGACTTTTCATCAAAATCAACCAGCAAATCAATATCGCTTTCATTATTCGATTCATTTCTAGAAAAGGAACCGAATAAGCCAATTCTTTTAACTCGGTATTTTCTCAGCAATTCCCGGTGTCGTTCTAATATCTCAAGAATTTCGTCTGATGAATAATTTTTCATTTAATTCTCTTCGGGTCGAATTCCCCGCTTCGCCTATATTGCGGCGAGGAGATTCATTCATAATTTTTTGTTGAAAATATACCAAAGAAT
>JAKBMG010000102.1 GCA_021831685.1 Bacteroidota bacterium | reverse complement strand
AATATCTTTAAAAGATTTTCTTTGCAGAGCACTAATAGCAGTGTTCAATCTTCTTTCATACGACTGTCATTTCGACCAAAGGGAGAAATCCCATGAATAAAGTTTTCATTCAGATTGGCAGAATCTCATTCCTACAAATAATACCTTTAAAAGATTTTCTTTGCAGAGCACTAATAACAGCGTTCAATATAAATGAGGGATAAATATTTACTTGTAGAAAACTATATGGAATGTTTTATCAAACCGGGGGTATCTAAAGATGTAGTTTTTAGAAGTGCCCTAATATTTAAATGCGTTAAAGAAAACCGATAACGACATACCCTTACACACTAACTTCTCTATTAAAAATCCAGCTAAATTTTTCATTAGTTCCGCCAAATGAAAACCTGTTTGCAAGAGCCAGGTATCTTTCTGATAGCGTGCACAAATAATCCTGCGCCTTTGCTGCAATTCCGGATAAACCATGCAATTTTTCAATATTCCAGCCTTTAACAAGATTGTTTATAATTTCCGAATAATCTTTTACTGTGTAAACTTCAAGCTTCTGTGCCACCTTAGAAAAGTTTGCAAATAAGTTTTTGTCACTGCCGCTATCCATCAAATGAGCAGGCATAATAATTTTGGTTTTCATCATTTTGGAAAAAGAAAGAATTGCTTGGACAGGATCGACATCAAAAATCTTCGACATAAAAAGGCGATAGGCTTTTTCATGACGTGCTTCGTCGCCGGCAATTACACCGCATATTTTATGCAGATGCTCATCGCCTTCTTTCTTTGCAAGCGTAGCAACATTACGGTGAGAAATTTTAGTAGCTCTTTCCTGGAATGAAGTATAAATAAATCCAAGGTAAGGATCGTTTTCTGTTTTTGGGTCAAATCCGTTATTAATCAAATGATGAATAGTAACTTCAACTGCGCGCATATCGACTCTACCCGTAAGGTAAAGATACTTATTCAGCAAATCGCCATGCCGGTTTTCTTCGGAAGTCCATCCACGGCTCCATTTAGCCCAGGGATTTTCACTGCTTCCGGTAATGTCTGTTAAACCTTCAAGCCGGTTCAACCAGGTCTGATATGTCGGCAAAGCTTCTTCGGTAACCATATCGCCGATTAATACAATTAACAAATCATCGGATAATCCTTTTGCAGCTTCCCGAAATTGTTTTATTTCATCCGACCATTCGCCTGAGCGCATATCGGGAAGGAAATCGCTTGGCTGCCAGCTTTCGTTAACAGGTTTCAATAATTCGGGAAGATTCTGATCTACAAAGCCTTCAAGGCTTTTGATTACTTCAAATTTTGAAGCAAATAAATTTTGTTCTAACATCTAATCCGCTTTCATGAGGTTGATGTATAAAATAAAGTATACAAAGTTAAAATCCTATTTTGGGCGGTGTAATAATTCTTCTACATTGTTTGATATCATAACCTCCGGAGTTTTCTTTCTATTCCACATGTCATTTCGAATCCGCCCTGCCTGCCGGCAGGCAAGGTTCAGCCGGTGCCCATCCCGTATGCGTGAAGAAATCCCCATCAGACTCAGTTGTCATTTCGAAGGAGTCATCGACTGAGAAATCCCATTTCCCAGCTCAATTATCTAATTCCGTCTCCAACTAAGTTGTCATTTCGAATCCGGCTTTAGCCGGTGAGAAATCCCCTGTATAGCGCTGTCATTTCGACGACTGAAAAGAGTGCCTGTCCCGTTTGCGGGGAGAAATCCCATTTTCAAACAAGGAACCATAACTAATACTTAGGCCCTAATCGAAGATGCGACCCGCGTTGAAATGTTAGGCACCATAAGATTGTTTTTTGATATAATTGCCACATATAATAGATATGGATACATTGATTATCAGGGCGCACTCGAAACAGAAGATGGTGATAATAAATTTATAAACCCATCAATTAGTATACAATATTATTATTGGAACTCTTTTTTTGAATCACACTCCATGAAGTATCTGCTTGAAAGAAAACATGATTCTCATCCAATGATAATAAAGGATTTGAAATATAATTCTTTGGTAAATTAACCAGCATGTATTTTGTGGAATAATCTTTTAAATCCATAACATAAATTGAATTATTCAAATCCGTAAAAGTAATTTTTGTGCTGTCATTAGAAAAATGTGCATCTCCACCGCTATGCAGAAAAGTATAGCTGTAATTATTAAGATTCATTAAGTTAACTCCATTACCATTTGAAAAAAGTAATGTATTCCATTTTGATAAACAATAAGTTCTTGCCCAATTCCCATTAGTACCATAAAACAAGGATGTATCGTATTTACTATTTACATTGTACAGACCTAAATCTTGTGCATTCCCATTTCGAAAGTCTTGTAAATAAACTACATTATTGCCATCCGGTGTAAAGTTAATATCAGGAAAAGAAAATGTGTTCGCACTATCCTGTATTTGGATTTGGTTCGAGCCATCAGAGTTTATTATATAAAGACCTGAACTATTTGCATATGCCAATTTCTGTCCGTCAGGAGATAAAGTTATATAATTATTAATTTTAATATTACTTGGAAAATTTAATTGACTAAATCCGCTTCCATCAAGGTTCATTGAATAGAAAGAAGCATTTGAATATATTAATATTTTTGTACTATTCAGATAAAACATATAATTATAAACATCGAAACTATTTGGAGAAATAATCACATCATCTGTCCCATCTGAATTGCAAGAATATAGTTTACTATTATTTATATAAATTATTTTACCGTTCGACAATAAAGAAAAATCACTCCCGGTAGTTATTAACTTAAGGCCACTGCCGTCTAAATTAATTGAGTAGATTCTATCAATAGAATAGCCTGTAACTGGCGGCATTGGATCAGGTTCATTGCAAGAAACTATAATGAAAGAAAGAACCGGAAGTATTAAAAAACTGATGTATTTCATAGTAATAACCAAAGTTTAAATAATGAAAATTATTATAATTTCTATTTAAAATATCTATCATTTAAAAAGATTAGGCATATAATGAATTTGCCGTTAACCGGCAGCCCAGAACTAGAATGCCGACTTTGATAAATTATATAATTACAAAAAAAACTTTCATAGTACGACTACCCTGAACAAGAAATTATAAACGAAACGACTAACTCTAAAATTTCTATAATACTGAATTCGAAAATGCTGTCGACTTAAGTAGTTGCTTGTTATGCAATTTTATTAATGTTTACTTAAAAACAAGATTTAGATTCCATTTCGCAAAAGAATTATCTTGAAAAAATTGCAATTGGTTACCAATTTTTTGAATGTTAAAAGTACCCTCAAAATATAAACTACAACAGATTACGCCAAATACCACTTGGCAGCAAAGCCCCCTATATATTGTCGGTTCCGTTTGTGGTAAATTACCTGCAAATATATTTTTACCGCATATTGCAAGAGCCGAGACCAAAGTGTCTTTTAATCCGGTATTGACAGCATTCCAGCTTGCGCCGGTATTTGTTGAATGGAACACTCCATTACCCCTCTGTTCCTATAAAGATTTTAGTACCGCTTACAGCAATGCTTGTCACTGTAGCATGGGATGGTAATCCGTTGTTATTTGCAGTCCAATTTACCCCGTTATCATTCGAACTAAGTACACCGCCCTCGATTCCTGCAAATATTGTCGTGCCGCTGACCGCAAAGGCATTAACAATTATATTATCTTTGACTTGAGCCCATCCGGTTGTACTATACAGTGCACGGGATTGTCTGTCCTTTTACTACAACCATTGTTCAAAAATAACAGCGGAAGCAAGGCTATACTCATTAATATTTTTCTCATTTATGCCTTCCTAATTTTAGGATTATCAGTTTTTATTCTGACTTATTAAACCTAATATACCGTGTACTAAAAGATACAAAGGAATCAATATTATAATCCTTTCTTTATAATTATTTAGAACATTTTTAGAAAGTAAAAATTCCTTAATCAAATAAAAACATATAATTATTATTGATAAAATAATTAAAGCAAACTTTCCTAATCGAAATGATTGATACCAATATTCATCTTGAAGAGATATCTTTTCACTTTCTAAAATAAAAGGTCTTATTGCAAAGAATGCTAAAAAAACAATAGCCTTTGGTCCAATAATAATTATCAATAATGAAGTAATGAGTCCAAACATTATTTCGAATGAATAAGCAAATAATAAATTTTTATACTTCATAATTTTATCACCTAAAGAAAATACCAGCGCATGAAAAATAGCGCATCCGTATGAAAGGAATATTGAGTCGTTTCAGTCGAAGTAGTGTAAGCCGGCGGCGTTTGTGGTGGCGATGTAGTGTTAGTTATGGTTGGGTTTCCAAATGTTGTATAGTTAAAACTAACTTCTCCGCCTACACTAAAATGTGAAATCGGAAAATACTCTGCGCCTAAAACAATTCCTATATTAATATCTGTCTCTTTCATATCAGAGTTATTAGTTACAAGGGTGTTGTTATTATTAATAGTATATACCTGAGTATATCCATTCGATTCTGAAACAAAACTAAAATCAAGTCTTGGTCCAAAGTAGAGTCCAAATGAATTGGATAAGGAAGTAAGAAAGACCCCGCGCAATCCGACTGCAATTGTAGAGGCACTGCTCGAATTTGTAGTTGGGAAAGAACCCGGGTAAGTTGACGTTGTTGTATTATCGTTGTTTATTGTATATAGTCCGAAAGATGGTTCCAGTCGGAATCTTTCGGTCACGTTTATAGGGAGATAAAACATAATGGGAGTGGCATTAGTTACTGTACTTTTAAATAATCCAAATTCAGGATTGTAATTATAATAACTAACATGCCCGATTCTTGTCGGGTCTAAACTGATCCCTATGCCTAATTGGTTTTCCTTCTCCGATTGTGAAAATAACTTCGTTGTAAATGCCAAAGTAAAAACAACATAAAATATAACAGAAATTTGTTTCACAGTAGTCCTCCTTTATTATGATTCTTATATTATAGAACAATTTCATTGCCTTTCATTCGGAATTCTAAATACAGAATTCAAAATTTAAATGAAATCTTATTTCATCAAAATTAATTTCTTCGTCTTCATAAACCCTCATCCTGAGCGAAGCGAAGGATCAACAATAAAAATAAAAACAACCGAAGAACATCAGATTACTCTTGTCTCTTCGGTTGTTTGAAATAAAAATTATTAGTGAAAATACTTTTAAATATTAAAACCCATTTGGTGTAGCGTGTGCAAACCATATATGGCCGGGACCCATACTTGGATCTTGCCCTTGGTCCATGATAACTTCAAATTGATCCCAAACAGAGTAGCCTCCTGTGCGCCAATAAGGACTATTTTCTAAGGCACTACCTACCCAAATAATTTTATAATGCCAAACTTGACCGCTGCCATTAGGCACTTTCCCATTCCATTCATTATCCTCCCATGCGCTAAGATATGGTGGTTTCGACCAATCTTCGGCAATACCGCGGTCCCAATCCGCAGTCCATTTCATAACCAAATTGTCATTGGCATAAGTTGGGTCACCCCAAACCTTGCCATCTAATATTTTGTCGACACCATCAGCGGGACCATTAAATATTCTTGCTCCATAATTGTAACCAAATTCATTGAAACCACCTTTTAACAAAGGGGTAACAGAAGAATTGTTGTTAGAAATGGTTGCTGGATTATTGACCGGATTTGAAGAGTTACTGCAGCTTATAAGAAAAAGAGAAAGAAATAAGAGCAGGGAAATGAAGAGAAAAGAATTTTTCATAGAGTAATCCTCCTAATTTTAATTAAAGATATTATTAATTAATTATGCTTAATACGAGATATAAGCCGGGAGAAATTTTCTTAAAATATTCATTATGAGAAATAAATTTACTTAAAGCTGTTCAACTATTTATGAGGTTAAAAAAGTTTAAAAGTGAGTTATAAAAATAGATACCCCCCCTCTAAATCAGCCTGCCTATAGGAAGGGTTCCCACTATTATCAGTAATCTAAAAATTAAAGCTTTAAAACCCCGCAGCTAATTAATAAATATAAAAACTTATAAAACGTAAGAAATGAATTATTTAAAGTCAATAAAAATTATTTTTAGCCGTTGTTTAATATTTCTTTTCACAAAGCAATAAATTTCCAATTTAAAATAAAAAAGCCCGGCGATGGGGGTGACACCGGGCTTAACTCTGTAACATCAAAGGGCAGGGATGTACCCTTCGAAAGAGCTAATTCTAATCTAAATTTTATAATTTGTTTTGTCAAGGAATAAATAAATATTTTTTGTTCTGCAATATGAAATCATTAAACCTATGTGATTAAAAATAAAAAAAGTACTTAGACCCAATACTATTGCAGTGAATGAATTGCAAAATTGTTTTTATAACTTTAACTTAACCCTAAACTTAAACTTATTAACATGTGCGGGCGCTTCGAAACAAAACCATCAATTCAATCTTTAGTTAGAGCCTTAAAAAAGCAAAACATCGATCTTGAACTCGACAACCTCAAATCAGTCAACATTGCCCCAACCAATAAAATACTTTCAATCACCCATAAAGAGAACAGCTATAAATTATCGCAGATAAACTGGGGAATCAAAATCAGCTCCGGATCGCCGCTTATATTCAATAGTCGGATTGAAACAATAAAAGAAAAGAAATTCTGGCTTAGCTTATTTGACAAGAACCGGTTGATAATACCCATGTCCGCAGTTTACGAATGGAAAAAAGAAGGCACAAAGAAAATCCCATACAGAATATTTCTCCAGGATGAAGAAATCTTTTTTGTTCCTGCCCTTTACCATATAGGCAAAGATAAAAACATATTTTCTTCTTTAATTACCACAATCCCAAACGAATTTAGAAAACCGATTCATCACCGCATGCCCGTAATCTTTTCCTTAAAAGACGGACTAGACTTTTTAACCAACGACCTCAAATCCATCCTAACAAAATGCCAACCGTATGCCGGCAAAATGCAAATGGAACCCGCATCAATTTAACAATAGAAATTTGTTACATTCAAAAATAGAACGGTCACTTTGTTAGGCAAAGGAGTTATTAGTGGTGTCCTTAAGTTAAATTTACCTTGTTTTGATAAGCTTTTTTCATTTAGTTATCTTTGTTATTCAAAAAAACGTTCTGCCCAATTAAACTAATGAACTAATAATATATACTGGAAAATTTATGCGCTTGAGTAAATCTTTTGTTCCTACGTTAAAAGAAGTCCCTAATGATGCTGTCGTTGCCAGCCATGTTTATATGCTGCGCGCTGGTATGGTAAGAATGCTTTCCGCGGGAATTTATTCGTTTCTTCCTCTCGGTTATAAAGTAATAAAAAAAATCTCTCAAATAATTAGAGAAGAGATGGATGCAATCGGCGGACAAGAATTTCATTTGCCGGGATTAAACCCAAGAGAAATTTGGGAAGAGACAAACCGAGTTGAAGCCTTCGGCGATACGATGTTCCATATCAAAAATCGCGAATATATTTTAGCCCCTACTCACGAAGAGATAATGACTTTCCATGCCAGGAATGTGTTAAAATCTTATAAAGATTTGCCCCAAATCTGGTATCAGATTCAAACTAAATTCAGAAATGAAGCTCGCCCAAGAAGCGGTGTTATCCGTGGAAGGCAATTTTTAATGAAGGATTCATATTCGTTCGACGCAACCTGGGAAGAATTGGATAAGTCTTATGAGCTTCACGATAAAGCTTATAGAAATATTTTCGACCGTTGCAATCTAAAATACTTTGTTGTAGGTGCATCAAGCGGTGCAATGGGAGGAACCGGCTCGGAAGAGTTTATGGTGAAGTCTGATGCCGGTGAAGATACTGTTGCTTATTGCGAGAATTGCGGCTATGCAGCTAACGTTGAAGTTGCCCAATCAAAAATTCCATCAAGGAAACGGGACAAAAATAGTTTGGAGTTAAACGAAATCTCTACTCCTAATGTAAAATCAATTGATGAGCTTTGCTTGTTCTTAAAAATAGATGAAACCGAATGTGCTAAATCGAGAGTTTATATTTATGATGATAAGCCGGTTCTTATTTTAATGTGCGGCAACGATGAAGTGAATGAAGTAAAATTGGAAAAAGTCTTGGGCGGAAAAATTCGTCCGGCTCATATAGAGGAGCTAAAAGAGATTACCGGAGCTGATGCTGGTTCTATCGGACCCATTGGATTTAAGGGAAGAATTATTATTGATATTCGGTTGAAAGAGGCTAATAATCTTTATAGCGGAGCAAACAAAAATGATTTCCATATAGGCGGAATTGATCTAAAGAGAGACTTAAATGATCCGGAATATTTTGATTTAAGAATTGTAAAGTCCGGTGAAGGATGCCCGAACTGTGATGAAAATTTGGAAGTATTCAGCGCAATAGAACTTGGACATATATTTAAGCTTGGTACTAAATATTCTGTTGCTATGGGCGCAAATTTTCTTGATGAATCCGGTAAAGAAAATCCAATCATTATGGGAAGCTATGGTATTGGGGTTGAACGTGTTATGGCTTGTTATATAGAACAGCATCATGATGAAAACGGAATTATTTGGGATAATACACTTGCGCCTTTCCAGGTACAGCTTATCAGTTTGAATATGAAGAAGCCGGAAGTTGTTGAGGTTTCTGAAAAAATATATGATGACTTAACTTTAAACGGTATTACTGTTTTATTTGATGATAGGATAGACGCACAAGCAGGATTCAAATTCAAAGACGCTGATCTTTTAGGTATGCCTTTCCAGGTAATTGTTGGTGAGAAAAAACTTAAAGACAAAAAAGTTGAAGTTAAGATTAGAAAATCTGGTGAGCGCTTTGATGTCGATTTAAGTGAGCTGCTTGGTAAGATGAAAGAGTTAATAAAATTAAAATGCTAATCTCTGCATTGAATGCTATTTAAGTAAAAAATATATTTAAATAAAAAAAGTTGAGCAAAATGGATTATAAGGACTATATAACTATAAATCCCGGCAAAAGAAGCGGTAAGCCATGTATCAGAGATACAAGAATTACCGTCTATGATATTTTGGAGTATTTGGCTTCTGGTATGACCGTCGAAGATGTACTAAAAGATTTTAATGAACTTAATAAAAATGATATCCTCGCGTGCCTTAGTTATGCTGCTGATAGAGAGAAGAAATCTATCATTTTAGCATCATGAAATTACTGTTGGATCAAAATCTTTCTCAAAGGACACACAAAATTCTATTTTAATTTTTTAATAAAATTAAATCAAAGAGAATTTGAAAAGCCTTTGATTAACTAATCGCTTCCGGCAAATATGTATTAAATAGTCACCTTACGCAAAAGGTTATTATTACATAGTGAGAAACCTCCGAGGTTTTCCTAAACCTCGGAGGTTTTGCACTTCACTTCCTTTATATTTGAAATTGTCTGCGTAACATGAGTTAAATATAAAAAATTATTTCTCCGGTTTGCCTCTTAAAGCATCCCAAATCATGTAAGTGCAAAGGATAGCGAACATAATTAATCCTAGCAACTCTCCGGAATGAGAATCTGTCCATTCAGAGCTAACGGCAATATTGACGTTGAATTTTCTAAGGAAAGCGCTTACAACTCCCATCAATGCGCCTCCGGCAATGAATCCTGACGCAATTAAGGTCCCTCTTTCTCCTCGGGATTTATTAATCTTCTCGTCTTTACTTCTTGTCGAAACAAAATAAGCAATCAAACCGCCGACTAAAAGTGGAGTATTTAGCTCAAGCGGGATGTACATGCCGAGAGCAAAAGCTAAAGCAGGTACGCCAATCATCGTAAGAAGTAACGCCATCAAAGCACCGGCAACATATAATATCCATGGCGCCGGTTGACTTTGCATTAGAGGTTTAATAACAGCCGCCATTGCATTTGCTTGTGGGGCTACAAGAGCATTCGGTCCGGTAAATCCATAAATATTATTTAATAGTAGAATTACATATCCGACTGTTGCTGCTGAAACCAAAGTTCCCAAAAATTTCCAGCTTTCTTGTTTGTAAGGCGAAGAGCCAAGCCAGTATCCTATTTTTAAGTCTGTTATAAAACTTCCGGACATTGATAATGCGGTACATACAACTCCGCCAATCAATAATGCTGCAACCATGCCGCCGGTCCCTTTTAATCCGATTGAAACCAAAATTATGGATGACAATATTAAAGTCATCAAGGTCATTCCTGATACCGGATTTGTTCCTACTATTGCGGTTGCTGTGGCTGCAACGGTTGTAAACAGGAATGAAATTATTAAGACTATCAGCAATCCAACTAAAGCATAAAGAAATGTACCTACAACACCAAGTAAGAAAAAAATAAAAATTGCCACAGCTGTTGCAATAATGGAAATAGCTATTACCTTCATCGCTATATCGCGGTTAGTTCTCAATTTTTCTTTAACCGCATCTTTTTTGCCCATAATTTCCTTTGCCGCTAAGGAAAATGCTGTGCCGATGATTTTTGAAGAGCGAATAATACCAATGATACCAGCCATAGCAATTCCGCCAATTCCGATGTGGCGTACATAATTAGAGAATATTTGATCTGCGGACATATCTTTAATAAGCAAAGTAACATTTGCGCCCAATGGCACTGTCAGGCTTTGACCGACGTATGCAGTTAACGGAATAAGAACATACCACGAAACAAAAGAACCGGCACATATAATGGCAGCGTAACGAAGTCCAACAATATATCCCAGCCCCATAACTGCTGCGCCGATATCCATCTTAAAAATCATTTTATATTTGTCTGCAATTTTTTCACCGATTGGAATAACACGCGAAGTAAAAACTTCATTCCACCAACCTGTGGAGGCAACAATAAAATCATACAAGCCGCCGATTATACCGCTAACGACTAATACAACAGCCTGATTGCCGCCTTTCTCACCTGCAACTAAAACTTCGGTAGTTGCTGTAGCTTCGGGGAATGGATATTGCCCGTGCATCTCTTTAACAAAATATTTTCTGAATGGAATTAAAAATAAAATTCCCAAAACTCCGCCGAACAATGAAGCTAAAAATATTTTGTAGAATTCTGCATTTAAATTCAAAATGTATAAGGCAGGTATTGTAAAGATTGCGCCGGCTACTACACCGCCTGAAGTTGAGCCGATTGACTGAATAATTACATTTTCGCCGAGTGCATTTTTCCTCTTCGTGGCAGTAGACAGCCCAACTGCAATTATTGCAATTGGAATAGCTGCTTCGAATACTTGTCCAATTTTTAATCCGAGATAGGCAGCTGCAGCGGAAAAAAGTATCGCCATTAAAAGTCCCGTTAGGACAGAATAAAAACTAACTTCCGGGACTTTAACATTAGGGGGCATAACAGGTACATATTCTTCGCCCGCTTTTAGTTCTGTGTATGCATTTTCCGGTAATCCTTTTAAGTTTTCACCGTTAATGTGTGTTTCGCTCATAATTTCTCCCAATCAATTTAATAGTGAATATAAGCTTAATTTTTAATTTCCCATTTAATGCTAAATAAAATTAAGAAGATTTCTTCAGATAAAACAACAAAAAATATTATTTGTTCAAAGATTAACTTCAGTTTGCTTATCTTAATATTATGAATGGAAAACTTTTTTTAGTCTCAACTCCTATTGGAAATTGGGACGATATCACCCTTCGGGCTTTAAGAATTCTTCGTGAAGTTGACTTTATAATTTGTGAAGAATTTAAAGAGGCAAGGCGTCTTCTTTCCGAATATAAAATTGAAAAAGAACTCACTTCACTTAATGAACACAACGAAAAAGAGGTCGCGGATGAAATCCTATTGAAAATATTGGAAGGCAAATCAGCTGCTTTAATTTCCGATTGCGGAACACCATTATTTTCAGACCCTGGACATCTTTTGGTTGAGCTTTGCATCTCTCAGAATATTCAAGTAGTACCGGTTCCTGGCGCTAATTCTCTCCTACCAGCATTGACAGGCTCCGGTTTGGACTTTGAAAAATTTTATTATTTCGGATGGCTTTCACCTAAAAAGGAAATCCGGCAGCAACAATTATTGCAGCTTAAAAAAATAAATGAAGTAATAATCCTTCTTGATACACCCTACAGGCTAAAAAGTCTGCTCGCTGATGTTGTGAAAATTTTAGGGAAAAATGCCCGGGTAGTACTTGCATATCAACTCACGATGGGAAATGAAAGGTTTTATAGAGGAACGGCTGAAGAAGTTTTATCCATTGCCGAAAGAACGAATTTGAAAGGGGAGTTTGTGCTGATCTTAAATAACAAAAAAACGTATTAGATTTCTACCGGATAGTTTGAAAAATATAACAAGAATGCCATGAAACGCTACCGCGTAACCGCCGACAATGAGGTATTCTACTTTATGCTCGTTTAATAATTTTATAAACTCTTTGAAATCTTTGCTGATTACCATATTTCCAATTATTAAATTCCTCCCGGATAGATTCCAATACTTCAAGTCTCGCTTGAGGTGTTTGTGTTTGCCAAAATAAGAAGTCGTTTTTTTTCTGGTCCTTCCTTACTTTGCGAACAAACGTTCTATCTATAGAATTATTCATTTTCGATACAAATATTATTAACTCATCTTACGCAAAGGGTTATTATTACATAATGAGAAACCTCCGAGGTTTTCCTAAACCTCGGAGGTTTGCACTTCACTTCCTTTATATTTGAAATTGTCTGCGTAACATGAGTTATTAAGATAAATTACTTTATCTAGTTCCCAAAGCCCACACTTAAAAAACCATCAATAAAAATTATCTTCAACTACTAACTATTCTCTTTTTCCAGCAGTGCTACATTCTCAATATGGTAAGTGTGGGGAAACATGTCAACGGGACGGATTTTTATCAACTTATATCCGGATGCGCAGAATAGTTTTATATCTCTTACTTGTGTAGCAGGATTGCAGCTTACATATACTATTATACGAGGGCTTAGCTTGATCACGTCATCAACCGTGTTAGTATGCATACCATTACGCGGCGGATCTAAAATTACAACGTCAGGGTGCGGCAATTCTTTTTCTTCAACTTTAGGCAAAAATGATTTATAAAGATCTGCAGTTATAAAATTTACATTATCAATTTCATTTAGCTTTTTATTTTCCTCTGCATCGGACACGGCAGATTCAACTGTTTCAAACCCGAATACTTGTTGAGCTTTCGATGAAACAAAAATGGAAATTGTTCCTGCACCGGAATATAAGTCGTAAACTATTTCTCTACCCGTTAACCCTGCAAAGTCCATTGCCGTCTGATAAAGTTTTTCAGCCTGTAAAGAATTTGTCTGGAAGAATGAATTTGCACTGATCCTAAATTTATAATTACCGATTGAATCAAAAATATATCCGTTTCCGTAATATACTTTCTCATAATCTCCCGTCGCAATCAAAGCTTTCTTTAAGTTGATATTATTGATGACAGTAGTTATTTGCGGAATTTCTTTTACTATCATTCCGATAAATTGATTCATTATATCATCATCTTCATTAAAGGTAACAAGGTTAACCATTAAATCTTTTGTGTTATGCGATTGTTTGATGACAAGGTTTCTTAAATATCCCGAATTAGTCTTTGAAGAATATATAGAGATTGATCTGCTCTTAAAAAAATCTCTTGTAAAGTTTAGTATTTGATTGCTGACATTTGATTGTAAAAAACATTCGTCGATATCAAGTACTTTGTCAAATATATTTGGGATGTGCAAGCCAAGCGCAAAATTACGATCAATTTCCTTCCCTGTATTTATTTCAACCTGAGTAAGCCACCTTCTATCGGCTAAAGAGAACTCCATTTTATTTCTGTAAAAGAATATATTATTTGATGGGATAATTGGTTCAGAGTTCAAGTTCTCAAATCCCCCCATCTTCCAAAAAATTTGTTCAACTTGTTCCTGTTTATACTTCGTCTGCGCTTCATAATCAAGATCCTGTTGTTTGCATCCGCCGCAAACTCCGAAATATTTACATCTAGCCTTTACCCTGAATTGTGAAGGTGAAATTACCTTAACTGTTTTTGCTTCGGCATAAGATTTTTTAATCTTAATAAGTTGGGCTTCAACAGTATCGCCCGGATATGCACCGTGAACAAAAATTACATATTTAGATGTTTCGTCTTTCCCGTCAACCGGGTCTTTAATTATCTTTGCTATTCCTTTTCCTTCAAAAGCAAAACCTTCAATTTCTAACTCAAGTATGTCGCCTTTCTTCATCAAACTGCCTTCTGCAAAATCAGCATCATGAAACCAAAATAATTTTCTCCTCCAAGGTTAAGAAAGGCATTCGATTCGTGGCTCATTTTCTTAATTAACTTTTTGTAATAAGATTTTTCATTCTCCGAAAGTGAATCTATATTCTCGTGCAAAATCGATGTGCTCATTTTATAAAAATCTTTCAATGTTGAAGATAGATCATGTTGGTATAAAACATCAAAATTTCGTTCTGTATAGTATTTAAGAAAATTATCTTTCAATAGAGGAATAATACCTGAACTTTGGAAAATATCATTTACAAATTTCGGAGGTTCTTGAGTAAAGATTACATTTTCACCAACACAGAAAACCCCCTTAGGCTTTAAAATCCTTCTTACTTCTTTGATTATTTTATTTCTTCCTAAGTTAGAGATGGAAGCTTGAGCATAAACCAAATCAAATTCTTCGTCACGAAAATCAGTGTTAGTAAATTCCATCATCTTAGCAGAAATATATTTATTATTGCCGAGTAATAACCTTATTTGCAAAAGGGAGTCATTATCCTCTACAATTATTATAACTTGAGAAGCTCCTCTAACTATAAATTCATTGGCTAATTCGGTAGTGCCTCCGCCGATAATTAAAATAGTTTTTCCTTCAAGAATTACCTGTGAGGAAAGGATTGTGAATTGTCTATCCGTACCCGGAAGAAAAATGGGTTTTATTGTTTTCACTTATTGCATCTAAAAAATGGTAAGAAAAATTTTCTATAATGCGGTATCGAAAAAACCGCACTGCAATTTAACTAAAGCCATTTTAAGTTGAAAAGGTTTATCCCCTAAAACTTAATCGCCTCATTTTAATTCTTCCAATTCCATTCAAAAAAGGAAAGGCAAATCAAAACTAACCCCCCAAAAATTATGAATGCACTCTGAATGCACTGTGAATACACTCTGAATGCGTTTCAACAAGCCTTCTAATAGCCTTATCTTGTAAAAGTATCACACATTACTTCCATTTTCCTTAACTTTTTACTTTTATCTTTTAACTTTTTCCTTTATTTCACAAAGTAGTGAATTGCCTTTCTAAACAAGTTCTGCTATTTTTATTAACAAAAAATTGAAACCAATCGAGGCAATAATGAAAAAGCTTTTTTTAATTCTAGCTATACTCCCAATTATTCTAATCGCCCAAACAAAACGTCCTATTACCGTAGAAGACTTGTGGGCAATGAAAAGAATAGACCAGCTTGTGCTTTCACCTGACGGCAGCACAATCGCTTTCTCCGTTAATACTTACAATCTTGATGCAAACAAAGGAAAGACTGAAATATATCTGGTAAATGTAGATGGTTCCAATCTACATCAATTAAATAATTCTGATAAAAGCGAAAGCGACCCAAGATTTTCACCGGATGGAAAAAAAATAGCTTATATCGAAAATGACCAGATAATGGCTTGCAATCTTGATGGCTCTGGAAATCAGCAAATAACCGACTTATATACCGGCGTAACAGATTTCAAATGGTCAAATGACGGAAGCAAAATTCTTTTAACTTCTACCGTCTATGCAGACTGCACGGATCAAGCTTGCAATAAAAATAAAGATGAAGAAAAAAAATCAGAAAAATACGACGCAAGAATTATTACTCACCTAATGTTTCGTCATTGGAATGAATGGCTTAACGGCAAGCGAAGTCATTTGTTTCTGTTTGATATAGCAGCAAAGAAATATATCGACTTAAATTATTTAATGCACAACGATGTTCCGCCCCTTGATCTCGGCAGTGCTAACGATTTTAATTTTTCTCCCGGTGGTAAAGAAATTGCCTACACTATGAACCTCAATAGCGTAGTAGCAAACAGCACGAACAACGATGTGTTCACTGTAAACATGAGCGATGTTAAAGCAGATTCCAAAATTCCCGCAAAGAAAATCTCCGTAAGCTTAGGAAATGATAATCAGCCGGTTTATTCACCCGACGGGAAATATATTGCTTTTGCATCTATGCTTGTGCCGGGGCATGAATCGGATAAACAATGTTTGGTCCTTTATGATCGTGCATCGGGCAAACTAAAAAATCTTACAGAAAAATATGATCGCTCAGTTGAAGAAATTGTTTGGTCGCCTGATTCTAAATCAATTTATTTTACCGCCAACAACGAAATCTTTAACTCTATTTATAAGATTGATATTGAAACCGGTAAAGTTTCTTTACTGCTAAAGGAACACAGCAATGCAGATGTAACAGTTTCTCCTGATGGCAAAACAATATACTTTAAACAGCAGCGCGCTGAACTTCCTTATGAAATATTTGCGATGAATAATGATGGAAGCAATGTTCATCAGATTACCTTCTTAAATAAAGAACTTCTATCAAAACTTGAATTAAGTCCTGTTGAGACATTTTGGTCAAAGGGCGCTGACGGCGATAATATAGAATCAATCTTAGTTAAGCCTCCATTTTTTGATTCTACAAAGACATATCCGATGATATTTTTAATCCACGGCGGACCGCAGGATAATTGGCAGGATGAATTTCATTACCGTTGGAACTTAAATTTGTTTGCTTCCAAAGGGTATGTGGTTGTTGCCCCAAATCCGACGGGCAGCACTGGCTACGGACAAAAATTTACAAACGCTATTTCACGAAATTGGGGCGGGAAGCCTTATATCGACTTAATGGACGCCTGCGACTATGCAATAAAACATTTTAAATTCATTGATCCAAAAAATACTTTTGCTGCCGGAGCTTCATACGGCGGCTATATGATTGACTGGCTTGAGGGGCACACAAGCCGCTTTAATGCAATGGTCTCGCACGACGGCGTTTTTAATACCATAAGTATGTGGGGAACTACTGAAGAACTTTGGTTTCCGAATTGGGAGTTTGGCGGAACACCGTATACCAATCGCGCTTTATATGAAAAGTGGAATCCGGAAAGATTTATTCAGAATGCTAAAACACCATTGCTAATAGTTGAAGGAGCGCATGATTACCGCGTACCCGAAGAACAAGCTTTCCAGCTTTTTACTTCCCTCCAAACGCTTGGAGTAGAGAGTAAGCTTTTGTATTTCAACAATGAATTCCATTTTGTTGTTAAACCTCAGGATTCGAAACTTTGGTGGAATACTGTATTTGACTGGTTCCAAAAACATAAGAAATAATAATCCGGAAGGATTCGAATTATGAAAAATCAAGATTATGACCTCGATGATTTTAATGAAATAAATGAGTTGGATTATGGCGGAATCACCGAAGGTGAAGTAAAAGAAAACATGAATTATGTCGAAGAAAATCTCTGGAGCAAATTAGCGAAGGTCAAAAAGAAAATATCATTTGCAAGAGACGTTCTGGCTCTTTACAAATATATGCGTGACCCTGCGGTTGCTTGGTATAGGAAATCAATTGTTATCGCAGGATTGGTCTATTTTATTTCGCCAATAGATGCTATCCCGGATATTACTCCCGTTATCGGTTTTCTTGATGACCTCGGAATAATTGCAGCATTGACAAAATATTTAGGGCGAGAACTTGTGCCTTATTACTAAATAAAAAACCTCCGAGGTTTTCCTAAACCTCGGAGGTTTTACACTTCGCTACCATTATATTTGAAATTGTTTGCGTAACATGAGTTACTAATTTGTACTGAAGAAAATATTCTAAAAGAAATATTAACTAAAATTAAATGAATTATAAATTAATAAAGAGCGATGTTCTTTTTAAAGGCAGAGTGTTTGATCTTCAAGTAGATGAAATTGAATACGACAGCGGAAATAAAGGAATTAGAGAAATAGCAGTTCATTATGGTGGAGCCGTTGTCGTTCCTGTTACGAATGAAGGTAAAATTATTTTCGTTAAGCAGTTCCGCTATCCACTGCAAAAAACTTTGCTCGAACTACCCGCAGGAAAATTAGATAAAAATGAAGACCCCCTGATTTGTGCAACAAGAGAATTAGAAGAAGAAACCGGATTCAAAGCAAAAACCATAATAAAGCTTGGGGCAATTTGCACTACCCCCGGTTTTTGTACTGAGATTCTTCACATATTTTTAGCTAAGGAGTTAACAGCAGGAAATCATAACCGCGAAGAAGGCGAATACGGAATGGAAATCTATGAGTTTACCATTGATGAAATAGAACAGAAAATTTCCTCAGGCGAAATTTACGATGCCAAAACTATCTGTGGTATACATCTTGCAAAAAGCTATTTGAAGTAGGACAAATACCCCTAATGAAAAATTTATCGGTTTATCAAAATATCAGCGATTTATGATTAAGTCACTTGAAGTAAAAGATTACGCATTAATTGAGCATGTCAACGTTGAGTTTGGCACTGGCTTGAATATAATCACCGGCGAGACGGGAGCCGGCAAATCAATACTTATTGATGCAATGGGTTTGCTCCTTGGCGATCGCGCATCTACTGAGGTAGTGCGTAAAGGAGCCGCAAAATCTGTTGTCGAAGGAATCTTTAATGTCGAAGGAAACAAGAAAGTAAAAGCAATTTTAGAAGAAAACGAGATTGAATTCCTTCCCGAGCTGATAATGAGAAGAGAAATATCTTTGAAAGGTTCCAACCGCTGTTTTCTAAATGATACTCCTGTTTCGTTAAATCTAATTAAAGATGTAGGCAACTTGCTTGTTGATCTACATGGTCAGCATGAGCATCAATCTTTACTTCGCACGGAAACTCACATAGAATTTTTAGATGAATATGGAAATCATGAACCAGATCTTCAAAATTATAAATTAATTTACACTGAGCTTTCTAAGTTTTCTAGAGAATTGAAGTCTTTAAGAGAAAAAGAAATTTCACTCAAGGAGAAAAAGGAAGTTTATTCTTATCAAATAAAAGAAATTGACCTTGTATCCCCTGTAGAAGGGGAAGAAGAAAAATTAGTAGCAGAGTTGAATATTTTAGAGAACTCTGAAAAGCTTCTCGAATTGACCTCATCAATTTATCAAAAGCTTTACGAATCAGAAAACTCTATCTACGATTCTTTAGTAAAAATAAAAGTCGAAATAGAAGAACTAACGAAAATCGATAAGACCTTTTTAGAAAATAATTCCGAATGCGAATCTGCCCTTGCTCTGCTAAATGATATTTCACAGTTTATTAGAAATTACAATTCTAAAATTGATTTGGAGCATGAAAGTCTCGGAGCTATTAGAGATCGACTGGGGTCACTAAGTCTATTGAAAAAAAAATATGGCGGTTCAATTAAGTCAATTTTGGAATACAGAAAAAAAATCGGGGAAGAGTTTGACCTTGCGTCTAACTTTTCTGAAAATATACTTAAGCTTGAGAAACAGATTAAAAAACTTAGAAATGAATGCGGAGTTTCTGCCGAAAAGCTTTCTAAGAAACGTAAAACGATAGCGGAAAAGATTCAGAAAGAGGTTGCTGAAGTACTAAACGGCCTTGGAATAGCAAACGCTTTATTTAAAGTGAATATAAATCATATCACAGCAGAAAAAGTAGATGAAGATTTTATCCCTATAAATGGAAAACCCTTTAAGTATGGCTCTAACGGTTATGATGAAGTTGAGTTTTTTATCTCGACAAATATGGGAGAAGACCCGAAACCTCTTTCAAAAGTTGCCTCGGGCGGAGAAATTTCTCGCATTATGCTCGCTCTAAAAACCATTCTTGCTAAGAATGATAAACTCCCATTATTAATTTTTGACGAAATTGATACTGGCGTTAGCGGACGAGTTGCACAGAAGGTTGGGCAATCATTAAAATCTTTGGCAGCTTTGCATCAAATAATCTCAATTACACACCTGCCTCAAATTGCCGGCTTAGCAGATTATCATTTTGCTGTTTCAAAAAGTTCTAACAGTGAAAGAGTCGTCAGCTCAATAAAAATGCTTGATAAAAATGAGAGAGTTAAAGAAGTTGCAAAACTTATGAGCGGCGAAGTAATTACTGAGGCAAGTTTAACAGGCGCTAAAGAACTTATGGGATTTTGATTCCCATGGAAGATACCGCACTTTATGTCCACATCCCTTTTTGCGATCACAAATGTATTTACTGTGATTTCTATTCAATTATTACTTCTGATAACATAGATAATTTTCTTAAAGCTCTTAAAAAAGAGATTGAATTTTATTCTCCAAAATATTCTTCGGGAAGGTTTTTCTCGTCGGTATTCTTTGGGGGTGGAACTCCTTCCCTGATGCAGCCGGAATATATTGGCAATATTATTTCTATTCTGAAAGATAATTTTTTTATAACCGGCAATGCCGAAATAACAATGGAGACGAATCCGGGGACAGTCGATAAAAATAAATTGGAAATGTTTCGCAAGGTCGGAATAAACCGGTTAAGCTTTGGTGTACAATCTTTTCATAATGATGAATTAAAATTCTTAACAAGAATTCATGACAAAGATACCGCTATTCAAGGCGTTCACGATGCAAATGATGTAGGCTTTGAAAATATAAATATCGATTTAATTTTTAATCTCCCAAAACAGACTAAAGAAAAATGGAAGTACAATTTAGAAACTGCCGTTAGCCTTCCGTTAAAACATATTTCGACTTATAGCTTAATATTAGAACGCGGAACTATACTTAATAAAATGGTGCTTGACGGAAAGGTTACTCTCCAGGACAATGATTATGACGCTGAACTTTATGAGATGACGATTGACTTTCTGACTGCTTCAGGCTTTGACCAATATGAAGTCTCAAATTTTGCCAGACCCGGTTTTGAATGTCGCCATAACAATGCTTACTGGCGGTACAATGAATATTTAAGCTTCGGTCCCTCAGCGCATTCCTTTGCAGACAATAAGCGTTGGTGGAATTACTCAAGTCTAAAACACTACATCTCTGAAATAGAAAAAAATGGTTTAGCTCAAGCAAATTTTGAATTATTGAGCGATGAACAAAGATTTAACGAATATGTTATGCTTGCTTTAAGAAGCAAAGGTATTGACCAAACAGATTTTCAAAAAAGATTTGGGGCTAATTGGTTGGAGGAAAACGAAAGCATTTTCAAATCATTTGTCGATGGAAATTTTATTGAAATAAAAAATGACTTTATACGCTTTACCAAAAATGGTTATGCTATATGTGACGAAATTTTAGGCAAGCTTCTCTGAACTCAAGTTTTCTTCGTAAACTATTTTTAACAGTTCAGTTATTTCAGAAATTAAGAAGTCCGGTTTTTCTTCTTTGAGAACTTCTTTTGATCGATAGCCATAAAAACAACCGCAAGTTTTTGTGCCTGCATTTTTTCCGCATTGTATGTCAAGCTCCGTATCGCCTACCATTAAAGTTTCTTCCGGTTTCACGTTCAATTCTTTACAGATTATCAATAGTGGTTCGGCTGATGGTTTGTTTGCAATGTTTATCCTTCTACCCATGACTAAAGAAAAATATTCGCGCAGATTGAAATAATCAATTATTTTATCTGCCTGATCTTGTCCTTTTGTAGTCAATAGAGAAATTGCAATTCCCTCGCTCTTCAGAAATTCCAATACGTTAATTAGACCGCTGTAAAAGGTAGATTCCCCGATAAAATCGAAATAATATTGCTTATAGATTTCGATAAACCCATTAAAATCCGTAACGGGAATGTCAAGTTCCTTAAATATATCGATAAAATGATGCCCGATCCTTTTGTAAAATTCCTTTTCATCAAGAGGCTTTGAAACGCCGAGTCGTTGAAGTACTTTTTCAGTTGTTTTATAAATTGTCTTGAATGAGTCAATCAATGTTCCGTCAAGGTCGAAAGTAATATTTTTAATCATCGGTAGATTCTCCATTTGTTTTTTGGGCGGATGGTTTTTGGTCAGAATGATCTTGGCAATTTTCACCGCGGCAGCATTCGTCAACGTTTGTACCGCAAACAGAGCACTGACCATGACCGTGCACCCAAACAATTATTGCAAGTTGACCGCACCATTCACAAAATCTTTGCCCACTTAGACCTTTTTTGTCCATAAAAATGTTCTGAATATTTCATTGATAATTTAATCATAAATCAATTAATGGACAATTTCATCGTCGTGATATTCATTTATAAGTGCCTAAAATTAAATATTCCGACATTAGATAAAAATTTACATCTGGAGTAGTTTAATCCAAATCAAATAATATCATTTGACAAATGATTAAATTATTATTGTGAAAATTATTGCTTAAATAATAGGAAGATTATGTTAGGAAATTATTTCGATGTGATTGTAATCGGTGCCGGTCCTATAGGACTAACATGCGGTATTGAAGCTGTAAAAAGGAATCGTTCGCATTTGATTATTGAAAAAGGATGCCTTGTAAACTCTATCTTTCATTATCCGGCAAATATGACTTTCTTCTCGACTTCTGAAAGATTGGAAATCGGCAACGTGCCGTTCGTTTCTCATGGCGATAAGCCAACACGCAGAGAGGCTTTGGAATATTACCGAAGGGTTAAACAATCCTGGAATCTTAACATCCATACTTATGAAAATGTTTTTGATTTGAAAAAGGAAGAGGATTTGTTCCATGTAATTTCAAA
>JAKBMG010000038.1 GCA_021831685.1 Bacteroidota bacterium | reverse complement strand
TTAAGTAAGAAATTAACATACTGAATATATAGTCAGTAAATAATTAACAAAATTATAGAAGGAATTTAAAAATGGACGAGCAATTATTGTTTGGGGAAATGACATTTTCCCAATCCGATACAGCGCAAAATCTGAAAGAATTACAGAAGGCTTTGACCGTAGGGTACGAGCATGGTGTAAGCGATCAGGTTGGATTTGGTGCGCCTAGAATTAGTTCGTTAGAAAGCACTCTTAAATGGGTGAGCGCTAACGAGAAGACGGCAACCTTTTGGCCGGAATTAAAGAAATCAAAAGGAAAATCAACAATTGAAGAATTTGCTAGCTTGCAAGACTTAGGGCAAGCCGACTCTTATCTTGAGGGTGGCCTACCTAACGAATATAACGAAGTTTTGAAAAGAGAATTTGAAGCTACCAAATACGTAGGCGCAGTAGGTTCCGTAACTTACCCGGCTACAGTAATTGATAGCATAGTCGATGCTGTTACTCTTATGACAAGAGCAAAGGCAACCGCTATAGTAAGAAGTTTGGATGTAAAATGCTTCTTCGCGAATTCAGCAAATATTTCAACAGACTTTAATGGATTTTTAACCCAGTTCTATAATAGAATCGGCGCAGACATTACCGAGAACGTTATTGATAAAAAAGGTAGCGTATTAACTCCTGAGGACTTCAACTTAGGCGGACAGGTAATACAAAGTAAATACGGAGATCCTAAAAATTTAAGAGCATGGATTGCACCAGAAGCCTTTAAGGGTTATACGGATGGATTGATCGCCAATAAACAATATTTTGTTGGTAATAATGACATTCGGTCAATCGTAGCTTCCGCTAAGAAGTTTGAACTTTCAGATGCTGAAGGCAGAATGACCACAGATGTATTCCTAAGACATAAGGGCGAAAAATACCTTAATATGTTTGGAAGATATCCGAGCACAAACAGTAACCAAACTGCTTTTGCAGCAGTCGGAGCAAATCCGCCAGCAACCTTAAGCGCGCCAACAGCGACAGTTACCCCAACTGCCGATGCAAGCTCTACCTTAACTCCCGCTACTTATGATTATGCTTTTGTACCTATTTCTCCTTATGGAGCAGGTGTTGCTTTTGAAGTAAAGAACAATCAAATACAAGCAGGACAGAATGCTACATTTGCACTTGCTGATAATGGTACCGCAGCTCCTTATCAAGCCACTGCATTCGATGTTTACCGAAGATTAAGTTCTTCGAATTTGCTAACTGACTATCATTATGTGGATACCTATGCTTTGGGTGCTCCAGCAGTTGATGATGGTAGCGAGATACCGGATACAACCTATGCATTTATGTTTGATTGGAATTTCGATCAGGTATTAGACTTTAAACAACTATTACCAATGGTTAAAATGCCTTTACCTATTGTAGGTGATCAGGCAGCTAGGTGGTTACAAAAACTTTACGGTACGCCAATACTTTATAATCCTAAAAGAGTAGTGGTATTTAAGAACGTCGGATCAAAAGTTTAACTAATAAATAAGATTTAATCAAAAGGGCTATCTGTTGATAGCCCTGTTTTTTAAGGAGAAAACAAATATGAAACGTTTATCGATCATACTTTTAGCAGTAATTGCTTTGAGTATAACTAGTTTTGCGCAGATTGTGCGAGATGCGGTAATATTAAAACCGTATGAGACCTTTGTAGATAATTCTATTAAAGATAAGACTAAGAATATTGTTACTGTAAGCCGCAGTATTGAAGTATATGATATTGCAGGTGTACAATCCTCAACAAGCCTTAGCACGCGTGCATTCTCTTTGCCGGCATATGGTGATTCAATAAAATTTAATTATTCAGCTTATGACACCAGTGTTACGGGTAATGCTAACCAGACGTTAATATTAAAAGGATATTTTACCCCGGGTGGAACAGGAACTACTATTGATACTCTTGTAAAAAAAGATAGCAGCGAGACGCGTATTATAGGAAGTTATACTGTAGCTGGTACTGTCTATCCATATTATGGACTAACAATTGCCAGGGGTGCAGGTAATCCCGTGGATGGAACCTTTGACGTGAAGATTTTCGCAGTTGCGATGAAAAACCAACAATAATTAATTTAAGAGGCGTGATATGTTGAAGCATAAATATCTAAAGAACACTCACTTAAACGTTTCCAAGGATATATATGATGGGAAACTGGAACTAAGTGAAAATGGGGAAATTAAAAATGAACTTACTGAAGCGGCGCACAAGAAACTTTCCGCCCATCCGGATTGGTATGTAATAGAAGAAACTCCGGATGCCCCTCCTGATGATCCAGATGCACCTAAGGGAGAACCCGAAACCCCTCCTGATAATTCAGGGGAGGGAAGTGCTCCTAACGAAGATGCCACTGAAAATGACGATAATGATGAAGAAAATGCTTCCGAAAATGTTGAGAATGCAACGCCACGGAAACCAGGTAGAGCAGGCAGACAAGGAAGATCACCAAAAGAGGCACAATAATGATAACAGAAAAGATTCTCTTCGTAGGATTAGTTTACCTTCTTATTATCGTATTTATAGTTCAACTTTCTTTGAGAGGAAATTTTCAGAGATTATTCAAAAAACTATCTACTATGCTAGCCGAAGGTACTACTAATATATGGAGTGCTACCAGATTCATAATGATCGAAGCATGGCTATTGATATTAGGTGTGTGGGCATTTATAAGTTTGTGGAAAATGGCGCTTCAAGACATACCTCAGAGTGTGGTTTATGTTCTGTTAATTAGTGCAGGATTGAAGTATTTCCAAAAGAAGGCAGAGAACAATTTACCTCCTCCAAACCCAATTTCAGCAATAAAGCAGTTATTAGGTAACGAAGGGCAAGAACAGAAATAATTAGAATGGATATGACGAATGATCAGTATAAAGAAAGGGGTAATGCAAGTAATACAGTTACCCCAGACAGGATTGGCGCAGGGAAAGAGTGTTAAGTTATCTATAGTTGACGAGGATGGAAATCCCGTTAAGGACAATAATAATGTAGATATAACAGATATCTCTTTGACTTTTGATACGACTTTAAGTCTTTATTCTGCTTCCCTAATCATATCCGCCTCCGAGCCGGATGGCTACATCCGGCTTTATTTTTACTCCACAGACGGCACAGACATATCCTCTGATTATTATCCCTTAGATGCGAGACTTGAAAATGTAAACATTACACCAATTGCAGAAATTGTACCATTTCAATATATGGTGGATTATTTTTTAGCAACAGGCAGCAAGGGTGATCCAGAATTTACAGCAGCGATAAATTCTTATATCTCTGACAAGGATAGTTTGAGGCGCGCATTAATGTCAGCACAAAATGATCTTGAAATTGCGCTTGAAATGTTTATTGCCGAAAGAACATGGGTGGAGAATCGTGATAATTATTTTGAAAGATTCCAGGCTAACTTGTGGCAGGTGCAGGCGAGTTATGTCCCAATTAATGAATTGGTAAGTGTAAATATTTATTATGGCACAACACCTATAGCGAATATAGGAAAGGAATTATTCACGTTTGATAGAATACAGGGACTTATTGAGTTTTTACCTCTACCAGGTGGAGATAGTGCTAGTCTTTATACTATGCTTATCCAAAACATAAGTGGGATGGGATTAGCGATAATCAATGGAGGATGGCTTGATAGAATTCCAAACATGTTTAATTTCACTTATAAGACTGGTTTAATTTACAAGCAAGTAGATAGTAATGGAAATATTACTTCACAAACAGATCCAATTGAAAAAGAAGGCATAAGACAGGCACTTTGCAGGAGAGCATTGATAAATTTAAGCAATATGGGAATTGATCCAGCGGGAAGGAAAACGGGAGAGGGAGAAAGCATTGATGGCGCTAGTAATAATGTTTCCTATAGTATGGACCCGTATGTTAAAAGATTAAAGGCGGAAGAAGATGCATGGGTAATTAAAATGCAGCGGAAATATGCAAAGAATGTTATTGGAGTGGTTGTATAATGGGACTGCAAGTAATAGACGCAAATATCAGTAGGTCTATGAGGCGATGTGGGCAGACTATGAAGTATTACCCGGGAAGGTTATGTGCATGTGTAGGAGAGAATAATGGACAACCATTACCCAATCATACATGTAATCAGGGATGGTATTATGATACTATGCAGATTATACAGGGGATAAGAACACAAATAAATTATAAAATTTTAGCATCCCCACAAGGAAGAATTTATAACGGCGGAGCTACCTTTACAATTCCTCAATATGACTTAAGCGGTAATCTGCAAAGTGCATATTTGACGCTCGCGCATGGCGACGTATTGGTTTTGGATAATAAGACAAGAAGAGATACGGATGTACTACAGAGGGGAGTGAGGGATTTTATATATGCATTTGATGTTACGCAGATTTTAAGCGTTCGTGATGATAATAATAATCAGTACATCGAGGGTACTGATTTCACATGGGCAACAAGCACGGGAGTTGTACGCAGCACCTTGGACACAAATTCGGTAGTAGGTGGAACAAGTGTAATTACATGGCTAAATGGAAAAGGTCCAGCTGATCAAGAGTATTACACCGTAGAGTTTATAAGTAAACAGCAATATAGGGTATGGGATGATGGAGGGCAGGATAGGGGAACTGATACTGATTTCTTACCTAAAAAAGTATTATGCATATTGAGACGATATGTAAATCCAACGGAGAACCCGGCCGATAACGTGGATGTACAGCAAGCAATTTATTAAGAGGTATATAATGAAATTATTTGGAAAACATATTGTGGCGGATTTAAGCAAAGCGATATTTGATACCGAAGAGAGGAAGAAACTCTCTAAAAAGCATGAGGCTTTACCGGATGGAAGCTTTCCTATAAGGAATGAGAGCGATTTAAGAAATGCCATACATGATGTTGGAATATCTAAAAATCCAGAAAAAGCTAAGAGATGGATTAAACGAAGAGCAAATGAACTTAAACTTGAACACTTATTACCGGAAGAATGGAAATGATCTTAAAAGCATTTGGACAGCAAATGGGTATGTTTCAACCACAGCAAAATAGAGAGGGTGAAACAAAACCCAGGAAGAGCGGGCAGCTCGTTCTAAGAAAAGATACTTCGGGAAAGGGCTCGCATTGGAGACTTGCAAATAAAAATGAGACACAGGGGAATGCACTCGGTCAAACTGATGATGATGCACAGACTAAAGGGTCTATTGGGGATGAGACACAACCAAGCAATAATCAAGGGATAAAGGTATTGACTGCAGCAAAAGCTTATGATATACTTTCGCAGAGTCTTGGAAATAAGGCTTACGTAACTGATAAGAGTGGAGGATTAGCCGAAGAAGGGAAGTTCCAATTAGTAAATGAAAATCAAGACGGAACGTTGAGTTTGTTTATGAGAGATGGAAACGGAGAGAGTAAGATAATTAATGTTCCCTCCGGTCAAGCGGTTATACAGAAAAATAATAATGTAGAATTTCAATTTGCAGATAAAAATATCGGTATATCATTAACAGAAAAAGCGGAGGACACTGACCCAGCCGATCAGGAGGAACCAGATGAAGATAAAATGCTCTCTGACGCACGCAAACAGGAGGCATGGGAGAATTTAGCGGAACAATATATTAATTCAGCGAAGGGGCAAAAAGAAAGATACCTGCAGGATCTTGATGAAGTGTCTGCGGAGAATCAGTTAGAAGAGATGAGTTATAAATATAATCTTCATGCGATTAAATCAAAGGAAAGTATTTTAAATAAATTTGAGCGTAATGAAACAAAAGGACAGCCATTAAAAAACAATAAACTAACTGATGTATTGCGCGGAACGATTGTAATTAAAAAGCCAGATCAATTTGGTGCAATTATGGAGAGTTTGAAGAAAAGGGGTTATGAGGTTTTTAATAATGACATAACTAATCTTTATGATGATAAGACGCCGGGATATAAGCATATTGCGGTTAAGTTAACACAGGGGCATGACGATAATCTTGTTAAAGAATTATTATTGTTAACGCCGGCTATGTATGAGGCAAAGGCTGGATTTGGGCATGATCTTTATGATTTGGATAAAAATATTGATATTGTACTTGGCAACAAAATACCGGAAGGACATAGATTATTCCCCCATTTGGCTAGCTTCAAAAATGATATTATAACAGTAGCAAATGCCTTTTATAAAAGAGCCTATCAGGCAGATTTAAAGGGAATGTCATTATCTGATTTTGAATCCGATTCAATGTCGGCAGCTGCATCAAGCGAACCACCTTTAATGCAGGTTAATAAAAACGCCCGCAAATCTTCTTCATCCATGTTTTCCGCACCACCAAAGAAGCTCATTCGTGATTTGAGATCATCCTTGAAAGCAATTTGGCAACCTCTTTCGGCTAGTTTGCGGCAGTCTTCCGGGGATATGTTTAGTTTGCCGGATTCTTCCGTCAATATCGAATCTACTTTGTCATCCATAATTCATCCTACTAAAAATATTATTAAGAAATACGCTAGTAAGGTAAATAATTTAACTAAAAGTTGCAAGCTAATTATTAACAAATCGAAGTTTAAGTAAGAAAATATTTATGGATTATGAAATTGTTTATGACATAGATTATTCTTCCCTGTTCGGAATTGTAAAACATATCGAGCAGAGGATGCAGCAGGCGAGCGCATTAGCCCAGGCAATACAAGACGCCGGAGATTATACTACCCAGCAGTGGATAAAAACCGCAGCAGGAAAATTCAAACATTCGGATGGAAAATATCTACAGGGAATATTATCAGGTATAAAATATCCCTTTAATGGAGATCCGCTGCATTATCGCGGAGAAAACAAGTTACCATATGCAAAAGCATTAGAAAACGGTATTCAAAGTTTTGATATGAAGAAAATGCTGGAAACATCCAGCAAGGTGAGAATAGCAAAAGATGGTAAAAGATATTTAATTATTCCTTTTCGACATGGAACGCCAGGGACGACTTCACTAAGGGCAATGCCAGAAGATGTTTATAATAAAGCCCCAATTAACAGGAGGGAGGTAGTCAATGGAAAGGCTAGTTATGTTATTGACAATAACCTTACGGGCGCAAAGAACTTAAGACATTCGGCAACCATTGGAACATATAAAGAGGGAAACATCAAGGGTTTCAAAACGGAAAAGGATGCATCATTATTAAAGCATTACAATTCTGAAAAAGTTACAAGAAATCAATATCAATGGGGTGATAAACTTATGAATATAAACGAGGGTAAAATTGTTGGGAGAACTTTTCCGAATGGTAGTGAGGTATTTACGATATATAAACAAAGCATTTACGAGGGAATGGTGAGGATGCAGACCAATCCAAAAATTAATCGAGCTAAATTTAATATGGGAAAGTTCACATCCGGAAGTGCCGTAAATGCAACAGAGAATATGAGAAACTCTAGTGAGTATCTGACTTTTAGGGTGATGAAAGAAGGAGCCGAGGGGTGGATTCACCCAGGAATAAGTGCTATGCATATTTTGAAGGAGACAATGGATAGAGTAAGACAGCCAGTTATGCAGATGATTAGTGAAGCCGCCAAGAAAGATTTACAAGACATATTAAAAAGTTTATAAAAGAATAATTTAATTTGTTGTAATAATAAATATAAAGTAAATTTGAATCCTAAAACAAATACAAGTTACCCCAAAATAACTTGTATTTACTAACTCCAAATTTTTTGCCGACTTTTTGAGAAATTCTCCGATAGTCGGCATTTTTATTTTACCATTTTGTTAATACTGGCATAATGATAATTTGCAAAAATCAAACCTATCAAGGGAATAACATTTCCTAAATATACCCTCGTATTTAAAAGACGTATATCCAAAAGTATTACTCATGGTTCAACCTTTAACATCCTTACTTGTCAGTGCAAATGAATTCGGCAGCGAGCTTGATTTATTGTGGACTTTGCCAGTTGCACTACCAACTAACTACCAAGTCTATCTTTTTCAAAGATCAGGCGTGGATGTAAGCCAGGGTGATATAGATAATTACTTTTTAAATATAAATAACCTTACCAATTACAATTATAATGGCTTAATGGTATTTGACCAACTTACTAATAATAATATTCTCTCCTTATCTATAATCCAGGTCCTTAATGGGTTAACTTATTATTATAGAGGGGTAATCCGAGATCAGGACACCGGCGAATATAGTACTTCAGTTGGAGGCAATGCAATACCAGCATCATCTATAGCGGTATCTATTCTTGACGGTAAAGATTTGGTAGCAAAAACCATTGAAAAAATGTTTGATTCGGTAACGGACCAGAAGGGCAGGAAAATACAAAAGAGCAAAGACATTGAGATCATAAAGAACTATGCAATAACCCCTCTTAATAAAGATACCGTAATGATAGAGCGTATTAATGGAAGTAGCGAAGCAAGATTTTGGGGAAATATTCTCCATAAGGTGCAGCAGTCCTATATTATTGGTGATATAGACACCGATGTGATAAGAGCGACTTTCTTAACTGAAGCGGGAGGGGAAAGACGAGATACTATCTCTAATATATTCAGAGCAAAAAAACAATTTTTATATCATATGATTAAAACACTTGGCGCTTTTGATGTATCGATTACTATTGAGGGTGATTATTATAATCCACAACTGCATGGAGTAAATGCATTGGGGGTTACCGTGGTGTTTGCTATGATGATTGAGAATAAAGCCAGAATAACAGAAGAAATTATAACACAACATATTATGAACGACCAAAACGAGGTAAATAATGGCTAAGCTTAAATCTGAAGAAGAAATAATTAATATAAATCCAAGTTCCAATGAAGAAGCGGTCAAGATTACGCTCCAGGCATTCGTAAGCTCTGAAAGTTTGCCGTGGATGACGCAAACACGACTAGAACATTATGTGCAAACGACCAAAACTGAAAAGGAGATGACACACGACGAATGGATAAAGATATTAGCAACACTGTAATACTGCGTGGATCCGAGGGTGATGCTGTAAAGATCTGGCAAATATATCTTCAGCGCAAAAATTATTTAATCGAAAATGCTGACGGAATATTTGGACAACTCACCGAAGATGCTACCAAAAAATTTCAATCCGATCATGGGTTGATAGCGGACGGCATTGTCGGCAAGATCACTCGTGGCTTCATGGCAAGCATGGAGCATCCAGCTCCGAATATTATTAAGAGCGAAAAGGATTTGCTGTTTTGGATTCACCAGAACTTGGGCCCGATTATCAAAAAGGCCATCGATAAAACAATTTACACCGAAGATTGGGTGGGTTCAATCGTTGCAAGAGAAACGGGTTTTCTGGTTGTAAAGTATGCTAATCGTGGCATGAGTTTAAGTGAAATTTCTGCTTTAACTAAGGGAGATTTTCGCAATGGAATATTTCACGGTTATGGGTTATACCAGATCGATATAGGCAGTTACCCAGATTTTGTTAAAAGTGAAAAATGGAAAGATCCGGAATTATGTACAATGATGGCGATTTCGGTGTTGGAATCCAAGAGAATTTATTTGGCTAAATACGAAGATAAACTCGGGCAATATCTTTTTGAATTCGCAATTACGAGTGCCTATAATACCGGACAGGGCAATGTAGCGCATGAAATTGAGAAGAATGAAAATACCGACAATACGACTACCGGGCACAACTATGCAGCGGATGTTTTTAGTATGAGAAAAATTTACAAACAATTTATTTAGAAGGAGAAAACTATGTTTAGTTTTAATGGACAAACTTACTATGTGCCGGGAGTCTATGGTACGATAGAGGTGATACAACTCGGAGGAGTAAATCTTCCAATTTTTAACACATTGCTTTTTATTGGCAGTGCTAAGAAGGGAGTTCCTTATAATGCGCCCGGTATTCCAGGATATCAAGCAATTCAGGCTTTCAGCGACGTAAAAAGTGCATCTGATTATTATGGCGCAAGTAGCCCGATAATACAGGCTATGAATTATGCTAAGTCAGGTGGTGCAGGCGTAATATTTACTCTTAATTCGGCGAGTTTGACGCTTGGGAAAGCAACGGTATTGGATAATGCGGGAATCCCAGCAAACACCTTTGATATTGCACCACAAAATAGATTCTATGGAGCATCTGGAAATGATATTGCTCTAACTATTTCCACAACTTCGGGCAATACAACCATGACGATAACTCCCCCTAAGCTCACGAGATTTCTTTCGGCGAACGCGACAACCACAACGCCTTACATAAATTTAGATAGCGTAAGTGGACTTGTCATTGGCCAGACCATCCTATTAACCAGTAATGCAGCAACAGGAGCGCCGGATAGTTTTACTATCGTATCCATAAACTCTACAAATAATCAGATAACACTTTCGGGCAATCCATCTTTAGCCTGGGCAACAAGTGCTTATGCAAGAATCTATCAGGAGGACTTGGATAATATGCAGGTCCAAACCTTTGGCACAACAAATACCATCAATGATGTTATTAGCTGGATAAATAATGGAAATATTCTAACAGCAAATAGAAATAACTATACTGGACAAATACCTACAACGCTAGCAAAAAAACAGTTGCAATTATTCACAAGTGCAACCCTAGGAACTTCACCAGCGGCAGTCGAAACAACAGGCGGTGATTATGATAATCTTGCAGCTTCTCTGCCTCAAATTTTAGCTCAATTCGAGAACTTCAACGGCTTTAGGATTCGTTTGATGGACGTACTTACTTCTAGCTCCTCCGTACATGCTGTCTTCAGAACTTTGACAACGACAATGAGAGCGAACCAAAAACCCATACAGCTTATACTTGGCTGCGCATTGGGAGATATTAATGCTGCTTTAAGTGCGGCAAACCACCCAATCCAACGGGCAAAAGTATTGAACGCTGATGACGTTATCCTTGCAGGTATGGGACTTGACGGCTTGGATGCTTATTTAAGCTTGGCTCCTTTTTATGCAGGACTTATCTCTGCTAATTCCGTTAAGCATAATCTTACTAACGATACGGTATATGCTGGAACAGTTGAATATTATTTTGGATCATCTAACAAAACAACGACAGCGCAATATCTGGCTAACGGAGTTTTGGTGGTCGGAACTGGTAAAGATGGCTTCTATGTTGTGCAGGCCATTAACACTTACCAGTATCAATCAACCGAATGGAATCAAACCGATAAGAAAACTTACCTTACGATGCAAAGACAGATCGTAGATTTTGTATATGAAGGGTATAAGAATCAAATGGCGCTTGGAGTGGGTGCGGATGGTTACGATGCAACAGTTGCGAGTGTTCAGGGATTGGCCATCTTAAGCACGTATCAGAATGATGGCTTTATCACGGGTGCACAGATGTTAGCGGCATATCAACAAGGTAATGCAGTTATAACAGAACCACAAATAATACCTCTTCAAGGTGTTGATTACGTAGGGTTTACCCTTAAGGTTTTGATTAATAATTAACATATAAATAAATAGATAAGTAAATAAATAGATAATATAGGAGATTAAAAATGGCTTATGGTGAAAAATTACTTGCGCCAATAAAAGTAGGCAATATCAGCAATTCTGATGTTTACTATAAGGCGCTTTCAGGCAGCCAGCTTGAATGTTTAGTGTTAGATAGCTCAGCAACACCAGCTACTAATTTAGTAGCGCGAGGTACTGGATTTTCGTTTAATGAAAATTATCAGCAAACTCCAGTATTGGAATGGGCGCAGAGAAAATCTTTAGAAATAGTCACAGGCTTAATGCCTCCCGGGCAAATCCAAATCGCAACATTGTTTTTTATGAACTTGAACGATAATATGCCAACAATTCGTGAATTAGTGAATCTAACCGAATTGAGTGTAATGGTAAGGATCGCTCTGCACGAAGATCCGAAGTTGCAAGGATTAATATTGGATGTATTTCAAGGTGTAAAAATTGGTGGGCAAAGTGGCAATTGGAATGCACAGTCACTTTATCTTCGTAATGCGCAATTAATATACCGCGAAAGATTAACCGGATTACAGTGGTTACAGGCAAATCCCGGTCTTGCCAATGCCCAAGCGGGACAGAATGCAGCATATCCAGCGGCAATTAAATAGTTTGTAAAAAATCCCCGTTTATTGTATGGAGATAAACGGGGATAAACTTTATACGAAAGGCGACTGATAGAATATGGTTGAACGGGAAACAATTAGTATAACGGTAGATGATAAATCATTTAAATTTTTTCTCAAGCCTAACATACAGGAAGAACTTAGGATGAGAAGTGAAATTGCTTTTCTCCTAGGTGGAGTGGAGAAACTTTCGGAGTTTGACATATCGATAGCTAGGGCTTTTGACCGACATCTCGAGAAGCAAAAAAAAATATTTGGCGAGAAGGTATTAAAAGAAAAGCAAGCAGAGTTACGTAAACTTGCTGATGATAAGGATAATTTAGAAAGTTTTGCTAAACTTTTCAATGAACTGCATGGTGATGATGATTATTTAGTCTTTTCTACTCTTCAGCGGGAATATGAAATGATTAGTGATTATGCTTTTCTCAAAGTTATGTGTGTGGAAAAACCCGAGAACTATGATTTTTATACTCAATCGGAAAGTGAGCTTAGGCAGATTGTATTTGCCGTAAGAGCGCAACGAGATGAGTATAAAAAAAAATCCAAAAATTAAAGAGGCTAATATCTTTAGACAATTATAAAAGGATTGTCGATCAAGAATTCCAAGAAAAAGTTACAACTCAAAAAGCCGATTTGAAGAAATGGTTTAAGAAAAAATATCAACTTAGCATAACAGATGCAAGATATTTAACCGCAACAGAGGAAGATATTATGGAGGAATTTTTAGATGAATTACTTGATAATTATATCAATGAATATGCTTCCGATCCGGTCAAAGAAGAGATAGAACGCGGCAGAATAATGAATCCGAACTATGATCATGAACAGAATATTGCCATCCAAGAGGCTCTAAAGAATATACAGGTAGTACAATTATGAATGACTCCGATATTGGTTTTAATATTCGCGCTAGGATACTTCCACAAATCGAGGGAGTAAACGAGCTTGAGCAGAACTTAAATAACATAATCGGCCAGGATGGCACCGGTCGAGCAAATCCAGGAGCCGGGATACCTGTTCTTCCTGGTGTGCAATCCACGGAAACCCCGGGGCAAAACACCCAGGCAGCATTAACGCCTTCGCAGATACTCTTAATTGAACAAACACAAGAGTTTCTCAAGAGATCAGGGCTCGAACAATCGCTTAAAGATATTCCCAATAAAATGGGGCAGAATATAAGCGATGTAGTATCTTCCCCGGAATTCCTGAAGACATTAAACCCACAGCAAGCTAAAGATGCGGGAGAATGGCTGAGATATAATCAAGGACTTTATGAACCGCTTAACGATAGAATCAATGAAACACTCCAGGATTTAAACGTAGATCTTTCAGCGGGAAAACTCACAAAGAGCCAGATAGGTAAATATTTAAGAAAATTTGAACGAATAAAGTCTGCCACTGATGAAGTCGGCACAAATCTCACTACTGATGCATTAAGTTTTCTCCATCCCGACCAAGAGCACCTTGAAATGATAAGGGCAACTATAAGCGCAAGCAAGGATGATGTAGGTGCGAACATTGATGAGGTTAAAAATAAATTTATTGCACTTTCCACAAGTATCAACGACGTAAGCAAAAGCGCGAAGGATGCACATGAAGAGACACTAAGTTTCTTCCAGCAGTTCCAAAAGATGGGAGCCTTTGCCTTAGGAGGCGAAGCAATAACACAAACACTTAGTTACCTGACAACGACGGCACAAATAGCAGCCAGAGGCAAGACGGCGTTTGATTTAACTTCCCCGATGTCAATGTTCAGCGAAAGAACAGCTTTTGAGACCTATAAGGATGTAACCGAAAGAACTAGGGATTATCAGCTTTATGGAGAACTTGCCGGCGGAGTAATAGGAGCGTTAATTCCCGGAGCTGGTCCATTAGGTGCGTTGGCAGGCGGATATTTCGGCAAAATGGCAGGAGGGGGAATAGCGGAGTTATCCAATATTCCAGAGCAAGCAGAAACTCAAGAGCAATTAAAATATCTCAACCAGAGTTATGGAGCAGCTGCGGGATTAGTCGAAGGAGCGCGCCCTTACGAAATCGCTGCACGTCAGATGGGTATCCGCTTTGGCAACAATATGAGAGATCCGGGAGGATATTTGGGATATGATGCTGATAGATATCTAAAAATGAGGTCAGCACTTGCTGAGGGATTAGGCAGAGAAGATACCGGATTAGAAAAAGAACAGATAGCATTTGGCAGGTCAACCGGACTAAACCCGGAAGACTTAGCACAGTTTAATGTTGTGCAAAGGTTAGGGGGACAAAACTATAACGCACAATATCTTACCTCAGTTGAGCAAATGACAAAGCAGGAGTTTGGTAAAGACGCTGATAATAAGAGAATAATTGATGTCTTAGAGGCTATCAAAGAAATTCAGATGAAGCAACTCACCTTAGGCGTTGATAGTAAAACTGCCATTGAATTTGGAAGACTTCCAGAACTTCTTTTGGGAGTAAACAACCCGTTAGGACGTATGGGAGATTTAGGATCGCAAACATTACAAAGCTTGTCAACTTTGGGATCCGCAAATTCACCAGCACAAGAAGCAATGCTTTATCAGGCTTTAGGGCAAAACGGAATGTTCGGAGAAAAGGGATATCTCGCAAATAAGACCAGAGGCTTTTGGGATCCCGAGAACTTTAAAAATATTATGGAAACATGGGGAAAAGATTTTGCTGGAAATGAAAAGGGAGCCGAAGCCGCGTTATATAATTATAGCTCAGACATGAATCCCGAATCAAGGATTAAGCTAGCTAGAATGATAGCTGGTGAAAAAATAGATGTCGTAACTGGACAAGTTAAAGATAAAAATGGAAATGTTACTTCCGAAACATATCAAGAATTAGGAATGAGTGACATCTTAAAAATGATGTCGGAACCATCTAAACAATCCGCAGAAGAAATTAAGAAAATGTTTGCAGATGCTTCTATATCTGCTACCGATTATGAGAAAAATCAACAACTAATAAGAGAACAAAATTTATCAGCCGCGGAGAACTTTAAGAAAACAATCTTAACAGCCCAAGAGATGTCGGCAAAATTTTGGGAAGATATGAGTCGGTCTGCAAAACTCCAGGAAGGAATCTTAGACGCCGTTAAAAAAGGTTATGAGCAACTACGTAGTTGGATGGTTGAACATGGATTTATAAGCGATCCGAAACAAATCCAGGCAGAGTATGATAGTAAAAAAGCCGATACTCTTTACAGTCAAGCAACCGAAATGCTCGGAAGTAATAAGTACAATCCGGAAGACTTAAAATCTCAAGGAAAATCGATTGACGATTATGAATCATATTTAGCTAAGTATATTTTTGAGCATAATCCGACATATAAACAGCAAGCAAGCGCGGAGCTGAACGATCCACATGGACTTAAAGGTCAGGAATATATTTTAAACCGGCTTAAAGCTAATTCCAAATTAGAAGAGTTAAACAAAGAAGAACAGGATAAACTAAAGGATATAGTAACACCCGATTTGGGGATGTCGTGGCGACAGAAAACGACAAAAGAAATTAATGATTCCTTACCGAGAGGTTATAGTGCGACAATTCGTAGCGGATATAGAACGCCCGCAGAGAATGCAGGATTGCCAAACAGTGTTTCCAATAGTGAACATCTAATTGGCTATGCAGAAGACCTAAATATAACAAAGGATGGAAAACTATTAAGCAATGAAGATTTGTATAAGGATAAAGCTTGGTGGAATGCCACAAAGGCACTTCAGAAGAAAGACCCGGATTTGGACTTCGGATTATACTTCAAGAAAAATCCGCTTGAGGAAGCCAACCACATTCAGAGCAGATCGCACGAAGAATCCGTAAGCGGGAAGGGAGCGACTTCTTACAACGAAGGATATGAGAACAATATTTTTGGAAATAAGATAAGTGAGCTAACAGCATCACTTTCGGAATTATCGAATCGATTAGGTGTTGTCTTAGATAATAAAACGAAGATAGATATTAATGTGAAATCACACGACCACTTCATTGAGTGGCAGACTAAAGAAGTGGGGGTAGGATAAGTGGCAAATGCGATTGATATATTACAGCCAGCACAAAGGAGTGTAGTTCCGGAGGTATTAATAACAAACGCAAAACCTACATCAATAAGTGAAGTGCAATTTAACGCAAGCGAATTTGCGCTAAGCATAGATATAGAAAACGGTACAGAAATCAGACTTGCAACAGCCAGGGTGAACTTCGCGACCTCAGTAGGAAAAGGAGGATTCTTCATAAGCAATGATAAGTTCATTCAATACTTAAAACAAAGAATTACTCCTTTCAGTATTATTTCAATTAAAATTGATAGAAACAGTTGGGACCCTGATTTTGTAGGCGTGGTGAATCTTGTTTATGAAAGCATAACTACAAATAACAATGATGTCAGTAGGTCTTTGGCGGTGAATTGTAGCCTCTATATTCCTTATCTTCTGATGAAGGATAGTCTTCCACTTGCAGCTATACTGGAAGGAAATCAGACAGTAAGTGCGAAACTCGGGGCAGCTCGAGCACAGTTCTTCCAATACCAACGAGGCGCTAATGAAGCGCAATACCCATTCGCGAATCAACCGGCAAATGCAATTATGTGGATATTAAAAAATGCACCATCCACAAATATTTTGAATCAGAAACTTAGATCGTTCGTTGATAATTGGTCAACCTTGAAAGAAATGAATAAGGACCAATCCTTGGGTAATCCAATGATTAATCTTCAGATGCTAAACTTTGAATATCTCTTTGATCCTAATCTTTCGATTTATTCCGGAACCGTTTACGACTACATGCTGAAGTGTGTGGATTTACCTTGGTATGAAGTTTTTTGGGATTCGAAACTCGGAAGTGATTCGCAATATTATAATCAGCTTACTATTCGCCCTAAACCTTTTTCTTATAAGAGTCGGGATAATTCAAAAGTGCAGGGTGACGGCTGGTTGTATTGGGACGATCTTGATTATATAAATTTTGAATCGAAATACCGATTAAGCGAAAATTTAGGTTATACCGATGTTGAAGTCTCAAATTTTTTCAGTGTAATGTACAACTTGTCTTTGATTGCAGCTCCAGGTTCAGCTATGGGAATGTTGGGTGCAATGTTTCCGGTCTTATATTTTCCCTCGATTAAGCAATTTGGATTAAGGCAGATGCAAGTTGCATCAACCATGCTGAATCTTAGCTCGTTTACCAAAAAGTTCAAGGATGCCATGAAGAATTACACATCAATTCAAGCGTCTGAAATTACGCCGGATGAGTTATCTTATCTTTTTGAGAAGAGAGACAAAATTGTTCACTGGACCTTACCATTGCCTTTGTTACAGAGCGGACAAATGACGGTTATGGGTAATGAAGCCTATCGAATTGGGAAAAGATTATTTTATCAAGATAAAGAATATCTTGATGATCAAGGAAATGTTCATCAGGGAGTCTATTATTATATTAGTGGAAAAGGCGACCACTATCGCTACCCGGGAGAATGGCAGACGAATTTGTCTTTAACTAGGGGGCAGGCGCAAGGATATGTTGAGTCAACTCTCAACAGGATTTATGGGAGTTCTGACTTGTACCAAACTGATGACTGGCCAAAACCATTTGCAACAGGAATTAGCAGCCTGGACACTCAGTCGAAATGGAATACTCGGGTAAAGGGAATAGGGGGGATTAAATGACACCTGGGTTTGCAGAAAGTACATCAGGAAAAGATTTAAAGCGCGGGATGCTTTATGGGAATTTTGTTTATTTCGAAGATACAAAATTATTATTATTTCAGGATGTTTATACAAGATTATTAACACTGAATCGGGTCAATTTTCTAACAAGCGAATGGAATGTCCAAGAGGGATATAAAAACCTTCCTAAACCCACCGTAATTGATGCCTCCGGAAATATGAAGGAAATCGGTGATCAAGTTTTGTATGCATATCTCAACGACCGTGATGATGAGGTGGTGATCTTCGGAAGCATCAATCATGTTCAATTGGGTCATTATGATCCATATTTAGCAACTGATCCAACAGATACTACGGATATAGCAAAGAAGAGTTTAGGCAGGAATAACGATCAGAGATATTTCCTAGTTCATGATGATGCTGCCGGTAATATTATTTTGTATCTCGAAGGTAAAAATGAAAATGGGAATCTAAAAGTCAAAATTGTAGGGAATGACAATCAGAAGAATGGCAATATTACCTTAGAATTAAATGGAAAGTTCACCGTAAATCAGGTTGATGATGACAATAAGCCTATAAACAGCATTTTGCTCGACAACACTTCCGGCGCAGAACAGATAGTTATTACAGACAAAAATCAAAACATAATTCAGACAAATAAAACCGGAATGGTATTAAATACGCAAAATATCAGAGTAGGCACGAGTAGCGAGACTTTAAAGAAAATTCTCGTTGATTTAATCACCGCGATTGAACAGGCGAGCTGGACAACACCTTCGGGAACAACTGTATTCCCCCCAATCAACGATTCTGCATTTCAGAACATAGTTAGCAGATTAAATAATTTTATGGATGGGCAATAAGTTATTTAATTCCCAAAATTTCTCAAAAATCACTTAATGATTGTTTGTTAGTATTTTGCTCGAATTCTTTAGCCAGATTAATGTTTGCATAAATAATGACAGGATCACCAGAATTCAATTCTTTTGGATTAGTCTCAACGATGATTTTAGATGTTTTAAAATACCAAGTTATTTTTAATGTTTTATCTTCCTGTACGACATCAATTTTTTTGTTATAATATTTTTTACCAATGTCGGCAACTATCGATGTAGCATCCTCGTTGTTTTCCAGATAGATAATGACAAAAGCAAAATGATGTCTGACAAAAACAAAATGCCAACCCTTGACATTATAACCCCCAAAATAACCACCTACGAAACTTAAATAGTCATTGCCCCAGACAGCGTGATGATTATTATGCCATCTGGATAATTGATGAGAGGAAAAGACGCTGTCAACGTACGCCATAGTCGAATTCCACGGAATATCTTGAAATGTCACGATGCTGTCCCTGAAATTTTGAGCGAATAAAACTTCGCTGAAGAATAAAAAGAAGATTAAAATTTTTTGCATATCAATCCTTTCGATTAGTAAAACATAATAAATTTGGAAAAGATATGCAACAAATAACCCAGTGATTTTTTGCAAAAATCAAACCCTAGACAACCTCTCTTTCTAGTATTTATGCGTTTGTATCTAGACAAAGTATAAACCAAAACCGTATATCACAATGGCACTTGATAAAACGACCCTAACGTCATCAATAAAGAATGCCTTTCTTGCAAATTTAAACGCAAGCAATGCAGATGCCACAGCCCAGCAGAATGCCCAAAATCAAGCCAATGCGATGGCAACTGCAATTGCAGACGCAATAGATACTTATGTTAAAAGCGGAACGGTAACGGTAACGGCTACATCCGGGCAAATAGTTGTTGTAGGTACAGCGAGTACACAGAATAACGCATCACCTATTCAGATCACTGGAAACCCGGGCTCATCAACGGGAGGAATAACTTGAAAAACGAATTAACAATTCCTCAGATGCCCTATATCGTTTTTGAACTCGTGCAAGTCAACATTGATGATTATGTGAGTCAAAATTATGTTGCCAAAGCTATGGAAACTGTTTTTTTAGCAGTTATGCCAAATTCATTCGATTATCGATTAGCTGCGCGCGATGCGATTACGCAAACCGATAGAGCTACATTTATCAATAAACTTTCTTTTACTCCGGAAAGATGTAGTATTCGAGGTAATTTTGGGTTGATGCCAAAGTTAATAGATGGGATCTATATGACCGGATGGCAAAGACTCCAGCAATTCAATCAAAATATTGTTAGACTTTCAAAAAATAGTTCGCAGCCAAATGATACGCAACGATTTATTTATGCTTTAAATTTTTATGATTTTTGGTGGCAGAAATATGGTAGTATCAATATACAAAGTTTTCAGTTACGCGGGGATGCATCCCGTAATAGCCAGTTACCTTTCTATTCCTTAGATTTTATAATAATTGGCGATTTAATTCAGTCTCAAAATGCAGATCCGCTACTTGCATGGCTGAAAACCTTACAGAATGCAAGCGCAGCGATTTTAGACCCGATCAATAATCTTTTGAGCGGTTTGGATCCTGTATTAAGTTATGCCACTCTACCTCTTGGAATATTGGATAGCGCTATGAGCCTAGCAAGTGATGCGCAGCAATATTTGGGAGCGATAACAAGTGGGAGTAATTCAATATCTTCAAATATATCGAGTATATTTCCATCATGATAACGAATGCTTACCAATATTATAATAACCTACAGGCAGCGTCGAATAGCGTGGATGAAGCGATTGCTCAGACCCTCTCCAAAATGACGGATGAATTTGATATAAATACAGATTATTCGAGTATTATGATTTCTTTAACAAATTTCAAAAGGGATATAATTCGAATGCAGAATGTTAATAAATTTTTAAGGTTAAGCATATCTGGATTTGTACAGCAGAGCGAACTTCAGTCAACGAAGCAAATAGAGATACTACATACGGTAAAAGATTACGAAACTCCATTCAGCATTGCTCAACTCTATAATGTTAATCTATCAGATATATTAAGGAAAAACAATATTCTTACCTCTGATATAACTGCCGGATTGCAATTGAATATAGATATAGCACAAAGCCAAGCCCTCAATAAAGTATTTGATAATATTCCAAGTTATGGTCCGCAAGACGGTGATTTGGTTTTGGGAATTGATTTACCCAACCTTTTAACAGCAACCGCAGCCGGAGATCTTCAATATCTTGATCCGGAAGATACGTTAGCTCAGGGCATCGCAAATAGAATTTACACAAAACAGGGTGACTATCCACTGAATAATAATTTTGGTTTATCGCCAATAGTGGGAAGTGAGATACCGGATGATTTAATTAGCGGAATGTATTTAACACAACTGCAGAACATAATTGAGCAAGATCCAAGAATCGCATCAGTAGACAGTTTAAACATAGTAAGAAGTGGCAATAGCGTTACGTTTTCCGGACAAGCAACATCAATAAATAATAAGCAGCTGAGCATAAACTAATGGTGAAGACACAACCACAAATATTGCAAGACTTAATGGCCGATTTTTTGGCTAACCAAAATTTAGTCACATATGCAGGAATTGATGGCGTGGCGCGAGCGATCATGTTTGCGGTCAGTAACGTAATTGCGGAGTCTTGGAATGATCTAACGCAAGCCACACGAAAGGCTTTTGTAGAGACAGCGCAGGCAAGTGATTTAGATACCATTGGCGCCAGGATGGGATTAACGAGAAACGGAGCTACCCAAAGTTCAGCTGTTCTTATTTTCTCAGGTACCGTGGGCACGATAATACCTGCGATGACATTGATTAAATCCAATATAAGTCAAGCGCAATTTCAAACCCAAATAGCCATTACTTTAGGAACAGCGAACCCATCAATTCAAGAGCCGGTTGGCGACAATACTATTGGAGATATTGTAATCGCTGAAAGCGTAACGCTTGGAAGCGTATCGAAAGTAGGAGTAGGAGAGTTAACCCAGTTTGTCGTCCCCATTGCCGGGGTTACAGTTACAAACTTATTACCGAGCATAGGTGGGTTAGACGCTGAAACAGATGATTTATTCAGACAAAGAATTTTAAATCAAATTGCAATATTAAATCAAGGTACTCAAATTTTTTACCAAACATTAGCCCAAAATGCAGATACTAGCGTTTATTCTTCATTCGCACAATATAATCAAACCAATTTAGGCACGGATTTATATTTAGTAAAAAATAGTTTTGCACAATACACGTCTACACAGTTAACTACAATAGCAACGGCAGTCTATAATGCCCAACGAGCATTATCTCCGGTAAACTGTTTTAATATCACACCAACTGGAGTCAGTATCGGTTTTGCTTTTCAAAGAGATAATTCAGTTCCAATAAATACGATATATGCAAGCTTGGCTACACAAATTGCAAGTTATATAAACTCCAAATTTGGATTTGGTGTAACAATAAGATATCAAGACATTCTTGACATTATTATCGACACAACTGGTATTCTAAATTTAAATTTACCCTCATTTATTTTAAATGGATTGCAAACGGATCTTATCTGTGGAGGCTTGTCAGTACCACGCTTGATAGGGTTATCAATTAGTGATGGCACGACAACCATTAATAATACTATTAATCAAATCTTGGTAACTCCATGACAGCGCAAGATATAAAAAATAAATTATACAAATATACCCCTACTTTCGTTGAGGATTCTGTAATACTTGAGGGACTATACACCGCAATTTCTGATACAATTTATAATCTAGCTATCACTATTCAGAATTTACAAAATGCTAATTGGACTGGGAAAGGTTTGGCTATTAATTGCGCAGAGAATCAAATTTACGGAAGCAATATTACAGATCATCTTCTCACGGAAAATATGGATAATATTTCGCTCGAAGATGGAGACGATGTAGTGATGAGAATTAGTGATACTGATGCTGATTATGAAGGACGGTTAGCAACCCGATTTGAGATATTAAGCCAACGAGGAACTGAGGCGGGTATTCTTAACGACATAACAAATATATTGGGTGAACCAGGTATTGACGTGAGCTATCACGACTATACGGATTCTGGTATTATTACGGGTGTAACGTGGTTTGGAAAACCGACTACATTTACTTGCCGCAAGTTAATCCAAATAGGTATATATCCGAAAGATGCTTTGGTGACTGACCAGATAGAAAAAAT
>JAKBMG010000176.1 GCA_021831685.1 Bacteroidota bacterium | reverse complement strand
TTTATCAGTAAGATTATTAAAGTACGGCAGCATAAGTTCAACTATTGAAACAGCAATTAAGCCAGAAAGCATAGCGAGCAAAATTGCTTCGGCAATAAACTGAGTTATAAGCTCTATCTTTCCTGCTCCTACAACTTTGCGAACGCCTATTTCCTTAACCCGGTCGGAAAAGCGGGCGGTAGACAGTAAAATAAAATTTATAATTGAAATAAGCAGAATAAAGATGCCGATCGCACCGAATATTAAAACAGTTTCAATACTTCCGTTATGCTCTATTTCGCCGGGAAAATGAGAATGGAGATGAATGCTACTAAGTTTTTGAACATGCAAAGACCATTTTTGTTTTTCTCCTCGTTGCCCCATATTACGTTTAACAATTCCCGGCATCGCTTTCTCAACCGATTTTATTGTAGAATTGGGTGATAACAAAATGTAAGTATAAATGCCTACCCAAAACCATTTTTTTAACTCCGGTTCTGACTTTTCGATAGTTGAAAATGAAGCCAGGCATTTACCATGGAAATGAGAAGCTTGAGGAAAATCCTCGATTACGCCGGATACTTCAAATCTTAGATTTTCATCTTCAGCTTTCACGGAAATAACTTTCCCAACCGGATTTTCTTTTTTAAATAATTTTTCAGCAATTAATTTTGTAAGCACAATTGAATTTGGAGCAGTAAGAGCGGTATTGGGATTACCTTCCAGAAATTTAAGGGAGAACACATTGAAAAAATCGGAATCCGTATAAAAGAAATTATTCATGTTGAAAATTTCATTTTTATATTTTACTACGACATTTTTTAAGGGCATACTTAACCTTACAGCATATTTAACTTGCGGGAGTTGGCGCAAAGTTTCTGCAAGAGGTCCGGCAGTCCAAGGAAAGTTATATTCATTATTACCGAATACCCAATGCGTGGTAATCCTATAAATTCTCTCCGCGTTTTTATTATACCGGTCATAGCTAAATTCGTTCTGTACCCAAAGAGCAATAATTATTGCAGCAGCCAACCCGAGAGCAAGACCAACAATGTTTATCAAAGAGTAAAGCTTTGCTCTCTTAATGCTTCGTACCGCCGACTTCAAATAATTTTTTAGCATAATTTTTTCCTTGTAGTTTAGCTTTCAGCTTTAAAGCTGACGGCTGAACGCTGACCGTTGTTTCATTCATACCTCAAAGATTTTACCGGATTTGCCGCTGCTGTTTTTATTGCATGAAAGCTTACAGTCAATAACGCAATAACCAAAGCAATTATTCCAGAAAAAAGAAAAACCCATGGAGTTATATTTATTTTATACGCAAAATCCTTCAGCCAATTATTTATTACGTAATAAGCAACCGGCCAGGCAATTACATTTGCGATTAAAACCCATTTGGTAAATTCTTTGGAAAGAAGAAATATAACTGCCGGTATTGATGCGCCGAGAGCTTTTCTTATACCTATTTCCTTTGTTCGTCTTTCCGCAGTGAATGCCGCTAAACCGAATAATCCCAGGCATGCAATAAATATGGCGAGAAAGGAAAACGCAGTAAATATTTCACCTGTCTTTTGATCTGACCGGTAAAGTCTACCGACTTCTTCATCAAGAAAGTAATATTCAAACGGCTTGTTAGGAACAAATTTTTTCCATTCGTTTTTGATGAAAGAAATTGTTCCGCTTATATCGCTAGGACGAATTCTTACCGGCAGATACGCTGTTTGACCACGATAGAGGAAAACTACTAATGGTTTTATTTTTTGATGCAAAGATTCAAAATTAAAATCTTTCAAAACTCCGATTATATTGTATGATTTATTTTGTCCGCTGAGAATTATTCTTTTACCTAAAGGATCTTTCAAGTTTAAAGTTTTAACTGCTCTTTCATTAATAACAACCGCAAGACTGTCCGTTGGATTTTCTCTTGAAAAGTATCTTCCGCTTTCTAATTCTAATCTCAAGGTCTTCGCAAAATCATAATCAGTCGACATCATTCCCATAACATATTGCTGCGAAGCAGGCGCATTTTCCAGTTTAAATATTGTTTGACTAAATAATTGACCCGGAAGATTATTTGTATTGGAAGCGCTTACTACCCGGGAATTTTTGAGTAATTCATCTTTAAAAGTTTGCGCATGGTCTTCAAGCGCCCATGCTATCTGTATTACGAGAACATGTTCTTTATCGAATCCTAATCTTTTATCTTGAATGTATTTCAGTTGACCGTATATTATAAACGTTCCGATAAAGAGAATTATCGATATGGTAAACTGAAAGACAACCAGTCCGCTTCTCATCCAATTTCCTCTTACTTCTCTTGCATTTCCTTTTAAAACTTTTACCGGCTGAAACGAAGTAAGGAAAAACGCCGGATAACCGCCTGCCGCCAATCCAACTATTAATACAGTAACAACAAGAGCAGGAATTGTAAGAAGATTATTTAAGTAGCTTGTGTGAAGCTGCTTGCCTGCAAAACTGCCGAATGAAGGAACAAAAACTTCTACTAAAGCAATAGCAACAACAATGGCTAAGAAAGTCAATAGTATTGATTCAAGTAGAAATTGTTTAACAAGCTGGGCTTTGTTTGAGCCTAATACTTTTCTTACTCCGACTTCTTTTGAGCGGGTAGCGGAGCGTGCAGTTGCAAGGTTCATAAAGTTGATGCAAGCTATTAACAAAATAAATACCGCTATTATTGAGAAGACGTATACATATTCAATGTCGCCGTTGGGTTCTATTTCATTACTTAAATTTGAATGAAGATGAATTGATGTTAAAGGCTGCAAGAAAAATTCATAGGAGTCGCCCTTTTTTTTCCAATCTTCAAATTGAATTCCCGACACTTGATACAATTGAGGACCGACATATTTTTTAACCAGTTCGGGAAGTTTAGTTTGGAGACCGGCTTCCGAAGCGCTCTTCCTAAGAACTATGTAAGTGTAAAAAGAATTGTTAATCCAGAAATTGGTTCTTCCGGCTTCTATACTTGCCATGGAAGCAAACATATCATAATGAAAATGTGAATTAGCCGGACAGTTTTTAACCACCCCCTTAACCGTGTATGGTGTGCCGTCTTCAAAATTCATAATCTTATCCATGGGGTCTTCATTGCCGAAATATTTTTTTGCCAGAGTTTCCGTAAGTACAACAGTATGTGGCTGGCTAAGAGCAGTCTTGGGATCTCCTTCAATAAACGGAATTGTGAAGACATCGAATATTGTTGAATCCGCCCAGAAAAATCTTGTTTCGTTAAAGACATTATTTTTATATCTTATCAACATGTTGGGGTTAGGCAATAATCTTGTATATTGAATAACCTCCGGGAAATCATGAACAAGCGCAGCGCCAAGCGGAGGAGGAGAAAGAGCCGTATTAAATTTACCTCCTTCAAAAAACACATTTGTGCACACTCTATAAATTTGATCGGCTTTCTGATTATAAGTATCATAACTCAATTCATTACCAACGTACAGTGCGATAAGCATACAAGCAGCTAATCCTATAGCCAATCCTATTATGTTTATAAACGAATAAGTTTTATACTTTAGTAAATTTCTTACTGCAATCTTCAAATAATTTTTTAACATAAATTTTCTCCATTCTTGCTCTGCGCTTAGCGCTTATTCTTACCTCAAAGATTTAATCCGTCAGTTGCCAAGTCTCTGCATTACTTCATTATTCATGTTGTAATTTTTCGATCCGACTCGTCTATTGACTCGTCGAGATTTCGTCACTCATATCTGAGTGACTCAACCGGATTTGCAGTTGCTGCTTTATATGCCTGCCAGCCAACTGTAAACAAAGCTATAAATAAAATTATAAAGCCCGATAA
>JAKBMG010000126.1 GCA_021831685.1 Bacteroidota bacterium | reverse complement strand
ATTCCTGTAGAACTCTAATTATCTTTTAACTTCCAATAATAATCAGCCGAAGAAAAAGTAAATAATATGTTTGATTTACTTTTATACTTGACTTTTAACATAACAGGCAGATTTGAAATGACAAAAAAAGGATTGTGTCATTTCGACTGAGCCTGCCTGTCCGGTAGGCAGGTCCTCGATGGAGAAATCCCATGTTCAATTCGACCATCTAAGCTTTACAAGGGGATTTCTTCCCGCAAACGGGACAGGCCCCGGCTTATCCGCTGAAAGCGGACGGATTCGAAATGACAATTACTTGTATGCCATATCTAATGAGCTTGCAAGCAGGCAGATTCTCTGCGTTAAATTTTTATAAATGATAGTTTTTAGAAGTACCCTTGCTTAATATTTTTCTTGTTATACTATTTTTTCTTATTTATCTTTGTTAGGAAAACTTTACATATGTAAACTTTAGTTAACATAATATATGATAATCCATAAACCGCTTAATGAAATTTTCTCCACTTATTCTAACATAGCAGTAATTCGAGAACTTCGCTATACTAAAAACGGTTTTACAGGTAGAGACATAGCAAAAAAATCCGGACTTAGCGCTCCGGCTGCCAGTGCTACACTTTCCCATCTTGAATCTCTTAAAATCGTTAAACGGCAAATCGGCGGCAGGGATCACATATTCACCCTCAACTTTTCAAATTACTTCGTAAAAAAGATTGTGTTACCATTGTTGGAAGCTGAAGACCAATATTATAATTCAATCATAAAAGAAATAAAAAAAACTTTGTCGAAAGAACCTGTAAGCATTATCCTTTTCGGAAGTGTTGCAAGAAGACAGGAATCAGTTGAAAGTGATTTCGATCTTTGCATTGTATACGCTGGTTCAAGAGATAAAAAAATACTTGAAAATAAAGTTAGTGCCATTCGTGATAAATTTCATAATGATTTTGGAATAACTTTAGCTCCTTTTTATATTTCTATATTAGAATTTAAAAAGCGGACTAAACTTAATAAACCGCCTATTAAATCAATTATTAAAGAAGGGATTGTTATTACCGGGAAATCAATTAAAGGAATACTAAATGACAAGTAAAAGCCCAAGGAAGAAGATTGATCCTGCACGCTATAAAGATTTTGAAGAAGTTGCTGCTAACTTTTATGAGGGTGCCAAAGTTGATCATAAAAACAAAGTATCATATTCAGGCGACATTTACCACAAAAAAGATATTGATTCTCTATGGAAACATTTGGAAAGATATAGAACCTGGGTTAATGAAATACTAAAATAAATTATAGGGCACTTCTAAAAACTTCAATACCTGCCGGTAGGCAGATTCGAAATGACAATTACTTGTATGTCATATCTAAGGAGCTTGCCGGCAGGTAGGCCTGCCTACCGGACAGGCAGGTTCTCGGCGTTAAATTTTTATAAATGATAGTTTTTAGAAGTACCCTTTAGTATTCTTTTGATAATATGTTGAACTATCGTGCGTAATATGAGCAGTTACTGATTATAAACTGTATTTAAAACTGCATCGGGATATTTTGCTGCTACATTTAATAATACCTTTGCTGGACCTTCTGGTTTTCTTCTTCCTTGTTCCCAATTTTGAAGTGTTGAAGTACTAATTCCAAGTAGTATTGCAAATTTATTTTGAGATAAACCTAATCTTTCACGTATCTGTTTCGGGTCTGGATTTTCAAAATTAAATTCTCTGCCAGATTTCCTTTTTCCCTTTATTATTTTACCACCTTGTTTAATACTTTCTTTCAATTCTTCAAATAATTCGTCTCTCATTGTAATTCCTTTTCAACTAATGATTTCAATATTTTCAATTGTGATGGAGTTAAATTGAACAAATATACGCCAATGAACGATATATGTCAATATATCAGTATTAGCTAAAGCAATTTTTTTCTCATTGTCATATCGAAGGAGCTGTTGCACAACTTCCAGATGTCATTTCGACCGGAGGGAGAAATCCCATGCTCAATTCGATCACCTGCGCTATTCGTGGGATTTCTCCTTCGAGGACTCAGTCGAAATGACACTTATTTTCGTGTCATATCGAAGGATCCGCCGCGGCGGATGCGACTGCCTGCCCCGTTTACCCCGTTTGCGGGGTTTGCGGGGAGATATCCTATGTACAACTCGATCACTCGAGCTTATACGTGGGATTTCTCACCGGCTAAAGCCGGATTCGAAATGACACGAAAATCTGGGAATTACATCCGGTGAATCATTCCAAATGAGGTAATCCAAATTGTCATTTCGACGACCGGCAGGGAGGAGAAATCCCATGTACAAGCCCGACAATCATGATAACCATAGACTATCTCATTAGAGGAGACAAGCAGCTGTTCAGTGGATTTCTTCCCGCAAACGGGACAGGCCCCGGCTAAACCTTGCCTACCGGCAGGCAGGGCCGGATTCGAAATGACATCTGGAAGTTGTGCAACAGACTCTATCGGTCGTCCCTTCGGGATTTATTGGATGGATGAAATAATTGTGTTTGAGATTCTGGCTCTTACTTCATCGGCAGGCAGGATCGGCCGAAGTGACATTATGTCGGCGTTATCATATCGCTGGATTATTCAGAGAGAGTATCTAATTGTTTAAATATTTGGATACAGAATCAATAAAATATTTTGCATTTTCCAGCTCTTTAAACACCAGTTCATCTGAAAATGCATCTAAAAAAATTAAATTGTAATCAGATTCTTGACGCTGTTTATAAGCATGTTTATAAATATCCTTTAACAGAGGATCAAATATTTTTTCTTCATAGATGTATTTTTTATTAAACCAGCTTATCAATTGTGAATGTTTTGAGGTAGTAAAACCCTCTTTATAAGCAAGAGCCATAACAGAATAAAAAACAGCATAATAAATTCTATTAAGAGCGGAGCTGTATCTTTTGTCTTTTAAATTATACTCTGCATCGCTTAAAGCTTCCCCGGACTTTAGAATACAATTCTTTATTAATATTTTTTTATCTTGTTCTTTCATAAAATATACCGGTGTCTTGAATTTCTTTAACAAACAAAGGGTTTATGTTCTTTTTAATATTCAAAAAGCTTTTCGAACCTTTTAGTGTTAGTGTTTTATAATCTATAAAAATATTATAATGGTATTCGAATGACGTAACAACGCCGGCAATTTCCAATTCCTTTTCATAATTCAAACTTCCAAAGATAAGCGCAAGATCGTAATCGCTATTTTTCTTGTTAGTTCTCTTTACACGAGAACCGTAAAAATACATACCGTTAAAATCATTAAACTTTTCACTGAGCTTATCTTTTAATTCAAGTAAAAATTCCTTTTTCATATCAATATTCTTTTAAATATATATTAGGGATGTAAGGTAGTAATACATTATTAAACTTTCAAAGAGAGATTGTTTTTTATTACTTTTATTGGAATATAAGTTACTAATTGATGTTACGCAAAGGGCTATTACATAATGAGAAACTCCGAGGTTTTCCTAAACCTCGGAGTTTTACACTCCACTGCCATTATATTTGAAATTGTTTGCGGGGAGATATCCCATGTACAATTCGATCACTAGAGCTGTTCAGGGGATTTCTCACCGGCTAAAGCCGGATTCGAAATGACACGAAAATCTGGGAATTACATCCGGTGAATCATTCCAAATGACGTAATTCAAATTGTCATTTCGACGACCGGCAGGGAGGAGAAATCCCATGTACAAGCCCGACAATCATAAGGAGCAGATACTATTTTAGAGGAAGAGACAAACGGCTATATATGGGATTTCTCCCTCGATGAGTTATCCCGTATGCGGGACTCAGTCGAAATGACACGAAAATCTGGGAATTACATCCGGTGAATCATTCCAAATGACGTAATTCAAATTGTCATTTCGACGACCGGCAGGGAGGAGAAATCCCATATACAAGCCCGACAATCATAAGGAGCAGATACTATTTTAGAAGAAGAGACAACCGGCTATATATGGGATTTCTCCCCGCATATGGGGCAGACCCTCTGGTCGAATAACAAGTGGATCAGCGGAAATGATTTATTGATAACCACAGATTATGTGAAATAATTACCGGTAAATATTACGCTTTAATAGAGATATTTGTGTTAAGGGTATTTATATCTGAGTAAAAATGAATCAAAATTTTCTGGTACGGAATTTCTATATGAACTTCACAGAATGTTCTTTGAACAAAAACAATGAATTTTTAACTTATCGGTAATATTTACATATATAGTAAACATTACCGGTAAATTTTACAATCAGCCATTTTTCCTTTGTTCTTCCTTGTTTATTTATCTATTTTACAACTTAAAATATGGCATATTTTTTAGTATTTATTTAATGCTTAACTTCAAATAATTGCTCTTATTAGTTTATTTGTAAGTAATTCACGTTACGCAAAAGGTTATTATAGTATTGACTGTATTTTATGATACGTTATCGGCAACTTTTGATGACCCGGACCACTCGGTCGATGAGCAAAGGCTAATAACCGTGGGCTACTCTTCTCGTGGGCGTTTGCTTGTGGTCTCATATACAGAGAGAGGTAAATCCATAAGAATTATCAGTGCTCGTCTTGCAACCACTCAAGAAAGGAAACGACATGAAAGCTAAAGCAAAAAAAATTAGTGATGAATCACGCCCCGAATACAACTTTGACTATTCAAAAGCTGTTCGTGGCAAGTATTATAAACGCATTTTAAACGAAGGAGCCAACGTTGTTATGCTTGAGCCGGATGTGGCAAAGGCATTTGTTGATTCAGCCGCAGTAAATGATGCGTTGAGGTCATTACTTGATTTAACACGAACGACCCGGCGCCTAACAAAACACTCCAGCGGGCGGGCGATTGTACGCCGCTGAGTTCAGTCGTTATACTTTAGTTTATTATCTTAAAGAGCTTAGAAACAAAATCGAATAAATATACTTAATTAACATTATCAACATCATAAGGAATCTATCATGGGTCAACAACAACTTCTTTTAATCGTTCTCGGCGTTATCATTGTCGGTATCGCTATCGTAGTAGGTATTAACTTATTTAATGCAAATGCTGTATCTTCTAATAGAGATGCAGTAATTTCTGATTTAAATAATTTAGGCGCAATGGCAAACCAATTTTATATGAAACCTACTTCGATGGGTGGTGGTGGTGGTGCTTATGATGTGAGTAAAGGGGCTACGGCAGCGTGGTCCATTCCCACAACTCTATTATCAACTGCAAATGGTTCTTATGTAGCAACTCCTGGCGCTTCATCAGTTTCTATAGTTGGTACTGGTACACAATCAGTTGGCGGAAGCCCCGTTAAAGCAACTGCAACTGTAACTCCAACCGGAACTACTGTTGTAGTTAATAATTAAGATTTTATAATGTTATTTATATAGGCTGATAAAATAAAAAATTTTTTATCAGCCTATTGTTTTTAAAGTATGGTAGAATTTATCAGCAAAAAGAATTAATATTAGGTAGTCTATGTTTCTTTTAGGAATTCTATCTTTATTTCAAATAACAATTATACCCGGTTTAATACTGCTAAAGCTATTAAAGATAAAAACGGGCAGCATTATACAATCTTTTCTATATTCATTTGGCCTTAGTCTTTACTCAAATTATCTGTTTGTTTGTATTTTAACATATCTGAAATTGTACATAGCTACAAACGTTTATATTTTATTTTGCATAGAGATAATGCTTATTATTTATCTCATGATTAGAGGGGATATATCTTTTGTTTTTAAGAAAACAATAAATGATTATTATATACAGTTAAAAAAATTCGTTAATAATCAGACACCACTTTATAGATTTATTTTTCTTTCCTCCTGCCTACTAATTTTATTTTTTATTTCATTTATTCCTATAAACGCAAGAACAATATTTTATTTCAATGATGTCATTAATTATTGGAATAGGCTGGCATTAGTTTGGGCATCAAATAATTTTCCTACAGATACTTCTCATTATCCACAGTTGTTTACAACAAACATTTCATTAAACTATGTTATTATGAATAATACTGTTTTGCCGTTTTTCATAAAAGCATTTATGCCGCTTTTCCCAATAGGAATTTTATTGATGTTTTTTGATTTAGCTCAAAAAAAAAGACCTTTTCTCCATCTGACAGGTCTTCTTATTTATGCTTGTATATTAATATTATTTTATCCCGTTTTATATATCCTTGACGCTAATGCAGATATTATAATTTCATTTCTTAGTTTCCTGACTTTTTATACAATAATAAAAAATGGAGAATTTAAATTCGATGCTAAAGCAATTTTACTGGTTATTATCTTTTCATCTTCAGCGGCAGATACTAAATTGGTCGGACTTTATATATTAGGAGTAGCTATTCTTTGGATTTCATTTGTGATTCATAGAAACAGAAAAAGTATTTCTAAACAAGATATAGCAAAAACCATTTTATATATTTCGATAATATTAACCGGCAATCTTTTTTGGTATATTATAAAGCCTGCAAGCATGTATGCCGGATTCAACCAATCGCAATTCTTACCTGCAAGTTATATCGATAGAGTTATCCAGGGTACTAATATGTTATTGTACAGTTTTGGATCTTTATTATCAATATTTTTATTATCTACTCTAATTTTTTCTTTATTTGTTAAAGAGATTAGATATCTTGTATTAATAATGATAATAATTCCCTTATTTTTTTGGGTTTTCTTTTTTTGTTATGATTATAGGAACTTAAGTATTTCAATTCCATTTATTGCGTATGCATCTTCATTTGGATTGAAATATTTTTATGACAAAAATTTGTGGATGCAAAAATTTGTACAAGATTTCAACTCTAAAAATTATTTAAGTATAAATTATTCTAACAGGAAAAAAACCATTTTGAGTTTAATATTTGTATTGTCGCTTGCTGCATTTTTTTTAATTGCGGGCACAAATGGGTTTTTTAACTTTGGGATGCAACTCTCCTATGCTATAAATAAAATTTACTATATGTATTATAGAACAATTTATACAATTGAATTTGGTTACTACAAATCGGTGGAATATTTTATTGATTCATTGAGAATTTTAAGTATACTATTACTTTTACTTTTCTTCTTAAGAAAGACAAGAATTAAATTATCTCATATTTTTATTGTTATTATGTCGCTTGCAGTGTTCTTGAACTTTACTTTATTGAAGAAAGAAAATCTGATAAAAAGACAGGTCTATGATACACAAATGGTTAAAGCTCACAATCTTCATTACAGGGTGTATTCGTATTTAATAAATACCGGAATAAGCGGATTAATAATTACTGATTATTCTCCCGTTTGTAGGTTGATACCACCAGAAGGCATTCATTTTAAATATTCAACCACGAGTATTGATTCAATGTCATTTATTAAACAGAAAAATACCGGCACAATTTATCTCTTATTTGAAGAAAATAAATTAAGTAAAGGGTCCAAAAAATTCCTTGATCAACAAATCCTAAATAAGAAATATATCATTCAGTTTGATGATGGAGATTTTGTTTTTCTTAAAGTCGTATCTTGATATATTGGAAAATTTAATCTATTGATAGGATTAAATTAATTTTTAATAAGCACATTATTTTGTTATTGAAATATTTTTTTTAGCTAAAGGCTTCCAAGCATCGTTCTTGAATAAGATATAATTCTTTATTGAAATTTTTTCTGTATGATCGAATTTAAACCGGCTGACCACAAAGTGTTTTGCGGGAAGGCAGAGCGAGCTTTGATAAATTTGATTTTTTCATAGTAGTATCATATTAAAGATTTTACACATTACCAAAAACCTTTTGGATTTCTGTAATGATTGTAATAAACAAACTTGAAGGTTACAGTTCTTTGAAATATTGAAGGGGTCATATATAAAGCAAGGATATTTACTTAATAAAAGATAACAAATATTTCAGTTCTTTATCAGAAAGATCTTCTTGCTCTGATTTATCATAGACAGTGAGAAGAAAAACCGTATTATCAACATATTGAATGTGAAAAATAGTGAGAAACCTCCGAGGTTTTCCTAAACCTCGGAGGTTTTGCACTTCACTTCCTTTATATTTGAAATTGTCTGCGTAACATGAGTTATTAAATCAAACATAGGTGAAAGAAATTTATGAAATGCGATATTTGCGGTAAAGAAAGCGCCAAGGTTAGGCGCTTGGCGAGGACGTATGGCAAAGGAAAGCATCTTTTGCTTATAGAGAATGTACCCGTAGTATCATGCCCGAACTGTGGCGAAAGTTACTTAACTGCCGAAACTCTCCACGAAATTGAGCGGCTGAAGACACATAAGAACAGCTTGTCGTCAGATCGTCATGTGCGGGCTTTGGAATTTGCTTGATGGAAACGCTTCGGAATATAACTGCCAAAATAAACCGTTTTCCGGTAAATTCGTTTTTTGTATTTCTAACTAACTGCACAGAATATTTATATCAAAGCAATGTATTAGGCGGGCGGGTAGCAACATTCAATTCGTTTTTGTAATTTTGAAAAGGAGGATAAAAATATGACTGTTCAAAAGGCTGCCTGATTTAGTATTACTAAGCGGAAAATTACCCACAAGAGCTGATAGACTGGTACGAACGTGGGCTAAATTACATAAAGAAGAATTAGTTGAAAACTGGAATAGAGTTCACAAAGATATGCCTATTAAAAAAATTAAACCTTTAGAATAGGAGTATTAAGTATGGATTATTTAATAAAAGTAAAAGCTGCCAAATATATAGGAGATTATAAAATATATTGCTTATTCAGCAATGGAGTGGAAAAAATAGTTGATCTCAAAAATGAATTATATGGAGAAATGTTTGAACCATTGAAAGACAAAAATATTTTTATACAATTCAAAGTTGATGATACATTAAAGACAATCGTTTGGCCTAATGGCGCTGATATAGCTCCTTATAGTCTATATGAGATTGGAAAAACAATCGCTAAAACGATAAAGAATAAACCAAATTTTTCTAAAGTAAGATAACGTTTTTGTTTCGCCACTCTGTGGCTCTTTGAATTTTTTGTGTAGGATTTTCTCTACTAATGTGCCGCCCCGCCGGGGCTTTTTCCTAAAAATGAATCTCTTTTATATAGGTGAAAGAAATTTATGAAATGCAAATAACAGAAGAAAAATATTTTGCGGAATATAACAACTTAACCGGGAATCAAATTAATTCGATGATTGAATCTTTTGATTTTACAACGGCGGGCGGAAGTATTGAATATAAAACTCAAGCATCGGCTGTTTATTCTTCAAATATTGAAGGAAACAGCATTGATCTAAATTCATTTATGAACCATAAGCTTTCTAAGGAAAAGCATAAACCGCAAAAAGAGATTCAAGAGATTGAAAATTTAATTTTAGCATATAAGTATGCCCAGGAAAATAAATTAAATGGAAAAAAATTTCTTGCATGCCATAAAATTTTTTCTAAGACATTAGTTATAAAAAGCAATCAAGGGAAATATAGAACTGAAAAAGTAGGGGTTTTTGATAAAGGCGGGTTAGTATATCTTGCAATCGAGCCCGGGTATGTACAAGAAGCTATGACTGAGTTCTTTGCCGGGATTGATTTTTTATTAAATAAAAATTTAACCACAGCACATGTATTTTATTTTGCATCTTTGATTCATTTAAAGTTTGCACATATTCACCCGTTTAGAGACGGAAACGGCAGAGCGGCAAGACTAATAGAAAAGTGGTTTATCGCTCAGAAGCTTGGAAATAATTTTTGGAAAATATCATCCGAGAAATATTATAAGGATCATCAACCGGAATATTATAATAATATAAATTTGGGAGTAAATTATTACGAATTAAATTATGATAAGTGTATGCCGTTTTTATTGATGCTGCCGCAATGTCTTCATCAATAACCTTTGATATGAATTAATATGGACAATGTAATTAGTTCTTGCTATTGTAAATACAATGCTGCGGGGCAATAAAGATATAATTCAAACTTTGCAATAATAAAATTGGAAATTATAGGATACTAGTAAGAAATGATTTATATGGAAAGAAATTTATGAAATGCGATATTTGCGGTAAAGAAAGCGCCAAGGTTAGGCGCTTAAAAATAAATAAGGTATAAGCGAAGAAATATTATGATTGAGTCAACAAAGATTAATGATATCGTAAACCGGATTGCATTAAACTTTAATCCGGATAAGATTATTTTATTCGGTTCTTATGCCGTAGGCAATGCTAATGAAGATAGCGACCTTGATTTATTAATTATTAAAGACACGGGACAGCCAAGACACCGCAGAGGATTTGATATACGTAAATCGTTGATTGGATCAATGATTCCCATTGATATTGTTGTCTACACTAAAGAAGAGTTTGAACAAGAAAAGGATGAAAAATATTCTTTTCTAAATTCAGTAATTAAATCGGCAAAAGTTTTATATGAGCGAGCTAATTGACCATATAAAAGAATGGATTTACAAAGCGGACCATGATTTAGGTTCTGCGAAGGTAATATACCGCTATCTTCCGGATTATTTTGATACAATTGCATTTCATTGCCAGCAAGCTGTTGAAAAATACATTAAAGCAATTCTGGTTTTCTATAATACTGAATTTCAGCGTTCACATGATTTAATTTATCTTTTAGATTTGTTATCTCGTAAGATTGAGATAAGCGATGAAATTTACAATAAAGCTATTACGCTAAACGGATTTAGTGTTGAGATTAGATACCCAGCTAAAAAGATTTATCTGTCTAAAGAGGAGCTTGAATTTGCAATTAAGATAGCTCAGGAGTTTAGAATATTTTCAATAAGTATAATAGGAATAACCGATTGAATAGTATATCGAAACAAGCAAAATTGAAGGAGATAAAATAATTATTGTTTTTTAATTGTCACAGAAAAAGCAAATTATGAAATGCGATATTTGCGGTAAAGAAAGCGCATGGGAATTTACCCCCAAAGGAATGGATTGCTGCACTATGCGGGAGTTACTCAAGGCAGCCGCGTTTATTTTTGCCAATGAATATTTGGCTTAAAGTTTTTTTGTGCGCAGTCCCTTAAGTACATATTCATCAAATTTTGATAAGGAATGTCGATTTCTAAAGCCAATTTTTTGAAGTATTCAACTGTGTTATTCTCGATGCGTATTGAAATTTGCTTTTTAAGTTTTTTTACATAAGGATTCTTATAACCTAAAACAAGCAATTCAAAAGGATAGATTTAAGTTTTGCGGCATTTTTCAAAAAAGTGTTTTGCGGGTAGGCAGTGCGAGCATTAATAAGCTTGATTCTTTCATAGTAGTATCATATTTTAGTATTAGAATGAATGCTAAAAACAGAAAAGCTCTTATAGCAATTTTCCAGGAGCCTGTTCGCTCTGATCTTACCTGGAAGGAAATAGAAAACTTATTCAAAGCCCTTGGCGCTGAAGTAACTGAAGGCAGACTTTCTCGTATTAGAGTTGCAATAAAAGGTATACGCGCTGTGTTCCATAGACCGCATCCTATGGGAATCCATCCCTTAGGGAAAAAAGTTATAGATAAAGCTGCTCTTAAGTCTGTAAGAAGATTCTTGATAACAGCTGGAGTAAAATAATGACGTATAAAGGTTATTCTGCATATATAAAATTTGATGAAAAAGCCGGGCTTTTTCACGGAGAGGTGATTGATACTAAAGATGTTATCACATTTCAGGGTACTTCTGTAACTGAGCTTAAGAAAGCTTTTAAGGATTCTATTGATGATTACCTTGCATTCTGCAAAGAACGGAAAGAAGAGCCTGATAAACCGTTTTCAGGTAAGTTCGTCCTTCGTATTCCAAAAGAATTGCATAGAAAAATTTATATCAAAGCAATTAAGAATGGACAAAGTATAAACAATTTTATTACTCAGTATCTTAATTCTATTGGTGAGTAATTTGAAAGCGCCGGCAACTAAGAGTTCAAGGGTAAGTTCAAGTTCAAGTGTAAGGTGCTTAAAAATAAATAAGATATAAGCGAAGAAATATTATGATTGAGTCAACAAAGATTAATGATATATTAACCCGGATTGCAACAACCTTTAATCCGGATAAGATTATTTTATTCGGTTCTTATGCCGTAGGCAATGCTAATGAAGATAGCGACCTTGATTTTATTTTAATAAAAGAAACAGATTTACCAAAACAAAGAAGAGGATTAGAAGTAAGAAAACTTTTTTACCGTATCGCAATTCCTATGGATTTCAAAATATATACTTCTAAGGAATTTAATGATGAATTAAATAATAAATATTCCTTTTTAAATACAGCATTAAAAGATAGCAAGGTTTTGTATGAACGAAAAAATAGAAGTAGTTAAAAGCTGGATTGAAAAAAGAATGAATTTATAAATTGATTATGATGAAGTTAAATAAACACTTTTTTGTACGTAGTATTGTTTTTGTAAGAAAGATTTTTACAGCAAACCTCCGAGGTTTAGGAAAACCTCGGAGGTTTTGCACTTCACTTCCTTAATATTTGACATTGTCTGCGTAACATGAGTTATTAAGTAAGTTCTAAAACAATAAAGGATTACAAAGTGCAATTTGATTTTGAATGGGATCCAATAAAATCGAAATCTAATTTTCAAAAACATAAAGTCAGTTTTGAGCGGGCAACTGAAATATTTCTTGATCCATTTATGTTGTCTATTTTTGATAAACCACATAGTCAAAATGAAGACAGATGGATAACTGTCGGGAAAGATCGTAATAATGTTTCAATCGTTGTAGTTCATACATTTCGAGAAATAAATACAGAAAATTTTGTAATCAGAATAATTTCAGCTCGTCGGGCTACAAAGCAAGAAGACAAACAATATAATACAAGGTGATAAATGAAAAAGGAATATGATTTTTCTAAAGGTATTCGAGGAAAGTTCTATCGTGAAAATATTCGATTAAATGTTCCTATTTACCTTGATAAAGATATTGCTGAATTTATTGAAAAGGTTGCCAAAAAAAAGAAGGTAGATGCACAGACTATTGTAAATACAATGCTGCGGGGCAATAAAGATATAATTCAAACTTTGCAATAAATTCAATATATTTACAAACCTGCCTGTCCGGTAGGCAGGCCTGCCGGCCAGCGGGCTCCTTAGATATGACATATAAGTAATTGTCATTTCGAATCCGTCCGCTTTCAGCGGATAAGCCGGTGAGAAATCCCACGAATAGCTCGGGTAATCGAGTTGAGCATGGGATATCTCAGTCGCAAGCTCCTTCGATATGACACACAAAAATTTGTCATTTCGAACCTGCCTGCCTTCAGGCAAATATGGAAGTTTTTAGAAGCGCACTATAGTATTGAAAATAATATTTTTGTTTTTTATGCCAAAATATTTCAAATTTGTTTTCCATATTCCATTGCGGCTTGCCGCGCTAGGGATTATAATAGATTACTAAATGACTGAATTTAAGTTTACAGCAGAAAAATTAAACGGACAGCTAATTAGCGGTACGCTTTCGGCAAATTCCTCCGGAGAGGGGAAAAAGAAGATTCATCTGCTTGCTGAAAAAAATCAGCTTAAAGTAAAAAGCATTCAAAGAAAATCATCTTTTCTTTATAGAGTAAAAAGAGGAGACGAAAAGCCTATTAAAGGCGAGCAAAAAGCTTATACGAAAATGGAAGTGGAAGAGGCTTTCTCTCGACTCGGTTATAAGGTTCTTTCCGTAAATAAAAAACTATTTGAGTTTAATTTTGCTCCTCCGACAACTGAGATTGTTACCTTTGTTAAAATTAGCGCAGAGCTTTTAGATCAAAAACTTCCTTACAGTGAAATTTTGAATCTTCTAATAAATGACACTCAAAATAAAACTCTGCGGGAAACGCTAAAAGAAATAAATAACGATTTGAAGAAAGGTGCAGATAGCGAAGCTACTTTTCTTAAATATCAATCTGTCTTCGGAAAGTTTACGGCTTACATGCTCGGGCTGGCTTCTAAAAGCGGCAATATGACCGAAATCTATAAAGCTACCGCAAAATTTTTAGAACGCCGGCAGGAATTCAAAAAGAATTTAAGAAGCGCTTTAATTACTCCGGCAATTACGATGTTTGTTCTGCTTATTGCGGTGCTATTTTACGTCGATTATATCTTTCCGCAAACCGCAAAGTTATTTGTACAATTTAAAATTCCACTTCCTCCGATGACTGCTTTTACACTTAAAATAAGCGATTTCCTTTCTGCTAACGGACTTTTTGTTGCGCTGGTTTTTATTATTCCATTAATTGCCTTTTGGAGATTTTCAAAAACGAAGCGCGGTAAATTTATTGTTGACAGGATGATGCTAAAGATACCCATGCTTGGTACTCTAGTTCATAAAACCATAATTGAAGTTTATTGCAGAGTGTTCTACACTCTTTACAGCGGGTCAGCGGAAAGCATCGAGCCGGTAAGAATAGCTTCGGAAGCAACAGGAAATGCATATTTTGAAGATAGAATAAAAAACGTTGCCATTCCGTTAATGATTAAAAAAGGAAAAGGACTTACGGAAGCTTTTGAAGCAAGCGGAGTGTTTACTGAAACCGCACTTTCAAGATTTCATTCGGGCGAGGAAACAGGTACAATTAAAACTACCGCTCTTCAACTTGCTAATTATTATGAAAGCGAAACTGTTTATAAACTTAAAAACCTTATTGAGTTAATTCAGGTTTTTATAGCGATGATAATTATGGTTGTAATGATACTTCTTACATTAGTATCAGCAGAAACCGCAACGATACATCCAAACGCACCGGGTGTATCGAGTAATTCTGTTATTGAAAGAAATATAGCGTAATGGAGAAGAATGGAAATCCTTTGAAATGTGAGTTAATAAAATTAATAACAAAAATATTATTTCCAATACTGAAGTATGATTGATAGCAACCTTGAAATGACGGATAAAATCGGTTACCTCCTTTTTAAGAAGGGAATAATCGATTCTTCAATGCTTGAAAAAGCTTTGAACGCAAAAGCCAATGATAAAAGCAAAATCAAAAGAAATCTTGCACAAATTTTAGTTCAAGATTTTGGTTACGACCATGATACAATTTTTAGAGAAGTTGCAATTCTATACGCATTCAGGGAGCTTAACGTTTCCCCCGACGAAATTCCCCAGCAAAAACTTGACTCCATTAAGCAAATGATCAACGGCGCCGGCGAACAGCTTAAAGCACAAATGCTTGAGCATAAAATTATTCCTTTTATGTTTGACGACAGAATAAAAGATAAACTTATTCTGGCTGCAATTGACCCGACGGAGCGAAACATCCCGAGAATTGCATTCGGACTTAACGCGAAGAAATATGAAGTCATCTATATAAGAAAAAAAGATTATGAAAGAATAATACACACAATTCTTCCTCCGGAAAATGTTTTCTTAAAAATGATGGAAGAAGCTAACACAGAAATTCAAATTGAAAAAGATGATACTTCGTTAGACGAAGAAGCGCTTGATGCCGAAATAAATAAAAGCGCATTAATAAATCTTGTCGAAGGCGCTTTAGTTGAAGGGGTAAGGAGAGGGGCAAGCGATATTCACTTCGTCCCCAAGTCAGGAAACAAGACGGACATTTTAATTCGCATTGACGGAAACCTTCAGCTATGGCATGTTCAGGAAAATACTTTACCTGAAGCCGTAATTGCGGTTGTGAAAGACCGTTCCAAAGGAATGGACAGATTCGAAAGAGAAAGAGCCCAGGATGGATTTATTCAAAGAGAAATAGACGGGCATGTAATTCGATTTAGAGTGTCTGTTCTTCCGACTGTCGGCACCGAACTGAAAAATAAATTTGAAAGTGTCGTTATAAGAATTCTTGACGACCGGAAAGTTATCAGAGATTTAGATAAGCTTGGTTTAATGGGTTATTCAAAAACAGCATTTACAAAGGCAATAAACCAGCCGCAGGGAATGGTTATTTTAACCGGACCGACAGGAAGCGGTAAAAGCACAACTCTTGTTGCGGCGCTTTACCAGGTAATTGATCCGACGGTAAATGTTTTAACCGTTGAAGACCCGGTAGAATATGTTATTGAAGGCGCGCGTCAATTAAAGATCGGCTACAGAATGAATTTTGAACAAGCCATCCGGTCAATTTTAAGACATGATCCGGATATTGTTTTGGTCGGTGAAATGAGAGACAAAGAAACCGCTGATATTGCCATCAAACTTGCAAACACCGGACATTTGACCTTTTCTACACTTCACACCAACGATGCCCCAAGCGCTGTTGCAAGATTGTATAAGATGGGCATCGAGCCGTTTCTAATAGCTTATGCTATTAATTTAATTGTTGCGCAAAGATTGGTCAGACGACTTTGCCCGGACTGCAAAAAGAAAGTTACTAATTTTGATGAAGCCGTAATGGATGCCGCAGGTTTAAATATTGCCGAGTGGAGAGAGTATAAAATTTACGAACCAAAAGGCTGCGACAGATGCAACGGTTCCGGATATAAAGGAAGAATTGCAATACACGAAGCGCTATATTTTACAAAAGAAATTAGGCAAACAATCGTAAAATCCGGAGATGATGTTGATGAAGAAAAAATCCGGATTCAGGCAAAAAAGGACGGTTCGCATAACCTGAGAGAAGCAGGACTTGAAAAAGTGAAGCTCGGATTGACTTCTATTGAAGAAGTTTTGGCTTCAACTTCGGAGGAATAACAAACTGATCGAGAAGCCGGATTCAAAATGACACGAAAACACTTGTCATTTCGACCGAGTCATCGAGGGAGAAATCCCATGGTTACTATGAGTCCTGAGCTAATCGTGGGATTTCTCACCGGCTAAAGCCGGATTCGAAATGACAGGTTGATCGAGAAACCGGATTCGAAGAGGTTGTCATTTCGACCGGAGGGAGAAATCCAAAGTATAAGCTCGGGTGATCGAGTTGAGCATGGGATATCTCAGTCGCAAGCCTGCCTGCCGGTAGGCAAGCTCCTTCGATATGACACGAAAATAAGTGTCATTTCGACTGAGTCATCGAAGGAGAAATCCCATAAATAGTTCTAGTGATCGAATTGAACATGGGATTTCTCACCGGCTAAAGCCGGATTCGAAATGACAGGTTGATCGAGAAGCCGGATTCGAAATGACATGTGGGATAAGAGCTTTCTTTTATAAAATGAGATTAACCTATTGTCTTTATTGTTTATTCATTATAATTTGGATTGTATAACAAATGGAAAAATTTAAGTGCCTGTAGCAGATGCTAAAACAATTTTGAATAATTTTGCAAGCACCATACCAGCTACCTATTTGGGGCAGGACAGGGTCAACTATCTGCTTGAAAATATCGAAAAGATGAATTCCGATGAGAGGACAGCTCTTCGTAATCTCTTCAATAAATTTCTTACAAGCACGATTGAAAGAGATGCTTCGGATATTGAACTTGGCGGGCACGGAAACGGCGGCTACATCTGGCTTAGAATATTCGGGAAGAAGGAAAGGGTTAAAGATTTTTCGCAATTTACTGAAGATGAGTCGGCGATTATTATTATTAATTTGTTGAATACCAATCAAAGAAAATATTTATTACTCACAAAGAATTTAGACTTCAGTTACACCTATCACTACGAGAGAAAAAACAGTTATGTCCGGTTCCGGGCAGATGCATATTTTGATCTGGATACTCTTGCTTTAAATATGCGTGTAATAAATCTCTCGGTCAGATCGATTGATTCTTATGGACTTCATCCGAATGTATTAAAAACTTTGAGTCACACTTATATAAAATTCGGATTAACTTTAATAACAGGGATTACAGGGTCGGGTAAATCAAGCACACTTGACGCAATAATAGACGCTCATAATAAAATCGATCCTGCGCATATAGTAATTATTGCCGCACCGATTGAATTTGTGCATAAATCTAATGCTTCAATTATACGGCACCGCGAAGTTGGGCGCGATGTACTATCATTCAAAGATGGAGTAATACAAGCGTTAAGGCAGGATCCCGATATAATTGTAATCGGCGAAATGAGAGATCCGGATACTATAATTGCCGCAATGGAAGTGACAGATACCGGTCATAAAGTATTTTCCACTCTGCATACTTCAAGCGCAGTTGAATCGATTGACAGAATAGTAGCAGAAGTTCATCCCAATGAACAGGAGCGAATAAGAAACAGATTAGCCGATGTACTAGTAGCTATCATCTCGCAAAAATTAGTACCAAGTTTAGACGGAAAGAGAGTGCTTGCTAAAGAAGTATTACTAGTTACGCCAAGCGTTAAAGCGGCTATAAAGAATAATAATACAAGCGAAATATACATGATGATCAATCAAGGCGCATCTTCCGGAATGATTACCATGGAGCAGGATTTAAAAAGATTGTATCTAAGCAAAAAAATCTCTATGGAAAACGCTATTGCTTATGCAAATAATAAAACAGTAATACAGCAAATTTTATCGGCATTTTAATGAATCCAATAATATTTACATATTGCGAAGGCAACGATACCAAACTTGCCGTCTTCATAAAAGAAAAAGACAAGGTAAAGTTTCTTAAAGCCGGAAGTTTTGATGTTATTCAAACAGCGCTGGATCTGGAAGAGTCTATTACCGGTCTTAAGATCGACGGCGATGAAATGTCCTTCGAGGGATCCCTGGGCAAAAAATCTTCTGAAGAAAGAAAAGTTACTATCTCCAGTATAGGTCTAATAAATGAAGCGCTGAAAGGATTCAATTTAAAGAAAAGCTTATTCGTTCCGACTTTGACAGAGCCTTCCATTTTTTATCATGTTTTTGAAGGATCAAAAGTCAGCAATGCTGCCAAGGTTACGCAAGAGATTATAAATGATATTCATGAATCGAAAAACGTTTCGATTGATAAAGAAAGCCTGGATTATGTTGAACTTTCAGATAAATCGCTTCTTTCGGTTTTTCTAACCGGTGAAGTTAACTGCATAAAGCTAATAAGTTCACTTGCAAATTATAATCACCGGAGATATTACAAAATTCCATCTGTAAAAAGCGCGGAAATTTCGCTTGCTTATTATGCGGCGAAGAGGAAAAAATTTTTTCCGGATGATAATTCACTCATAGTTTATATCGGAAGAGAATATAGCAAATTAATCTTTCTGCACGGGCGAAAGCTAAAACATATTGGTACTGCGCTCGACATAGGTACAATAAATCTTCATACGTATGATGTATACTTCTCAAAAATTCTTCTTGAAATGGAAAACGGCGGAATAAGTTCGCTTGACAATATTGTAGTTTGCGGCGAAGATGATTCTGAAAATTTAATTTTATCATTTTACGGTACATTCCCGGAAGCAAATGTTTCTAAGTTGGATTTTTCCGATATAGATATTTCTTCGCTTGATTCAACATCCAAAGAGAAAATATCCTCATTCAGTGTTCCTATAGCAGCAGCGATTGATTACTTTGATGATATAGAGAAAATTCACAAAGGCATAAATCTCCTGCCGAGGTATGTAAAAGAAGAGCAGAAAGTTTTTCAATTCGGCTGGCATGGTTTTGCAATGTTTCCGCTTCTATTTCTGGCTGCTTTGCTGATAACAGTAAAAGTATTAGTAAACAAAAATGATTTAAACCAACTAAACAGCAAGCTTGAACAACAGACACTTTTGCTCCGTCAAAATCAGGAAATACTAAATAAGATTTCCGACCTTAACGGAAAAATAAACGGTTTCTCACAAACACAGGCAATACTTGACTCTGCATCAGTCGGCACCGGCGCATGGTCTTATGTATTAAAGAAAATTTCTTCATTTTTCGAGGCAAGGAAAAATATTTGGCTGACAAAATTATCCAAACCGGACGGCGAGACAGTAGCTCTTGAAGGTTATTCTTTGTCTAAAAATGTTTTGACGGAATTTGCCTTTTCCATAAAATCAGCACAGTTAAAGAGCATTAGCTACGAGGCGCTTCGCGACAAGAATATTTATAAATTTAACATTACTTTCAATTTACCAAGCTTTTACAAAGGCGCCCGATGAATAGGAAAATAAAAAATACTTTGGCGCTTGTCGGTCTTTTAGCTTTCATTCTTGTTACCGGCGGGGGGTATATTTTCCTCTATCAAATGAGTAAGATTAAAAATGATAAAGCACAAATTGAAAAGCTTAAAGCAAATCACTATAACACAGCCGAGCTGAACATGCAGTATACGGAGCTTTCAAAAAAGGCTGCTGTTTTAGATTCGGTTCTCGCTTCAAGAAAATTTAATATTCCCGAAAGGCTTTCCTCAATTAGCTTTTTCAAATTTGTAAATGACGTAGGCAGCGGATTTTCAGAAAATACACAAACCAACGTTGAATTTGAGGAACAAAAACCGGATAAGAATTTCTTCTATTATGAATATAAAATAACCGGCGGCGGAGATTACAATGATTTGTACAAACTTGTCTATGCGATTGAACAAAGTAAAGAATTAAAAAAAATCAGATCGATTACCCTGACCAATTATATTTCTTCGGATAAAGAAGGAATGCCGAATTTTCTGGTAAACTTTGTAATAATTGCAGATGTATACTATTCGGATAACAGCAGATTTTCGACTGAAAATTATGTTGAAAATGATTTGAGCACCAGTCCGGTTTACGATGTTTTTTATCCTCTTATCAGAAACGAAATTCCTCCGAATGTTAATAATCTTTTAGACGTTCACGGTGCAAGGCTGCTGGCGTTAGTTCCCGAAGGGGCATTTATAGCCGATAGCAAAGGAAATACATTTTTACTCTGGGAAGGTCAGCAGGTTTATCTCGGTTATCTTACAAAAATAGACTATGACCATAACATCGTAAGCTTTATTTTAAATAAGGGTGGAATAATAGAAAAGGTAGATTTGACTTTGGAAAAAGAAAGCACAAGTAAAACAAGTAAAGAGAATTTCAAATGAAAACATTTATTTCAACCGTATTAATTTCTTTGTTCTTTACGGTACAAATTTTTTCCCAAACTTATTTGGAAAAGTCGCTTCAGAATTATCAAAATCCCGACCAGCTTGTAACGCTTTCTCCGACAATTCCTTTCAATCAAGCAATTGCACTAATTAGTAAAATCAGCGAGAAAACAACAGGCAGAAAAATAGTTTCAACCGTGAATATTGATACGGCAATAGGGTTTGAAATTAAAAACATGAATTATTTTAAGGCGCTAGTAATTTTAGTGCGGTCTGTAGGACTTATCTACAAAGAAACTCCGGATGTTATAATTGTTGAAAAAAGCGGCACCGAATCTGAAGTGCATACCAAGGAAAATTATGTCCCTGCAAATGCGCGTGAAGTTAAAATTTCCGCAGTGTTTTTTGAAGCAGATGTAAATAAGGAAAGGCAACTTGGAATTAATTGGCAAACTTTATTATCCGGAGCTAACGGGAGTGTAAATGGGAACCTAAACGGATTTGTTCCGCAAAATGCGCAAACATCCGGTTCATCTTCAACCGGAGGAACATCTACAGGAACGACCGGTTCGACCACTGTTCAACAATCACCTGATTTTAATATAACCGGGACAGCAAATTATAATATCGGCGGATTCTTCGGTCAAGCCACTGCAATATTTAAATTGTTTGAAAATGAAAATGTAGGGCAAATTATTTCAAGTCCGAATATTACGGTCCTAAATGGCACCGACGCACGGTTGCAGGACGGACAGGATATTTCGATTAAGCAAAGAGATTTTTCTGGCAATATAATTGACAATTTTTATTCGGTCGGCTCAATTGTAACTGTTACTCCTAATATAATCACCGATGACGGCATTCGATACATTTTGTTGAAGATTCACGTTGAAAGAAGCTCGTTTGTTCCCGACCCTACTAACACGATAATTAATAAAACATCTGCGGATACAAGAGTTGTTCTGCTTAACGGCGAGGAAACAGTAATTGGCGGCATGTATATCGACCAAACCACCAAAGTTAGAACCGGTATTCCTTTTCTAAAAGATCTTCCCTGGTGGTTTTTCGGTCTTAGATATATTTTCGGCAGCGATCAAAATCAAGTAAGCAAAAAGGAACTCGTAATTTTAATCAGAGCTAATCTCGTTCCTTCTCTTAAAGAAAGATTATCCGAACCTCCTGAAGAAAATCAACTCCGGATGGAACTTCAAAACGAAAGAAGTAGTCTTAAACATTATCAGTTTAACGGATCACAAAGCAATGATGTGAAAAAATAAATGGAATCAATTTTAATAGTTGATGATGACGTCAACCTTTGCACCGTCCTTACAGACGAGCTAACAGAAGTAGGTTACGAAGCCGCTTTTGTTAATAACGGCGATGCCGTATTTGATTTTCTAAAAAATAAATTGCCTGACTTAATTTTACTTGATCTAAAAATGCCGGGCAAGGACGGTTTTCAGGTATTAAACGAGTTTCAAGAAAAAAGAATTAAAATAAAAGTAATTGTTTTAACCGCTTACGCGGATGTAAAAAGCGCGATAAATTCTGCCAAAATGGGCGCAAGCGATTTTATAAGTAAGCCGTATGATTTTGACGAGCTTTTAATTACAATAAGAAAAGTTTTGCAGCGTGATAGCTAACCATGAAAATAAGTTACCGGCTCCTAATAATTAATTTCGCAATAGTTGCGGTTATCCTCGGAAGTTCTGCCCTTGCGTTTTATTCAATTGTATATAATGTTCTATCTTCGCAACAATCAAAATATCTTCTGAATTCTGCAAACGATTTTATTTATGCTTATCGTACACAAATCCAGGATATTGACGACGATTTCCTTTATCTGGTAAATAATAACTTCAACAACACTTATAATAATTCCAAAAATGTCGACTTTATTCTTGAATCAAACGGTGAATCTCCTGATCTGGCTATAGTAAAAATATTAAATGACGGAGTTGAAGTACCCGCGAATAATTTTTCGCTTAATGAATTTCTCACTAAAAATCCCTTCACCCTGGTTAGAAGATACAAGGCAAATGACGGGAAAATTTATTATTACGGAAAGATAATATCGAACGATTTTCTTAATAACATTGCGAAGAAAATAAATGCCGAAGTTGCTTTAATCTTGAACGGGAACACTGCCGAAGTGTCAAATGAATCGCTCAATCAAAAATATTCTTATGTGTTAGCAAACGCATCTAAAACCCTTGCAGGGAAAAATAATTTTGATGTTTATTCAAACGGCAGCGGGTCTTCGGATATTCTTGCTACAATTTATAAGCCGGATCTCGACTTTAAGCTTAACAAAGGTTTTCAGTTTTTAATTTTTAATACGCTTAGTGAAGCAGCAGACCTCCGTTCCAATATAAGATCTTTTTTGATAATTATTGGATCAACAGGAATATTACTTTCGTTAATTTTAACTTTACTTTTTACCGATAAAATGCGGAAACAGATTACACAGTTAAGCAAAGCCACTGAAGTCACTAAGGAAGGAAATTTTCAGAATAAAATTATTGTTCAATCAAAAGATGAACTGGGCAAGCTTGGCACGGCATTCAATACCATGATTGAGCAGCTTCAAAAGAATGAAAAAGTAAAAAATGAGTACTCGGAATTCATAACGTTGATAAATCAAAATCCTACGTTAAAAGAAATATCAGAAGCGGCATTACAAAAAATTATTAAGACGTGCGGATTTATAATAGGTGGTTTGTATGCTGTTGAAGAAGGAAAAATTTCTCTTGTAAGTTCATACGGTTTGGGCAAGGAAATAACGTTTGATGAAAAATCAAATTTCTTCAATGCTATAATTAAAAGCCACGAGCCGTTTGAAATATTTTCGTTGAAGGAAAATCTTCCGGTTGTTTCTGCGGGATCCATTAAGATTGAAATAAAATATCTTTTGCTTAATCCGGTAATTTACAACGGTAAAGTAATCGCAATATTAGAACTTGGCTCTTTTGATAAGCCGGGTGATGAAGCAAAAGAATATTTATCTAAAATTCAGGAACAGCTTGCTATAGGATTAACAAATGCTTTTGCCTTTGTTCAGTTAGAGAATTTTGTTGCGGAACTAAAAAAGCTGAATGAAGATTATCAAAAGCAAAATATCCAGGTACGAAGGCAGAATGAGACCCTAATTGAACTTCATCAAAAGCTAAAGGAAAAAGCAGATGAACTGGAAATCCAAAAAGGCAAAGCAGAAGAGGCGACGGAATTAAAATCTCACTTCCTTGCCAGCATGTCTCACGAATTGCGAACGCCGATGAACTCCATTCTTGGTTTGACGGAATTAATTCTTGAGGATAATTCCCTTAAAAATAAGAACCGCGAAAGAATCGAAGTTGTTTTGAAAAGCGGAAAGCGTCTGATGGGATTGATTAACGATATACTCGATCTTTCGAAAATTGAAGCCGGGAAAATGGAGGTTCATAATGAAGATGTTTTTCTTGAAGAATTAATTGTGGAGATTGAAAATCAAATTGCCCTGCTTGCCAATCAAAAAGGCATTGCCTTTAGAATTGTGAAAAATATTAATACTAAGATTGTCATCAATACTGACAGAGGAAAAGTAGTGCAGGTATTAATTAATTTACTTGGCAATGCTGTTAAGTTTACTGATACCGGATTTGTGGAGCTTCGTATATCGTCGCTTGAAAATAAAAACTTAAAATTCGACGTAATTGATACTGGTATTGGCATGTCTGCTGAAGATCAAAAAATAATATTTGAAGAGTTTAGACAAGTCGACGGTACAACAACCCGCAGGTACAGCGGTACCGGGCTTGGTTTAGCTATTTGCAAAAAAATTGCTACCTTGATGAAGAGCACTGTTTCCGTGGAAAGCGAGCCGGGTAACGGTTCAATTTTCTCTTTTGTTATTCCGCTTAATATTATAAAACTTAGAGACGACGGAGATTCACCAAAAGTTAATGTTCAAACATTAATTAAAAACAGAAAAAATCCGATTTTGGTAATTGATGATGACCCGGAGGTGCGTTATACCATCGGACAATATCTAATTTCAAAAGGCTACGAAGTTGTTTACGCCGAAGACGGCGAAGCTGGAGTCGGGCAGGCAAAGAAAATTCAACCGTTTGCTATTACTCTAGATGTAATGATGCCGGATAAAGACGGCTGGACTGTGCTGAAAGAGCTTAAACAAAACCCTTCTACAAAAGATATTCCAGTTATTTTAATTTCAATTATCAGCGATAAAAATTTGGGTTATGGGCTGGGCGCTTATGAATATTTTGTTAAGCCAATTACTCCCGACGCATTACTTTCTGCCTTTAACAAATTAGAAAATCTTGCAAAGAAAAAAATCGAAAAGATCGTTGTTGTAGATGACGATGAAATGGAATTTGAAAAATTTAAAGCAGCATTTAAAAATGATAAGGTCAGAATCGATTTTATACAGGACAGTCAAATTGCATTTAGTAAAATTTTGGAAACGCAGCCGGATTTAGTAATCCTTGATCTTATGATGCCGAACGTTGATGGAATTACGCTTTCTTATAAGCTCAAGTCAAACAGGGAGACAAAGCATATCCCAATAATAATCAGTACGGCAAAAGATTTAACGGAGGAAGAAAGGAACTCGTTAAACAATATCGTTGAGCAGATTACGGTTAAATCCAACGGGCATCCGCTCGATGTTCTGAAAGTAGTTCGAGATAGAATACGACTGCAGGAGACAGAATCACTTTCTTTAGCGGCAACCAATAGATCGTCCGCTGAGGTTGCTCTTGAAGAAAAAATGGATTTAGTTGATGAGGATGAAAATCATATTTACCGCGGCAATGTTCTGGTGGTAGACGACGACCCGGACACACTTTTTACGATTAGTGAAATTGTCCGTGCTTGCGATTGTAAAGCATTCACCGCTAAGAACGGAATTGAGTGTTTGAGGAATTTGGAAATGAAATTACCTGATCTGATTTTGCTCGATATTATGATGCCTGAAATGGATGGTTTTCAAACAATTAGCAGAATTAGACAAAATAAAAAATGGAAGAATATTCCAATTTTTGCCGTAACAGCAAAAGCAATGCTTGAAGATAAAGAAGTTATTATGAGACACGGTTTCGACGATTTCATTCCAAAGCCGGTTAACGCAGGAGTAATGGCGTTCAAAATAGAAAAATTGTTCTCAAAAAATAAGATTAGTTGATATGAAAAAAATTTTAGTAATAGATGATTTGCCTGAAAATGTTTTCCTGCTGCAAGACAGGCTTGAGCGGGAAGGTTATGAAGTACTAAAAGCGTATGAGGGCAGAACAGGTATTGAAAAAGCAAAGAATGAAACTCCGGATTTAATTTTGCTCGATGTTATGATGCCGGAAATGACGGGGTTTGAAGTTTGCAAAATTTTAGTAGAGGATCCTGCGACTTCCAGGATTCCAATTATTTTAGTAACCGCAAAAATAGATGCGGAAGATACGAAGGAGGGGCTTGAAGCGGGAGCATTTGATTATATAAAAAAGCCCTTTAACCGGATCGAGCTTCTTGCAAGAATTAATTCTGCCTTAAAGTTATCCGAAGCACAAAAAAAACTTCTTGAAGCGGAACAAAAGAATACTTTTACTGCTACCGTTGTAACCACTAACCACAAAATAAAGCAGCCGCTTACATTATTAAGTCTTTCTACGGCAGCTATAAAAAGAGAGTTGAAAAAAAATGAAGTCTCACCCGATGCAATTTTAAAACGGCTTAGTTATATAGAAATTGCAATTAAAGAAATCAACGATATATTAAATCAGCTTAACTCAATAAAGAAGCCGGTTTTTTCTGATTACATAAAAGATATAAAAATGGTGCAGTTCGATGATAAAAAAAACGAAAGCTTAGAGTAATTTTCTTATTGTCTCAAGCATGGTATCAAATTCATAAGGTTTTGGAAGTACACCGTTGATGCTAAATTTCTTGTAATCAAAATTATCGTTTAATGACAGGCTACCGGATGACAGGATTACCGGAAAAGCAAAGTTTAGCTCCCTAATTTTTTTTATGCAGTCTAATCCATTCATTTCAGGCATATTAAAATCGATTATCGCCAAATCAACTTTTATTTCTTCCGTAAGAACCTTCAAAGCTTCAATACCGGAGGCGACTTTGATTACATTGTAGCCGTAAGATTCAAGAAGCTCGGTGAGGAGATCACGAAGCATAATTTCATCATCGGCTAAAAGAATAATTTTTTCAGACTGTGAGATATTTGTAATGTTTTTAGGTTCATATGCAGGGATAAAAACATCGAAAGTTGTTCCGGAATCTACAACGCTTGAAACCTCTATATGCCCATTGTGGGCTTTAACGATGCCATAGGTAACATAAAGACCAAGCCCCGAGCCGGAGCTGCTTTCCTTCCCCTTGGTAGAAAAATAAGGATCAAAGATTTTGATCTGGTTTTCTTCTTCTATTCCGGCGCCTGAATCAGATACAGAAATCCAAATATAATTTCCTTTAGACAAAAGAGGATAGTCAATTAAATTATTTTCATCAATGGAAATATTTTTTGCTTTTAAGATTATTTTCCCGCTTCTTTCAATTGCTTCTTTAGCATTTACGCATAAATTTAAAAGCACTTGATAAATCTCTGTACCATTGCCTAAGATATCAAAAAGACTATTGTCAATCTCATAACTAAATGAAATTCTTTTAGGAAAAGTTTCTTTTATCACAGAAGCAATTTCTTCAAGCAATATATTCGGTTTAATTAATTCTTTTCGCTTCGGAGTAGGTTTGCCGAACGATAACAAACCTTTGGTTAAATCTTTAGCCCGTATGGAGCAGCTCTCAATGTTATCTAAAAGACGTGTTACATCTTCTCTTTCCGGAATTCTTTTCTTCAAAAGATTAAGGCTTCCAAAAATGCTTGACAACAAGTTGTTAAAATCGTGTGCCATGCCGCTGGAAAGTTTTCCGATAGTCTCTAATTTTTGCGCCTGCAAAAGTCGCCCTTCAAGTGCGGCATTCAATTCACCGGTGCGGATGCTGCTTATTGCAAAAGCCAGAAGCAGTGCAAATTGTTCAACGCTGCTAACCGATATAGCATTGTATTCACCGGTTTTTTTGGCAACAACAATCGAAGCTAAAAGCTTACTGTCAAAAAAACACGGCGAAATAATTAATGAACTACAATTAAGTAATTGGGTAAGGTTGTATCCAATGTTATCCGGATTGTTTTTGACATATAAGGAACGTTTATTTATGCCAATCCATTTATTTATGAAAGAAAAATTTGCAGTAATGTCTTTCTCAATTTCCTGGCTTGTCTGAAATTGTTCGGTCGGATCAAAGAATATGTATTCTACTTTGCTATTATCGTGAATTAGATAAATAAAACCGAAATTGCTGTCGGATAAAGTAGCACATCGTTTTAAAATCATGCCGGATAAATTCTTTAGTGATTTTTCTTTTAACAGAAAAGGAAGGAAATCACGCATTTCTTTTTGGAAAAGTAAAATCTCTTTTGATACTTCCGCTGCTTTTTGCTCCTGTGTATAATTTTGGGCAACTTCTTTTTCAGTCATGGAAGCTAAAATTTCTTAATTTGATATTTTCTAATCTTTGTATATAAAGTTTTGGGACTTATACCAAGTTTGACAGCGGTTTTATTTCTATCCCAATTCAGGACATTAAGTGTTTTTGCAATATGCCTTCTTTCAACGTCATCTATACTGAGGATTTCGTCACTATCGTCTATGGCTAAAGAAATATTTTTTTGAATGGCAATCTTGTGCGCGTTTACCGGTAGATTCAAATCATCAGGAGCAATGTGCTCATCTTCTGCAAAGATTAAAGCTCTTTCAATAATATGTTCAAGTTCCCTAATGTTTCCGGGGAAATCATAATGAAGAAGAGATTCTTCAGCGCTGGGAGAAAGTTTTTTAGGAGATTTAATTGAAGATTTAACTTCGAGGAAATGATTTGCAAGAACTAAAATATCTTCTTTCCTTTCGCGAAGCGGGGGAATGGTTAAAGTAATTACATTAAGTCTAAACAAAAGATCGCGCCGGAAATTTTTATTATCGGCTTCTTCCAAAAGATTTCGATTCGTTGCACCTATTACTCTAACGTTAGAATTTAAATTTGTAACACCGCCGATTCTTCTATACTCGCCATTCTCTAAAAAACGAAGAAGCTTTGGTTGAAGAGACAAACTAAGCTCACCTATTTCATCCAAAAACAAAGTCCCGCCGTGTGCAATTTCAACTAAGCCTTGCTTAGTAGATTTTGCATCTGTAAATGCGCCCTTTTCGTGCCCGAATAATTCGCTTTCTATTAATTGATCTGGGAGTGAAGCGCAATTTATCACTACAAAAGGTTGATCATGCCTGGAAGATTTTTTGTGAATATATTCGGCAAACAATTCCTTACCGGTGCCGGTTTCGCCTTCAATTAAAATATTTGAATCTGATACTGCCGATTTGTTTGCGAGGTTTATTACACGCTGTAGTTCTGAGCTGTTGCCTATAATTCTTGTTGAAAGTTTTCTATTTACCTGCTCATTTAATAAAGCTGTTTTTACGATTAAGTCTTTGTGTTCAAGCGCTCGGTTAATTGTAAGGAGCAATTCATCAAAATTATAGGGCTTGGTAATAAAATCATAAGCGCCGAGCTTAATACATTCGATAGCATTTCTAACATCAGTCTGTGCGGTTAGCATAACGACCTGGAGCGAGGAATTGTATTCAGCAACAAACTTTAGAACTTCCTCTCCCGGAACGTCTCTCATATTAAGATCAAGAAGCAAAAGATCATAGTTTTTTCTTTTGATGGCATCGATGGCGAGGCTACCGTCATAAACGGTATCAACCAAGAATCCTTCTTCAAGAAGCTGCTCTTTTAGTAGATAACAGAGTGTTTCGTCGTCGTCACAAACAAGAATTTTGGAGTTTTTAAGCATTTTATGTTGAACTTTTTTAATGATTGATATATTTGGAATAGAAAAACCAAATAATTATATTTGTCACTCTAAAAAAAGGGCGCGTAGCTCAGGGGTAGAGCATCTGCCTTTTAAGCAGAGGGTCGGTGGTTCGAAACCACCCGCGCTCACATACCTTTTTTACCACTTTCTTAGTGGTATTTTTTTTTGATGGAACCCCTCAAATCCAACCCCAAACGAATTCTTCAATTAAAATTACTAATAAATATTGATTTATAACATAACAAATTTTAATTGAAAAAGCACAAACCTGAGCAAATAAATTTATATTCGTCAATAGTGTTTGTTTCCTTATACGGAGGAAGCAACAAATCTAATTCTACTGAAGACAAATGGGGTGAAAGATTTCCGGAATCTCAGACACAATTATTACATAGTACGCTTTAGTTTTTCCAATCTTATTTTATTGTAATGGAAAAGTTAGTCTATTTATTATTATCAAATTGATTTTTATCTTCTAGTTAATATTACAAAATTATTTTTTGATTAATCCTTTGGAAATGAATTTTGGGTGAAGTAGTATTTTGGACAATTATACGCATCGTAATTACAATCCCGATTATATGGGTGTTGAAGGATTATATTAGCTTCCCTGTTTGGTGGCTGATAAATCTTGCTTCAATTTACGGAGTGATTATTCATCCAGCTATTATTCATTATAGACTATTTAAAGAAAGAAATAAAGAAGTAATCGAGTATACTCTTTGCTCGACATGCACAAACTTTGATAAAACAGCCGTGTTGTGTGTGCTTCACGACGAGCATCCGACGAAAGAATATCTTCCATGCGAAGGATTTGATTGGGAGCCAAAACAATCCGAAGTAGACAACCAGGATATTTTTAGCTGATTATATTCTTCCTTGTAAATTATTTTTTTGTAAATTTGCATCTTAAAAAATTCTGTTCCGGAATATTTTTCTTTTTTGCAAATAATATCTCCCTCCGGTTGCAGGATAAACAATAAAAATCAGAAAGGTTATTTATGCCCCTTAAAAGCAATCAAGTGGTATCGATTGGTTATACTCTTACCGATGAAGATGGTAACGTAGTTGATTCAGCAAATCATGTTAACCCTTTTTCATTTATGAGCGGAAAGAATCAAATACTTCCGGCTTTAGAAGAAAAACTTGGTGAAATGATCATCGGTAGTAAAAAGATTGTAGTTCTTGCCCCCGAAGAGGGCTACGGTGTTTATGATGAGATGGCGTTGCAGGTGGTGGATAGATCGGAATTTCCAGCCGAAACAAAATTGGAAGAAGGAATGGGTTTTGTTGCAGATACACCGGAAGGTGGAGAAATGCCGTTTACCGTAAAAAAAATCGACGGTGAAAACATTACCCTGGATTTCAATCACCCGCTTGCTGGAAAAACCCTAACTTTTGATGTTGAACTTCTTAATTTACGCGATGCTACACTGGAAGAACTGTCTCACGGACACATTCACGGTGCAGGCGGTCATCATCATTAAAATTAATTCTAAGGTCATTTTTTGCCGGACTCGTTCCGGCAATTTTTCCCTCCCTTGTGTAAACATCAATTTTCATATTCATAATTAAACAAACTTTTATCCTATAGTTTTCGCAGAGTGATTTCCATCATAATTACATTATTTAGTGTGATGGATAGTAGATTCTTATAATTAAAGAAACAATAACATTGTGGCAAGACAAAAGGAAATAGTTTGATTTGATGAGGAACTATTGAAAAGAATTATATGCGGAATAAAGGTTAGTGTAGCGAATGTTATGCTGTTGGCAGGGATCCCGGTTCTAATTTATGCACATTCCACAGGAATAACTGGTTTAACATTGAAGGGTAGCACTCCCGGTTGTACTTGCCATAACCCATCGCCATCGCCAAATGTAATTGTAACGATAAATGGACCAAGTCAATTGAGCGTTAATCAAACCGGTAATTATTCTGTAACAATTACGGGAGGTCCTTTAGTCAGAGCGGGGACAGACATTGCAGTTTCAACTGGGATATTAGCTCCTGTTAGTCCCGATTTATATCTTTCTAATTCAGAACTTACTCACTCACTTCCCAAAGCGCCGGTTAATAATGTCGTAACTTTTCAATTTACGTACACTGCTCCTTCGACGGCAGGCAACCAAACCATTTATGCAGACGGCAACAGTGTAAATTTTAATGGTTTAGCTGATCCACAAGATCAATGGAATTTTGCGCCTAATAAAATTATAAACATAGTGCTTGCTACCGGAGTAAAGGAAAATAACATTGTAAATTCATTTAAGCTTGATCAGAATTATCCTAATCCTTTTAACCCGGCAACTAACATTAATTTTTCGATTGCAAAGCCGGGTCATGTAAAATTAGAAGTTTATAATTCTGTAGGGAACAAAGTTGCTGTTCTGGTTAATGGTTATAGGGCAGAAGGATCTTATAGTGTTTCATTTAATGGGGATAATCTTTCATCCGGAATTTATTTTTACCGGCTTGTTACTAATAATTTTGACGAAACAAAAAAGATGATTTTGATAAAATGACGTTCCTCGTACCGGCTATAGAATAATTTTATTTGGGAAAACGAGGGAATTCAGTAAAATCTTTTTGGAAAGATTCGTAATTTAAAGCCTGCAAATAATGCTTGCAGGCTTTTATTATAAATCAAAGAGAAAAAATTTGATTAGAATTTATCGTCAATTATCCGAACACAGAAATAATAAATTTTTAGTTCTTAGTTTAATTCTGTTTTTCTTAGCATCAGCAGCAAGCAAAGCCCAATCAAAATGGAGTGAAATGGAAAGCGCTCATTTCAAGGTTATATACAAAGATTCATATTCATATTTAGCGCCGCATATTTTGCTTTCCGCCGAGAATGCCTTGAAGCCTCTTATGAAGATATTTAATTATAAACCTACTTCAAGAATTATTATTATAGCCTATGATTTTACCGATTATGGATTTGGTGCCGCTACAACTGTTCCTCAAAATGAAATTCAACTGGAAATTGAACCTTTCGAACCTGGTTATGAAAATGTTTTATATACCGAACGAATTCAATGGACACTAAGCCATGAGCTTGTTCATATCGTTGTAAATGATAAAACTTCAGCAACCGAAAAATTTTTTCGCTCAATCTTTGGTAAAGTTGCTCCTGAACAAATTGAGCCGCTAACTATCTTTTACAGCTTGTTTACTAATCATAATCGCTACACCCCACGCTGGCATCAGGAAGCTATAGCAGTATTTTTTGAGACCTGGTTTAACGGAGGGTTCGGTAGAATATTGGGAAGCTTTGACGAAATGTATTTCAGAACGCTAACATTAGAAGGCAAAGCCTTTTCGTCATCTGCCAATCTTGAAGATCTCTCAAATACCTCATATTTATTGGGAAGTATATATTACCTCTATGGAACAAGATTCGCTGCATATTTAGCTTTACAATACGGACCGGAGAAATTAATTTCCTGGTTTAATACCGAGTCTTCCGAGCTCTACAACAGTTATACGGATAAGTTTAATAAAACATTTAGAATCGGATTTGATAAAACCTGGGATGAATTTTTCGGGACTAATTTCTATAACGAATGGAAAAACTTTATTGCCTACGAAGAAAAATTCCAGGAAAAGAACTTGGAAAAATTAAAAACTGCCCCAATAACTTATGTTAGAAAAATTACCCAAAGACCTTTCGGATGGGTAACGCAGCCTTTCCTTAATTCACACAACGGAGATATTTATTTCGGATATAATAAACCCGGAAGTTTGGCTTCGCTTCAGAAGTTAAATATTAAAATTTCTAAGTCGAAAAATATTTCCACTTTGCCAACGCCAAGTTTATTACAAGTTACGTCTCTTGCTTATGATGACAGCTTAGGATTGCTCTTTTATACAACTAATAATAATGAACTTTACCGCGACATTTGGGCTACTGATATTAAAACGGGTAATAAAAAGGAATTGTTCAAAGATTATCGCACCGGTGATATTACTGTTTCGCCGGTATCACACGAACTTTGGGGAGTCCAGCATGACGCAGGTTATGCTTCATTAATGTACTCAGCGTATCCATACCGGAAAATGACGCCGTTGATAAATTTTGGCGCTGAAGATAACGTGTTTAATCTTTCCGTTAGCCCGTCGGGCAAATATCTTGCAGCAGTTTTGCATCGAGCTAGCGGCGAGCAGTCCATTATTCTTGTTAATACAATAAACCTAAAAACTACCGGGAAATTTCAGTTCGAAACTTTAAGCGATAAGGGATCTCCTGAGAATCCATCCTGGAGCCCCGATGAAAAATATATTTTCTGGGATGCTTACACAAACGGTGTTTCAAATATATATCGTTATAATTTAGAAACATCGACAGTTGAAGCTTTATCAAATACACTTACCGGCTTGTTCAGACCGCTTTACTTAAGCGCCGATTCTTTATTTGCATTTGAATTTTCTACTGATGGATTTACACCGGTTATTATTGCGAATAAACCGGCAGAAGAATTACCGGCAATAAATTATTACGGCGAGCAAATATTAAATCACTATCCTTCACTTGCAAACCTAATTTTGAAACCGGTTAAGCAATATTCCGATTCTTCCGGTTTATCTAAAGAAAAAACATACAGCGGTATTTCAAATTTGAAAGTCCAAACCTTTATCCCGGTTATTACGGGCTTTCAGTCGGAAAAGGTTTTTGGATTTTACACACATATTGCCGATCCGCTTTCATATCATGACCTGACGATGGAGTTTGGTATTTCTCCGCTTAAAAATGATGCGGGTTTACCGAGATATCATTTCAGAGGGAAGTATCAATTTAAAAAAGAAATTGAAGTCGGTTATGATTATAATGCGTCTGATTTTTATGACCTCTTTAACGACAGAAAAAGGGGAATGATCGGTACAAAAGTTACTCTGGCAGATAACTATTATTGGGTTTACGACAACCCGCTAAAGGTTAAGCAAAAAACCGAAATAGATTACTACGGCGGAATTAAATCAATGAACGACAACTTGATAAAGGTATCGCAGTCAGATTTTACAGTTGCGCAAACGAATTTAAATTCTAAGAACCTCCGGAGAAGCATTGGCAGTGTCGATTACGAAGCAGGAAATGAATTCAACCTAACGGTTTTAGGCTTTGGTGCCGGTTCGAGAAAACTTCAGCTTGCAGGTGAAGCTTACGGAGAATGGGATAATTATTCAACTTTTCTTTTTCCTCATAATATTTTCCATTTAAAGCTTGCCGCGGGTTACGTTCAAAAAAATAATAACTTGGATCAAGCACATTTTTATTTTGGCGGCTTTGGAAATCGCTACCTCGAAGATGCACCCGTCAAACAATATCGCGATGTCTTAAGATTTCCCGGCATTCCAATTTATAGTTTGTTAAGTGATAAGTTTGCCAAACTACTAATTGAAGAAAATTTTCCACCCGTACGTTTTGACGATGTTAGAATCGGTGAACATTTTTTGAATTATATCGACATGTCAATCTATTCTGAAAATTTATTTACTAAATCCGGTCAAGATCAAAATTATACTGATGCAGGCGGACAAATAAATCTTGTTTTCAAACACTGGTTTAATTTGGAATCTACTTTATCTGCGGGAATAGCAAAAGCCTGGTATGGAAAAGAAAACTCTTGGGACTGGTTTTTGTCCTTTAAACTGTTGCAAAATTTATTTTAACAATATATTTGAAATTGCCGGCATTATATAGTATTGCCATTTATCCTCCATAGGCGGATTGTTTTTTGTGTCAAGATATTTCAAATTTGTTTTACATATTCCATTGCGGCCTGCCTGTCCGGCAGAGACTGTTGCACAACTCCAAAATGTCATTTCGACTCCCGCAATCGGGATAAACTCCGGAAGAAACCCTCATAATATTAGTGTCATTTCGACTGAGCCTGCGAAGGAGAAATCCAATGTATAGCTCAAGTACACGAGTTGAACATGGGATATCTCCCCGCAAACGGGGCAGGCGCTCGATGACTCCTTCGATATGACAGTCGAGTGCCATTTCGACTCCTGCAATCGGGATAAACTCCGGGAGAAATCCCTAACATAGCGCTGCCTCTAATATTAACCTTGGTACAATTGTCCACTTGTCACTTGTTACCCGTCACTCTTTCCCCCGTCTGCCAATTTTGGCCGATTCTTATTTCTATATGTGAAAATTTGGACAGGTTTTTCCTTCTATAGGACTAATAGAAGCATTCAATAAAATTATTTGCAGATTTCCTACTTCCATAATTATTTTTACTTTATTCATAAAACATTATATTAACTATTAAATGAAAACAATTTTTCCCGGTAAAGAGTAATGAAATTTTCTGAATTCAAGAAAAATGTTGATAATGCCGCATCCGGTCGAGTTAACTTCGATGAATCATCTTCAAAACTGAAAAACCTTGAAGTTATACTGGATATTGTTAGAATTATCAATCACACATTAATTCTTGAAGACGTTCTTGAACTTGTATTAAGGCACTCGATCAAGCTAACAGAATCCGACCGCGGATTTATAGTATTGAAGAATTCAGAAGGCAAGCTTGAATATAATGTCGGACTCGACTCGGAGGGAAGTCCCCTTCCCGAATCCTTATTCAATGTAAGTACTACAGTTGTCGAAGACGTTTTTCGTACAGGGCAATCAAAATTTATTGAAGCAGCGCAGAGTGACACGAATAATGATCCGAGTAAAAGTATTCTCCGGCTCGATCTTCAAACAATTTTATGTTCTCCTCTTATAACCGATGATAAAAAAATCGGTGTAATTTATGTTGACAGCAAACATCTTCACAAAGTAAAGATAAAAGAAATTACCGACACATTTGAAATACTTGCCGGACAGGCGGCAACCGCTATCCGCAACGCACAATTATATAACGGACAAATAAATGCCTACAACGCTTTAAATGAGGCTAACATTCAATTGATTCAAGCCGAGAGAAAAGCACTAAAGTCCAGTATCGATTCTGAAATAGGTAAATCTCTTCAGGGATTAGTTCATCTTGCGCTTTTGGAAAATGAAAGCCTGATGAGAACCATCGAGAAAGCCCAAAAAGATTTTGAGGAGAATACAAAAGATTTTGATCCGCTATTGTTTGATAGGTTAAACTTAAAATGTAAAGTTGCGATCGATAGTATTAGGAGTATTCAAAAATATGCACAGGTGCTTCTCGAAACATCAGTGATGAATTTAAACAAAGACAGCGGGGACTTAAACAGAACTATTCAATCAGTTATAAAGTATATTTCTCCGATGAAAAAGTTTTATGGAGCCGTATTCAAAACTGAATTTAATTCCCTGCCGCTTTGCAATTATGATTCCGAGCAGATACAACATTTACTTGTTCATTTGTTTAACAATGCAGTGGAAGCAAGAAACAATTCAACCATTACAGTTAAATCGTACTATCAAAATAATTATGTTTATGTAGAAGTTGAGGATAACGGTCCCGGTTTTCCGCCTGAGGTTGTTAATCCTTTCTATGAAGTTTTGTCTGCAAAAAAGACAAGTTATGGACTTTATTTGTGTAAAAGTATAATCGACCGTCATAACGGTCAAATAAAAATATTGGATAAAACCAAGGGAGCATCTATCCAATTTTCATTACCGGTGAATTAGATATCATGGCAGAGACAATAATTAGATATTTTAAGCTTTTGTATGACAGCATTCCATTTCCCATTGAAATTATTAATGAAGAGGGAAAAATTATATACATTAATCCGTCTTTTTCAATTCAATGGGGCTACAACCTTTCAGAACTTAATGAATATAAAATCTTTAATGATTCGGACCTAAAACGAAGCGGCGCGCATTCGGCAATCCTTAAAACTTTTGAGAACAAGGATTTTAGATTCTTCGAAAACTATGCCGACTCGCTTCTAAAGGGGAGCGAAATCACACTTCCGATTTTCAGAACAAAAATATTTCATATAGCTCTTGATGAGAAAAACTTCGTTGTGCTGTTTCATGAAGATCAGACCGAAATTGTTTTAACAGAATCCGAAGTAAAAAAAGCGAGGGATGGAAATAAAGAAACTGAAAGATTGAAAAACACTTTCTTAACCGTTCTTTCTCATGAATTGCGAACACCTTTGAATATTATCCTCGGCTATTCTTCAATAATTAAAGACAGTATGGAGGATAGAATTAATCCGGAAGACAGAGTTTATCTCGATAACCTTTATAGCGGTACGGAAAGGCTCCATAAAAGCATCAGCCAGATGCTTGAGTTTGCTCAAATTGAAGCAGGAAATTATAAATTAAAATTTGAAGCTGTTAATCTTGAAAAAGTAATTAGAAATTGTATTGATACAAACAAACAAATTGCAAACGGAAAAAAAATAGAAATCAAAACAAAATTTTTTGAAAGCAAAACGGAAGTATATGCCGATCTGCAAAACCTGGAGAGCGCTATAAACAATTTGCTTAACAACGCAATCAAGTTTACCAAAGTTGGTTTCGTTGAAATCGAAACAAGCATTCTAAGCGAAAAGGAACTTGCGGTCTGTAAAATAAAAGATTCAGGCATAGGTATTTCCACGGATTATTTAGACCATCTCTTTAGACCTTTTAGTCAGGAAGACCTAAACATAGGACGTAATTACGAAGGCAATGGATTAGGTCTTGCTCTTTCAAAACGTTATATAGAAAAAATGGGCGGCTCGCTGTTGGTTGACAGTATTAAGGGAGTCGGTACTACCTTTACATTTACTCTTCCTCTTGCATTAGATACAAACAAAGGGGAAAGGAATAATGCATCTTCAAAAAAATTATTAAAGAAAATTTTAATGATAGATGATAGGAATGAATCCTCTGCTCTTCTTAAAGCATACTTGAAAAATAAATTTGAAATTGAAGTTTATTCCTTTAACGAGTTCAAGCTTGATTTTATAAACAGGGAAGATTTTGAATATTTGATTTTTGATGTAGAACAAGATCATTGGGATAAGTCGATAAAATTATGCCGTCATATTAAAAAAATTGACGCTTTGGAAAGAGAGATAATAATTTTATCTAATGAATTTGACGATGAAAAAATCGAGCAATTTAAGAAAGCCGGCGTCGGTAGATTCCTTGTAAAACCGTTTACTAAGAACGACCTACTAAAAGCTATTACTGAACCGGTTTCTTCAAACTAATAATTTATTACGAACAAAATTCGAAGAACCGGACAAATAAATTATGACCAGCCTTGAAGAATTAAAAGACAAAGCTCAAAAGGCTTTTAACGATTGGGAAGAAAAATCCTATAAGCGATTTATTCAAAAAAACCCCGAAAGACAGAAAGAATTTTCTACCATTTCATTTGTTCCCGTAAAACCGCTCTATTCTCCGGAGCAATTTACAGATGAAAATTATTTTGATAAAATCGGATTCCCCGGTGAATACCCTTATACACGCGGTATACAGCCGACAATGTACCGGGGAAAGCTTTGGACAATGCGCCAGTATGCAGGATTTGGAAATGCGCGGGAGTCCAACCGCCGTTATAAATACCTGCTCTCGCAAGGGACATCCGGCTTATCGGTAGCCTTTGATCTACCGACTCAAATTGGTTACGATAGCGACGATCCCGCTGCATTCGGAGAGGTAGGGCGGGTAGGAGTTGCAATAGATACTCTTGCCGATATGGAAATTTTATTCGAAGGAATTCCGTTAGATAAAATTTCTACCTCAATGACCATCAATGCCTCCGCTTCAGTTTTGCTCGCAATGTATATAGCAGTTGCAGAAAAACAGGGCATCTCAAAAGATAAAATCAACGGCACTATTCAAAATGATATCTTAAAAGAATATATAGCTCGCGGCACTTACATCTATCCTCCAAAAGCTTCTATGCGATTAGTGACCGACATATTTAAATACTGCGCCGGCGAAGTTCCGAAATGGAATACAATTTCCATTTCCGGTTATCATATACGTGAAGCCGGTTCAACGGCAGCGCAAGAGGTTGGATTTACATTGGCTAACGGAATAGCCTACGTTGATGCGGCATTGAATGCCGGGTTAAATGTCGATGATTTTGCCGGACAGATCTCTTTCTTTTTTAATTCTCATATCGACCTGTTTGAAGAAATCGCAAAGTTTAAAGCGGCACGCAGGCTCTGGGCAAAAATAATGCGCACAAGATTTAACGCTAAAGAAAACAAATCCATGATGCTTCGATTTCACAGTCAAACTGCCGGTTCCGCTTTAACGGCACAGCAGATTGATAATAACATTTGTCGCGTAACAATACAAACTTTGGCTGCAGTTTTAGGAGGAACACAAAGCCTTCACACCAACGGAAAAGATGAAGCCTTAGCACTTCCGACGGAGGCATCTGCTATGACGGCGCTTCGTACTCAGCAGATAGTTGCTTATGAAAGCGGCGTTGCAAATACAATCGATCCCCTCGCAGGTTCGTATTTTATCGAAGCCTTAACTGATCAAATTGAAAATGAAGCCTGGGAATATATTCTTAAAATCGATGCGTTAGGAGGAATGATAGCAGCAATTGAAAACGGATATGTTCAATCAGAAATCCAAAACGCGGCATATAAATTTGAAAAGCAGATAGAAAATCACGAAAGAATAGTAGTCGGCGTAAATAAATTTCAAATAAATGAAAACCAAAAACCGGAGCTGCTAAAAATTGACGAAAAGGTTCAGGGCGAACAAATTAAATTTTTAAGTACGACACGCAGCAGAAGAAATAATGATGCAGTTGAAAAACGATTATTACGTCTGAAAACTGCGGCCGGCGGAAACGATAATTTAATGCCGTTCATTCTTGAAGCTGTAAAAGCTTATGCAAGTGTCGGTGAAATATGCAACACCCTGCGTGAGGTTTTTGGGGAATATAAAGAAAAAGTGGTGATATAAAAGTTAGCTTAATATTTTGAGTTATTACGACATATATTTCCATTTCTTATACCATCTCGAGTTATTGAAAAGGCATTGCCTTTATTTATTAAAACAATTGTAGTTAGTGGGAAATCAATTAAAATATATAATAGCAGCCCACGAATTTATTCGTGGGGGGAAAAAATGCAAAGAATACCTTTGAACCGATTCATCGGTTTCTCAAATGCTTTTTGCTAAATTAATCCCTTGATAGCACACCCTAATTTATTATTTTTGAAACACGATGTGGAAAAAATTATTTCTAATATTATTATTCTATCCCGTAATTCTTTTTGCGCAAACAGGGGGAGAATTAAGTACTCAATACATGCTTGCCCAAAGTTATATTCAGGAGGCGCAGTTTGGGAAAGCTTTGCCGATATTGCAGAACCTGTATCATCTTCAACCAAGCAACTATGAATATTTTCAGAACCTTAACCAGACATATATTCAACTGAAAAATTATGATGCCTCCATTGCTTTAATTGAAGAAAGAATTAGTGGTTTACAAGGCGATATAAATTTGGTTGGTTTGTTAGGGACATCTTATTACCTAAAAGGAAATGACAAGCGAGCCTTTGAAGTTTGGGATAATGCGTTAAAAACATTCCCGAAAAGCGAAGTTAATTATAGAATTATTGCTAATTATGCGCTTCAATTGCGGGCATTTGATAAGGCTATCGAATATTTAAAAAGCGGCGAAGCTATTTCACAAAATCCGCAATTTTTTGCTTACGATCTTGCCAATCTTTACTCAATTACTATGCGTTACAAAGAAGCAACCGAACAATATTGCCTAATTCTTTCGCACGATCCTAACCAGCTAAATACAATACAATCAAGAATTTTAAGCTACATAAATAAACCGGATGCACTTTCTCAATCAATCGATGTGGTGAAAAAATACGATAATGGGGATGAGATTAGTTTTAAGTATCTACTTTCCCGGTTGTATGTGCAAGCAAAAAATTATGATGGGGCATACGATTTATACAAGAAGATAGATTCATTTCAAAACAGTCAAGGCGCCGAACTTTATAATTTTGGAAAGTTCTTGTATGATGAAAAGATTTATAACATGGCTGAAAAAGTTCTGAATGATTTGATAAATAAATATCCCGGGTCTCCGCTTATTTCTTATGCTAAACTGCAATATGCAAAAACCCTTGAGGCTATTGTAGAAGAAGAAAATAACGCCCAAATCCCGGCTTGGAAGCCTTATTATCTTCCTGTAAAAAATAATTCATCGAATGTTGGAAAGATTGTAGAGGCTTATAATGAGATTGCCAAAATCTATCCGCACTCGGAGGCAGCTAATGAGGCACTGCTGCGAATAGGCGAAATAAAATTAAATATTTATGATGATTTATCCGGCGCCAAAGAATTATTTCAAGAGTTATTTACAGATTCACCTCTTTCTGAATTCACGGCTGAGGCATATGAAGAATTAGGAAATGGATTTCTTTTGAAAGGAGATTTAACCCAGGCGCTTGATTGTTTTCAGAAGATTGCTAGCAACGGCAGGTTTCCTGAGGACAAAAGAAATTTTGCTACTTACGAACTGGCAAGAATAAATATGTATTTGGGAAATTTCCCAAATACTAAAGATTATCTTCAAACGATCACTAATAACCCGCAAAATAGTTCAGCAAACGATGCAATTGAATTATCTTTATTGATGAACACAGCACAAAATGATTCGTCTAATCTAGTGACTTTTGCTGCAGCTGAATTCCTGACGGATCAGAAGAAGTTCAATGAAGCATTGGAAAAATATAGAACAGTTACTAATGATCCACAAAAACTTATGCTTCAAAATATGGCAGAATTACGCGTTGCTGAGATGGAAATTGCCATGAATAATTATGACAGCGCTTCCGTTCAGCTTGAAAGGATTGCCGGTGAAAAAGAAGGAAATATTTATTCCGATAAAGCATTATATTTACTAGCTAAAATTTATCAATTCGGCTTAAATAACAAACCGAAGGCAATAGAAACTTATGAAAGCTTGCTTGCTAATTTTCCTAATTCATTATATCTTGATGCAGCAAGGAGCGAAATATTAAAGTTAAAGGATGTTGTAAATAATGGGTAAAAAACAAAACCAGAAAATTGTTAAATGTTCATTTTGCGGAAGAGACGGCAGCGAGGTCGGCAGCATGATCGCCGGTCCTGATGTTTATATATGCGATATATGTATCGGCAGCAGCGTTGATATTTTAAAAAACAATATGGCAGCCTATACAAACGGAAAAACCAAAAATCCGATAATTCATACACCTGCATCATTAAAGAAAACTTTGGATGAGTACGTTATAGGGCAGGATAAGGCAAAAAAAGTATTAGCTGTTGCGGTTTATAACCACTATAAAAGAATTAATTCCCGCTCATCTTTTTTTGAACTTGACGATGTAGAAATTGAAAAAAGTAATATCTTACTTATTGGTCCTACCGGAGTTGGTAAAACTTTGTTGGCGCAAACCCTTGCAAAAATATTAGATGTCCCTTTTGCCATTGCAGACGCAACTACTTTAACGGAAGCCGGCTATGTAGGCGATGATGTAGAAACAGTACTGGTTCATCTTCTGCAAGCGGCGGATTACAATTTAGAGCGTGCACAGAAGGGGATTGTTTATATTGACGAAATCGATAAGATAGCGCGTAAAAGCGAGAGCACTTCTATAACAAGAGATGTTTCGGGCGAAGGTGTTCAGCAAGCACTTCTAAAGATTCTTGAAGGAACGATTGCAGGCGTGCCTCCTAAAGGTGGAAGAAAACACCCTGAACAAAGCTTAATTAATGTGAACACTAAAAATATCTTATTTATTGTAGGTGGCGCCTTTGACGGCATAGATAAACTAATTGCCGCAAGAATAAATAAAAACAAAATGGGATTTTCTTCCAAAGCTTTGAAGGAGAAAAAATCGGAAGAGGATTTGATCAAAAATATTCTTCCGGAAGATTTACTCCGTTACGGGCTGATACCGGAACTAATCGGGAGAATACCGGTTATTGCGCCCCTGCAGACGCTTTCTGAGGAGGCTTTCAAAAGCATACTTACCGAACCCAAAAATGCTATCTTAAAGCAATATAAGAAATTATTTATGATCGAGGGTATTGAGCTTGAGTTTGATCCTTTTGCAATTGATGCCATCGTTAGTAAAGCAATGGAAAGAAAAACCGGCGCTCGTGCTTTAAGATCCATCGTAGAAGACTTTATGCTCGATATTATGTATGACCTTCCGAATAAAGAAAATATCGATAAGTGTATCATTACCAAAGACGTGGTAGAAACCGGCGCGGAGCCGATTTATCTGGAAGCTGACCGAAAATCTGCCTAAATAACTTTGGAACTTTTACTTTCCATGATATGTTTCTGCATTGGAATAAAATATTTTTGAGATTTTATTTACCGGCGATCTTTTGAGATCGCCTTTTATTTATAATTGATTACGGTGTAAGATGCTAAAAAAGATTTTGTTTGTTTTTCTGCTATTTCCTTTCCTCGCTTTTGCTCAATCTAAAATATTAATATACATGGACCTAAAGCAAACCGACCACTTAAGGGCTTACGGAATAACTTACCACGCACTTGAAAAAAATTATAAAGCCGATTGGCTATTGAACTATCGCGGTGGTTCTTTTATGATTGATTATTCAAACGACATAGCTAACGAATGCTTGGTTGAAGGAGTTGCGTTTGATAAGTTATCCGCTTCGGAGGCGGCTGATATTTATTCACTTGTTCAAAGACCCGACAATAATATGTCCGTTGTACGTTTAGAAAAGGCTCCAAAGATTGCCGTCTATGTTCCGCCGAGTTTTCAGCCATGGGATGATGCGGTAACAATGGTGCTCGACTATGCGAAAATACCTTATACTAAAATTTGGAATGACGAAATTCTTAGGGGAGACTTATCAAAGTATGATTGGCTGCACCTTCATCATGAAGATTTTACAGGGCAATACGGAAAGTTTTATGCAAGTTTTAGCAATGCTCAGTGGTATATAGATAATCAAATTCAATACGAAAATGACGCAAAGAAAAACGGCTTTAAGAAAGTTTCGGATATGATGAAGACAGTTGCGCAGGATATTAAAAATTATGTTGGGCAGGGAGGTTTTCTATTTGCGATGTGCTCTGCTACCGATACATTTGACATTGCACTCGCCGCAGAACATACGGATATTTGTGCGCAAATGTTCGACGGTGATCCTGAAGACCCCGATGCCCAAAGCAAATTGGATTATTCCAACACTCTTGCATTTACAAATTTTAAACTCGAAATGAATCCCTACGTTTATTCTTTCAGCAATATTAATATTACGCCTGAAGAAGTGGGCAGCAAGGAAAACGATTACTTCACTCTGTTTGATTTTTCCGCAAAGTATGATCCTGTTTCATCAATGTTGGTTCAAGATCATGTAAACGTTATCCATGGATTTATGGGACAAACCACAATGTTCAGAAAATCCTTGATAAAAAAATCAGTCACGATTTTAGGTGAACGTCCGGGAATGGGGCAGGTAAAATATATTCACGGAAATTTTGGCCGCGGTACGTTTACATTTTACGGCGGACACGATCCGGAAGCCTATGAACACCTTGTCGGCGATCCTCCTACCGATTTATCGCTCCACAAAAACTCTCCCGGGTACCGGCTGATTCTAAATAATATTTTGTTCCCTGCAGCAAGACCAAAAAAACAAAAGACATAACTTGTCCCAAATGTCATTCCGGCCGGCCGGTTCATAATTCAAAATTTCTAATTACCCCCAAAGTTTCAATAGTCCCAAAAGGACGGTATATGGAACTTTATTTTGGACAGATATGTAGTTAGAAGGAAATCAATTAAAATATATAATAGCAGCCCACGAATTTTATTCGTGGGGGAAAAAATGAAAAGAAAACCTTTGAACCGATTCATCGGTTTTTCAAGTGCTTACACGGCAATATTATAATTACCGAATTTCCTTTTTTGTTGTTTGGAGTTAAATGGTTAATTTTTCATGAATATATTTAAAATTAATAAAACTAAAATAATATGAAAACAGTAAAAATTAGAAATCGAAAAGAAGAAATAGTCGTTGGCAAAATGATTTGTGTTGGAAGAAATTATGCAGACCACGCGAAGGAACTTGGAAACGAAGTTCCGAATAAACCGGTAGTTTTTATTAAACCGTCGTCTTCAATAATTTATACCGGCGGTAAAGTTATTCATCCGAAATTTTCAAATAATCTTCATCATGAAGTTGAATTACTTCTCCTTATCGGAAAAACAATTAAAGATGCAGATGACAAGCTTTCTGAAGAAGCGATTGCCGGATATGGTCTGGGGCTTGATATGACGTTGCGCGATCTCCAAAATGAAGCGCGTACAAAAGGCGATCCCTGGACTATTTCAAAATGTTTCGATACTTCAGCCGTGATTTCCGATTTCGTCTTAAAAAGCGATTACCGCTTAACTTTGAATGAAGAAATTACTCTTTCTGTTAACGGGAACATTCGTCAGAAAGAAAAATTAAATTTGATGTTATTTAAACCCATCCAGATTGTTAAATATATTTCTTCATTACTTACACTCGAAGAAGGCGACATAATTTTTACGGGCACTCCTGCCGGGGTCGGAAAAGTCGTCCCGGGTGATAAGCTTCATGCGGAAATTGAGGGAATAGCTAAACTTGATTGCGAAGTCGTTTGATGTTTTGAATAAATTTATTTATTTAAGATGCCGAGTGATTTTTTAATTAACTCCTCAAGAGGTGCATCCGGAACTGAGGTTAGAATGTTTCTTACGGTATTTTCTGCAATCTTGGAATTATAGCCGAGTGTTGTAAGCGCTGCAACAGCTTCATTCTTAATGCTGAAAGATATTTCTCCGCCGCCTTCTTCTGCGACTTGATCAACTTTTGATTTTAATTCTAAAACAAGCCGCTCAGCTGTTTTTCTGCCTATACCCGGGACTGCAACAATTCTTGAAATGTCCGGAGATTGTATTGCTCTTTTAAGATCATCAATTTTAATTCCCGATAAAATACTTAAAGCAATCTTAGGACCGATCCCGTTTACCGATATCAAAAGCTCAAACATTTCCTTTTCGCTTTCCGTAGAAAATCCGAATAGAGTTATTGAGTCTTCTTTAACATTTGTGTGAATAAATAGGGCAGCCGACTGCTCCCCGTTTATTTTTTCAAAAGTGTTTATCGAAATATTTACTAAATATCCTACACCGTTTACATCAAGCAAAATTTTTGTTGGTTTTGCCGAAATAATATTTCCTTTTAAAAATCCAATCATAGCATAAATTTAGTTTATTACTCGTTCGGGAAATTTTTCTATAAAATCTTTCCAATTGTTGCTTCGTTTGACAGGTGTTCTCATTCTAAAAGCATGGCATAAAGCCACTGCCAGGGCATCTGTTTCGTCATACTTGATTTTATTGATCTTTAAGTCAAGCATCTTTTTTATCATATAACTTACCTGTTCTTTTGAAGCAGCGCCGGTGCCGACGATAGATTTTTTTATCTCCCGGGGTGAGTACTCGCTCGTTGGAATTTTATTATGTACGGCAGCTAACATAGAAACACCCCTTGCATAACCAATCTTCATAGCCGACTGAACATTCTTTCCATAAAATGCAGTTTCAATCGCAAACTCATCGGGTTTATAAATCTTTATTATCTTATCAAGTTCGTCATAAATAATTTCAAGCTTTAAGGAAAGCATTATCTTTGACGGAAGTTTTATCAGTCCATGCTTAACCAGTGTAGAATTATTTTTGCTGTGCTTAATAATTCCAAAGCCTGTAAAAATAGTTCCGGGGTCAACGCCAAGAATAATCATTCATTATGCTTTTTTAGTAGAGCTATGAATTTGAAAAATCAAATTCCCAAAGAAAAATTATTTAATAGCCGAGTCGTCAATGTCGGCGTTTGTAAATACATTTTGAACGTCGTCGCAATCTTCCATTGATTCAATCAACTTAATAACTTTTTCGGCATCCTCTCCGGCTACGTTGATTGTATTTTTAGCGATCCACTGAAGCGATGCATTTTCTATGGAAAGATTTTTATCTGCTACAGCCTTTCTAACAGTTTCAAATGATTCGATTGAAGTTTGGATAATAAAAAAATCTTCTTCTGTTTGAAGATCGTCGGCGCCGGCATCTAAAATTATTTCCATCAAATCGTCTTCGGATTTACCTTGCCTGGGAAGCGTAACCACCCCTTTCTTTTCAAACATCCATGCAACCGAACCGCCTTCACCCATACTTCCGCCGTTTTTACTGAAGATATGTCTGACTTCCGCTACGGTTCTGTTTTTATTATCTGTCGCAACTTCAACAATAACAGCTACGCCTGCTGGTCCATATCCTTCATAAGTAAGCTCAACATAAGAAACACCTTCAAGCTCGCCTGTGGCTTTTTTAATAGCGCGATCAATATTATCTGCCGGCATATTAACAGCTTTTGCATTATCAATTGCAAGCCTTAGGCGGGGGTTACCCACCGGGTCGCCGCCTCCTTCGCGGGCAGCAATTGTTATTTCCTTAATAATTTTGGTGAATGCTTTACCGCGTTTAGAATCTATTGCGGCTTTTTTCCTTTTGGTCGTTGCCCATTTTGAATGACCTGACATGAATGACTCCTAATTATTTTCTTTTATTTTTAAATCTTTTAATTTTAATTGTGTAAAAATTCTTCCGTCTCTTTCACTTTTATCAATATTATATACAATATCGATTACCGAACTATGGTTGTTTACCATATTAAGATACTCGCCCATTTTGAAACCAATTGCATCGAAGTTTCTGTCACAACCGGCTTGTTTCAAACTCATTACCAGATGATTTGTTCCGACTATTCGCGGGGTATTTGTTACTTCCACGCCTTCTGATAAAAATACAGGGCGCATATTGCCGGGACCAAACGGAGCAAACTGCTCAATAATTCTTAAAAACTTAGGTGTTATTTCGGAAAATTTAAGCTTAGAGTCAATATGTATTTCCGGAGATAAATCTTCTTCGGATATTGATTCTTTTACTATTTGATTGAACTTCAATTTAAACTCGTCTATGTTTTCAAGTTCAACTGCAAGTCCTGCCGCAGCTTTATGACCGCCGAAGTGGATTAATAAATCCTCACATTTTTTTAATGCTTCATAAATGTTGAAATTTGAAATGCTTCTTGCCGATCCTTTGGCAACTCCGTCTACCGTGGTAAGCATGATTGTCGGTCTATAATATCTTTCAACGAGCCTTGAAGCTACAATTCCAATTACGCCGGGATGCCATTTTTCTTGATGCAAAATTATTGCAGCCCCATAGTTTTCCTCAGAAGAGTTTTCAAGAATTTCTAAAGCATTATCAAAAGTGTCTTCATCAATTTTTCTTCGTTGGTAGTTTTCCGATTCCAAGACCTTAGCAAGTTCAAACGCTTTATCTTTTTCGTCAGTTATTAAAAGCTGTACTGCACGCTCTGCGTCGCCCAATCGTCCTACAGCATTTATTCTTGGTGCAATTGTAAAAACAATTTGTCCCGAGGTAAGACTTCCATGTTTATTATTGCTGCTTTCCATCAAAGCTTCAATTCCGGGGCGAGGATTTGTATTAATTAAATTTATTCCTTCTTTAACAAGTACGCGGTTTTCATCAACCAAAGAGACAATATCGGCAGCGGCGGCAAGTGAAACGAGGTCTAAATATTTAAATGGTAAATCTCTCTTGCCAATTCTTTCTGCAACCCCTTGCGCAAGCTTAAATGCGACTCCGGCTCCCGACAGATATTTAAAAGGATAATTGCAATTTGGTTTTAAGGGATCGAGAACTGCGAGTGCGTTAGGGATTTTTTCTTTGGGTTGATGGTGATCGCAAATAATTAAGTCGATTCCTAATTCCTTAACATACTCTGCTTCTTCAATTGCTGTTATTCCGCAGTCAACCGAAATTAAAAGTGCTGTCCCTCTATCTTTGACATAATCAATTGCAGATTTGGAAATACCGTAACCCTCTGTCAAGCGTTTAGGAATATAGAATTCAACGTTGGCACCGAGTTCTTTAAGGAATAGATAAAGCAATGCAGTTGAGCAAGTGCCGTCAACATCATAGTCGCCGTAAATACAAATTAATTGGTTTTCGGTTAGAGCTTGAATAACTCTGTAAGTGGCGATTTCCATACCGTCCATTAAAAAAGGATTGTAAAGAAAATCGAGAGAGGGCCTAAAAAAAGTTTTTGCCTTATCGAAGTCGGTAATATTTCGAAGAATTAAAAGCTTTGCTAATACATCGGAAATGGACAATGAATCTGCTAATGAACTTATTAAATATTCATTTTCAATTTCATTAATTTTCCATCGCTTTTTCAGCATTCGTTTTTCCTGCAGATGACAAAAAGAACAAATAAAATAGTTCAGACCTATAAGCCGAATTTTGTAACCCCGTTTAACCGGGGCGGCAATTATTTGTCTTGGTTCCGAATTACTCCGGAACTCTAGCGGGCTACCCGGAAATCCTTGCTTGCACTCCAATCGGAATTCAAGTATTCAAGGCGAACAACCTTGTTCCTTTCCCGTACAAGCCGGGATGGAAAGACTTCCCTATTTGCCCTTGCTTCGAGTGGGGTTTACCCTGCCGGAAATGTTACCATTTCCGCGGTAGGCTCTTACCCTGCCGTTTCACCCTTATCCCGGCTTTCGCCGGGACGGTATATTTTCTGTGGCACTTTCCGTAACTATCCGGTTACCCGAATAATCCCCGGGTGTTACCCGGCACTCTGTTCTATGAAGTTCGGACTTTCCTCTATTCCTCTAAAGGAACAGCAATTGCCCGGACTGAACTATTTTATTATTCTTCAAAATTAAGCGGGATAAAATTTCACTTATCCAACCTAAGCCAATTACTAATTTAATGTTAGATGAATTTCAATTTGGTAAATATAATAAATTACTTTTGTTAAAGCATCAGGAAAGATTAAAGAAGGCAATTATCTCCCGATATTTGGAGTTATCTATCCGGAAAGTGCAAATTGCGCTAAAAAGCCTGAAAAAACAAAGATTATTTTTGCCTATCAAAGAAATTGTACAAGCACAATTTGCAAATCCTAAGAAAGATTTATTTAAGCTTCGATTGTTTCTGCTACTTCGGCAGAAACTAAAATTCGTCCGCAATACTCACAAAAGAAAAGCTTGTTATTCCTTCTAATTTCAAGCTGGCGCTGAGGAGGAACAATATTATGACAGCCCGAACAAGCCGCTCTTTTAATAGTAGCTACGGCTTTACCTTTTTTTGCTTTGCGAATTCTCATGTAAGCGGAGTAATCCGGTTTTTTAGTTTGGTCTTCTATTTCTTTTCTCTTTGCTCTAAGTTTGGATTCTTCTTTTTCGTTAGCCTTAATAATTTCTTTAAGTTCGGCTTGTTTTACTTTTAAATCCTCTTTAAGCTCATCAAGCATCGGGCTGTTAAGCTCGACTTCTTCGGATAACTTTTTACTTAGGTCTGCAAGTGAATTATTTTCCGCTTCTAACTTGTTTATTTGCTCCTCAGAGTGATCAATCTCTTTTGTAAGAGCGTCATATTCCTTGTTATTCCTAACTTGATAAAGCTGCGCTTTGAACTTTTTTTGATTTTCTTTCAGCTTGTCAATTTCCTTTTCGTTATCTTCTCTTTTTTCAAGAGAATCTTTCCTTCCCTTTTCCTTTTCGGTAACATCGTCTTTAATTCCCTTAATTCTTGATTCGAGAGATTCGACTTCGTTCGGAAGATCACCGCGAAGCTCTTCCAATTCGTCAAGCTGATCATCAATCACCTGTATCTCATATAATATTTTTAATCTATCTAACAATTTATATCTTCTCCTTAATTATTATAAAAAATTATAGGGTTTGTTGACCCTGCGTATTTAAAAACTTTAATTTTAGATTTAGAATTTTCTATATATTCCGATAATCTATTCTTCACTTCATCAAGCGAAAAAATTTCCGTTTCATAATGCCCGGCATCGATTAAAAGAATTTCGTCCCGGTAATCCTGGAAAGTATGGTACTTTAAGTCTGCCGTAATAAATGCATCTGAATTATTCTTTATAGCGTCGTCAATATATTCGCTGCCGGAACCGCCGCAAACCGCGACTTTCCTGATTGCGTTTTTTCTTCCCTTAACATAACGGAAATTTTTTATCTTTAACTTCTGTGCTACAATAGTTAAAAACTCTTTCTCATTAACCGGCTTGCTTAAATATCCTAATGCGCCAATTCCGTAGTTGGCATTAATATTTTCCAAAGGAATAATGTCGTAAGCAACTTCCTCATAAGGATGAGCTTTCGTCATTGCCGAAATTATAGTGTTAATTTTCCAGGAATCCACTAAGAATTCAAGCTTAATTTCTTCAGCTGTTATATTTGTTTCCTTTTCACCTACCGAAGGATTAGATTTTGAAGAACCTTTGAAAGTTCCTTTTCCGTTTGTTCTAAAGCTGCAATTAGAATATTCTCCGATAATTCCGCCGCCGGATTTGAAAACTGCGCCGGCTACTACTTCAACAGAATTTTCCGGGGCAAAAACGATGAGCTTAAATTGATTTGATTTTTGCGGAACGAGGAAACTAACCTCTTTTAATTCTAATCGTTTTGCAAGTTGAAAACTAACCCCGCCTTTTACCGAGTCAAGATTTGTATGAGCAGAATAAAGCGTCATGTCGTTTTTAATTAGCTTTTCGATTAGTCTGGAGTTTTTGTCGTTCTGAAGATCAAGTTTTCTTAGCGGATGAAAAAGGAAGGGGTGATGTGTTATTATAAAGTTGCAATCCCTTTTGATTGCATCATCAATAACGCTTTCTGTAATCTCTAAGCTGAGTAGGATATTTTTTATTTTCCTTTCGCCTGAGCCTACTTGCAATCCAACATTGTCTTTTTGCCAGGCAATTTCTTTAGGCGCCCAATTTTCAAAATATTTTATTATTTCTTTTCCAGTCATATCAAAAAAAAATGCACTTCTGTTTTTGAAGTGCATCTTTCTATCTTTTAATTCCTTTGCTCTGAAGGAGCTACCATAAAACTTATTTTAGGATATTTTAACTTTTCGATTTTCTTTTCCATACATTAACTGAACAAATATAAATCAACCTTGGCAATTTATCAATGATTAAATCTATTCTCTTCGAATAAAAGTAAAAATAATTGTGATTTTTAAGACCGCCGGTTAAAATAAAAGCAAAAACCTGCAAAAATCTAAAATAATTATTGCAGATCGATCCAAATATTGTCTTCTTTGATAATTTCAATAAGCGAATCTACCGCACCCGCTGCCGGAATATTTCTTCTCACAATTTCTTTGCCGCGGTAAAGCGTAATCTTATCTATTCCGGAGCCAACATAACCGTAATCAGCATCAGCCATCTCGCCGGGTCCGTTAACGATACAACCCATTATTGCAATCTTTACTCCCTTCAAATGCTCGGTTCTTTTTCTAATCATTTCTGTCGTTTCTTGCAAATCAAATAAAGTTCTTCCGCATGAAGGACAAGCAATATATTCCGTTTTCGAAATCCTTGTGCGGGCAGCTTGCAAAATTCCGAATAAAATTCTATTAACTATCTTTTCTATCGAGTCATCAGTCCTAACAAATTTCTTAATGTAAGTTTTTGAATCATTTCCTTCACCGGGAAATTCTTGATCTATTAAATTTTCCACTTCTGCCCACACACCATCGCCAAACCCGTCTATTAATAATGCACCAAAATCCGTTGATGAAAATAACCGGAGTTCATCCAAATTAATATTTTTATATGTTCTTTTTAAGATGACCGGGTTTTCTATTCCTTTGTTCAGCAAATCAAAATAAAAGCGCCTTTGCTCAGCCATTCCATGAGTGTTTTCGGTTTCAAGAATAATCACAGTGGTCGAATCATTTTTTATTTTATTGGCTAACTCATCTGAAAATTTGTTAATATCTGTCCTTACAAAATTTAATTGTAATGATTTTTCATTTTCAGTGAGAAATTCTTCAGTTGTAAATAGTGGAAAAGACTTTGATTTATCATCAAGAGCCTTCCAATAATTATAATTATGAATTACTTTTAATCCGTTGGGAATATCAAAAGAGGGATAAAAATTTCCGAGATAAATAATATCCGCAGCACCATCACTCATATTCCATTTATCTGAGGCTTCCGTATATGAATAGCCGATTGCCAAAAGACTCTGATAATTTTCCAAACCTGATTTACCAAAATCAGCAATAACTCTCGGGACATTATTCCCGCCAATTCCGGCGGCTTCATTCGTGTGCCGTCTTTTATATATAAGCGGATCGATTGGAATATTTTCTACCGGAGTTATCGCATCGTGAGATTCTCTCCCTTTATATCTATTAACAAGTGCAATTGCTACTGGCGCTTCAAATTCAGGATCTTCAGTTAATGAAACTCTAACTGTATCTCCTATTCCGTCTTCCAACAATGCACCGATTCCCAGTGCGGATTTTATTCTTCCGTCTTCACCGCCGCCTGCCTCGGTTACGCCAAGGTGTAGCGGGTAATTCATCTTTTCTTCTTCCATTTTTAATATTAAAAGACGGTATGCCTGTACCATTACTTGAGGATTGCTTGATTTCATTGAAAGAACGATGCTATGATAATTCAAATCTTCGCAAATGCGGACAAATTCCAACGCAGATTCAACCATACCAAGCGGAGTATCGCCGTAACGGCTCATAATCCTGTCTGATAGTGAACCGTGGTTTGTCCCGATTCTCATTGCAGTCCCGTACTCTTTGCAAATATTTACCAGAGGTGTAAATTTATCTCTGATTCTTTCCAATTCGGATTCATACTCGTTGCCGGAATATTCAATTGTTTCAAACTTTTTTCTATCGGCGTAATTTCCGGGATTAACACGAACCTTTTCTACAATTCTTGCGGCAATTTCGGCGGCATTAGGTGTAAAATGAATATCCGCAATCAGCGGAACTTTGTATCCGCGTCTATGTAATTCCTTTTTTATCTCTTCAAGATTTTGTGCCTCAGATTTACTTGGCGCCGTTATTCTAACATACTCACAACCGGCGTCTACCATTCTAATTGTTTGTTCAACTGTGGCAATTGTATTCATGGAGTCTGTAGTAGTCATCGATTGGATTCTGATTGGATTATTTCCGCCGAGAGGAATATCCCCGATATAAACTTCCCTCGTTTTATATCTTGAATAGCTTGTTAAACTGTTGCAGTATGTCTTAACTTTATCTATCGAGTCGATCATTAATTAAAACCGTTTTCCGTTTAATTCATTTGCTAGAAAATTTATGTTTTAAAAATGCAAAGAAGGCATAAGAAATAAAATACATTTATATCCGCCCGGCTAATATAGTGATTGCAGGCAAGTGTTAAAATAACCCGCGAATCAAATCTTAAATAATCTTTATGTGATTTTTAAGGTTTTTATTAGCTCAATTCATCTTTATTAAAGTATGTATATATTTTCAGCTAACGATACACAAAGAAAAGGACTAAACAAATGAGAACCAATATTGTGATTGACGAAAAGCTTAATCCTGCTTCATAATGATAAAGACTTTTTGCCTATGGAAAAATATTTGGGGTTAAAAACAGTTCGAAGATAATGATTTGAAGAGAATCTGTAACTATATCAGAAAATAAATCATACAGATTAGGTCTGGGTATAGGTACAAAATACCAGATATCTCCCAAATTTAGTTTGGATATTAGATACTTGTATCAATTTAACAGCAACATAATAGACACTCATCAACTACTAATAGGCTTTTCTTATTAACGGATGTTACGCAATGGGTTATTATTACATAATGAGAAACTCCGAGGTTTTCCTAAACCTCGGAGTTTTACACTCCGCTACCATTATATTTGAAATTGTTTGCGTAACACGAGTTATTAATTTGAGCATTATATAATAGTTTAAGAGCTCCTCTAATAAATTCTATGTAAAACCAGGTAACATTACGGAATATTGGGGAATTTCCCACTACTTCATGATTTCCTTTTTCCTTTGTCAACCTCTTTTCAGGACAAGACAGTTCATTTGTATGAACTTGATTAAATGGCATAATAGTAGCCCACGAATTTTATTCGTGGGGAAAGGAAATGAAAAGAATACCTTTTAACCGATTCATCGGTTTCTGAATTTTCGTTTTTGTAATGATATAAATTCTTGTTCGTATATAAATGTTAATTTGAATATGGTATTGCTTATTAATGTATCGCCCCTCTGGGGCTTCTTTGATATAGTAATAAATTAAGATGTAATTTGATAATCGCAATTCATTACGACATTTTTTTAGTACCATTCAAACTACAGAGGTTTTACTCTTGTCTTTCATAATTTTCGATTCCACGCAAACCCCGCAAGCGGGGCAAACGTAGCATGCCCCGCAAAAGGGTCAGAACCGCAGAGCGGTGACACATTAGTAGAAAAAGATGAAAAAACAAATAAAGCTCCGGAGGAGCGACATATAATTAATTTATAGTAGTGTCAAAAATATATCCGCCGTCAATTCTATTTTTATAAATGGAAGCAATTATATAAATTCAGTTTTGAAAATTTAGTAATTCTTCCAAATAAAACTTCACATGCGAATATCCGAAAATAAAATAGAAGAGATTAGAGCTGCCGCTAATATCGTAGATATTATTTCTGAGTTTGTCCAGATTAGGAAACGAGGGAAAAATTATCAGGGACTTTGTCCTTTCCATACTGAAAAAACCCCATCCTTTTCGGTAAGCCCTGATAAACAAATATTTTATTGTTTCGGATGCCATGCAGGCGGAAATGTTTATAAATTCTTAATGGATTACGAAAAAATCTCTTTTGTAGAAGCTGTTCAAGACGTTGCAAAACGCGTTGGGGTTTCACTTGAATTGGATGACGAATCTTCAAGCGAAAAACAAAGCGAACAGGAAATTCTTTACGACATTAACACCGTCGTTGCAAAGTATTTTTCCGATAATCTCTTAATAAAAAAAGATGGAGAAATAGCTCAGAACTATTTCCATAATAGAAAAATAAAACTTCAGACTATGCGGACTTTTGGTCTTGGCTATGCCTTTCCAGGCCGCGATGTGTTAGTCGATTTTCTGAAAGACCGCAAAATTGACTTTAATAAAGCCCTCGCTCTCGGTTTAATAGGAAGTAATAACGACGGTAGATTATATGATAAGTTTTCCGGGAGAATTATTTTCCCGATCTTTTCGCCGAACGGCAGGGTAGTCGCATTTGCCGGAAGGGTTTTTCATGAAAAAGAAGGGACCGCAAAATATCTTAACTCACCTGAATCTTTGATTTATACAAAAGGAAGAATACTTTACGGACTTTCTCACGCTAAAGATGAGATTAGAAAATTAGACCGCGTAATTCTTGTTGAAGGTTATATGGATTTAATTTCTCTATACCAGGGCGGAATAAAAAATGTCGTGGCGGTTTCGGGCACTGCACTTACAGAAGAGCAATCAACTCTTCTTTCACGTTATACAAAAAATGCGGTTCTTCTTTTTGATGCCGATACTGCAGGTATAAAAGCCTCCATGCGAAGTATAGAAATTTTGCTTAGACGCGATATGGAAATAAAAATAGCTTCCCTTCCGAAAGGAGAAGACCCGGATTCATTTATTAACAATTTCGGAAAAGAAAAGTTTGATGAAATCATAAAGCATGCACTTAACTTTATTGAATATCAATCCGCTTATTATGAATCTCAGGGTATGTTTGAAGATGTAAGTAAAACTGCCGATGCTATCCGGGAATTGGTAAAGCCAATTGCCCTTATAAAAGATGAACTGAAAAGAAATCTTTTAACAAAATCAATAGCCAAGAAATTTAACCTTCGCGAAAAGCTACTTGAAATTGAACTTGAAAAAGCAATAAATCAAACCGGTAAACAATTAACATCGGAAGAAAGAACAAAAATTAGGGAGCAATCAAAGACAATTACAGGCGTTCCGGAACAACCGTCGAAAATAGCTTCGCCCGCTGTTTATAATCTCGAAAGAGAAATTATAAAACTTCTTTTTGAAGATAACAGGGAAGTGATTGAATTTATATCAGCACACATTCCGCCGGAGGAATTCTTAATTGAAGCTCATTCAAAAATAGCAGAGATAGTATATGAATCGTGTGTCGGCGATGAAGAAATAATCGTAAGCTCGCTCATAGAAAAAATTCATGATGAAAAGCTTCAGTCGTACATTCTGGAGCTTACTTTTGAAAAATACCAGACGAGTAAAAAGTGGGAAGACCTTTATCCGGAGATGTTGCGCGATAAGGTTTTAAAGAAAATAGCCCGCGATACAATTAGGAAATTCAAAACCGGTATAATAGAAAGCCAGATTGCCGCCAACCACAGGAGAATTTCCTCCTCAGAAGCAGAAGGTGAAAAGCTTAAGTTAATGCGTGAGAATATGGAATTAGAACGAAGCAAACAAAAGTTGAAAGATGAATTAAAAACTGAAGAAGAGCTTTCCTGAATCAATACGGGGAAAATTAAATAAGAAATAACCTAAATGTTGAAAGAGATATTAAATAATTTAGCTACGGACCTGGTGAGAAAGCGCGGCTTCCTTTACTTTGCATCTAAAAAGGTTTCCGATGTATACATTGAATACAATGTTGTTACTGCGAAAGTAAAAGGTACAGATGAATATTATGTCCGCTTAGAATTTAATGATGATAAATCGATTAAAAGCTATGCATGCACTTGCCCCTACATGGAAACCGGCGCCGTTTGCAAGCATATTGTTGCAGTGCTTTATCAACTTAGTGAAAGAGGAATTTTCTACCAGTATTATCAGTTTGATAAACCGGGCGAGAAAAATCTTATAAAGCCTTCGCGATTTTTAGATCGTAGCTACAGCCAAATTCCCCCGTCGAACGAAGGGAAAAACAAAAAGATTGAACCAATTGACGACCAGGCGGAACTAATACTTAAGAGAAATAAATGGATCGAAGAGGTCAAAAAGAAAAAGGAAGAAGAGAAATTTGAAAAGTTAAGAGGTAACTTTGATGTATTTCTTAAACAGCCTGACAGTAAAAAACAAAAAGCAAAATATAAAATTGTTTACGGTATTACTCCCGATAAATTTGATCCGGTGCTGAAGGCGTTTAAGATAAAGTTACTTCAGGACGGAAACTATTCTTCCAGTGTTGAGCCGGTTAATAATATTAACGCACAGCTTTTGGAAGGTCTTTCATTTCAGGAACGATTGGTACTGGAATTTTTTGCAGAAAAATATGGTAAAATCCGTTTAAGTAATACTTTCAATTATGGCATTTATAATGAGCGCGACCTTGAAAGGATGACGACTATTCTTTCAGATGTTCTAATTTTTTTAGCTGATAAGGAAGTTTATTTAATGGGGCCTTACTCACTGCAATTGGAAAAGAGAATTTCTATTCTCACGGAATTTGCCAATGCCGCAGTTATAATTGCCGAAGATGATGAAAATATTTCGCTTACTCTAAAGCTTTACCTTAACAGTGAGGAAATAAAAATTGGAAATAAGACCTTCTCTTTTCTTGATGAACCGCTTTGGTTGAATGTAGAAGATAAAATTTTCAGAGTATCTAATTTGACCCGCGACCAGTTACAAACATTTCAAGAGAACAAAGGGAAGATTTTAGTCCCAAAAATTTTTATGGAATATTTTGAACGGAATATTCTGCCGCAGATAGTATCGAACTTACCTATTGAAGCCGGTAAATACACTGTCGAAAATATCGAGACCGCTCCCATAAAAAAAATACTTTTGGAAGAATCGGAAAATTCACTACTTCTAAGGCTGTCATTCGGCTATGGTAAATACGATTTACCATATAGCTCAAATGCAGGAAACAGCGCTTTCTTTGAAGAAGGCAAGCTGGTTACTATTAAAAGGGATAGAAATTTTGAAGAAGAAGCAAGGAATGAAATAAAAACTTTTTACGTTAAAGAAAAAGAACCGGGTATTTTTATGCCAAGAAAAGATCCGCTTGATTTTCTTTTCAAACTTATTCCTGCGGCCAGGGAAAACGGTTTTGAAATCTTCGGTGAAAAAGAGTTAAACAAATTTAAGATAAACGTATCAAGACCAAAAGTTTCGCTTGTTGTCTCTTCGGGAGTAGATTGGTTTGATGTGCAAACTAAAATAGAGTTTGGCGGCTCACCTGTTAGTTTGGAAGCTTTATTAACGACACTAAAGCAGAAGAAAAATTACATTCAGCTAAATGACGGCTCTGTCGGAATTCTGCCTGAAGAGTGGATGAAGAAATTTCAAAGAACGATTATGTTTGGGGAAACTGCGGAAGGTTCTGTAAGGTTTTCAAAAGCTCAGGCTAATGCGCTCGATATGCTTGTCCAGGATGCCGATGACGCTCAAATTGATGAAACTTTCAAGGAGCATATTAGCCGATTAAATTCCTTTGACAAAATTAAAAAACAAAAACTGCCGGTTGAAATAAATACCACGCTTCGCCATTACCAAAAAAGCGGCTACGATTGGTTTTACTTCCTTAAAGAATTTGGCTTCGGTGGAATACTCGCAGACGATATGGGGTTAGGCAAAACTATTCAGGCTTTGGCGCTGCTTTCAAAAGAAAAGAAAGAAAATAGGACAAGCTTAATTGTTGCACCGACGTCTGTTGTTTTTAATTGGGTTAACGAGGTGAAGAAATTTACCCCCGGCTTAAAAATATTGAATCACACAGGTGGAACCAGGATAAAAGAAACTACGGATCATTTTGAAGATTACGATGCGGTAATTACAAGTTACAGTATAGTACTAAGGGAAGCAGTAGCATTATCTAAAACAAAATTTTATTATATCATATTAGATGAATCTCAAAAAATAAAGAATCCGCATTCAAAAACTGCTAAGGCAATTAAAATGCTTTCCGCCGAGCATAAGCTTTGCCTTACGGGAACGCCGGTTGAAAATAATTTAAGCGAACTATGGTCGCAGTTCAATTTTCTAAATCCCGGGCTGCTTGGTTCGTTAAGTAAATTTCAGGAAAACTTTTCCACTCCGATCCATAAACAGAACGACAAATCCGCTTCGGAACATCTGCGTAAATTAATATATCCTTTCATTCTAAGAAGGACGAAAGACGTTGTTGCAAAGGAACTTCCGGAGAAAACGGAAATAATTCATTATTGCGAAATGGAACCGGAACAGGAAAAAATTTATAACCTCTGGCGGAATTCTATAAGAGATGAACTTATGGAAGAGATTTCGCGCAATGGAATAAAAAAATCGGGATTCAAAGTCATCGAAGGGCTTCTGAGGCTCCGGCAAATTTGTAATCACCCGGTACTCGTTAATAAAACCTATGGAAAGAAATCCGGTAAGTTCGAAGAGTTCAAAGAGCTTGCAGAAAAAGTAATTGAAGACGGGCATAAAGTCTTGGTGTTTTCTCAATTCGTTCAAATGCTTGATATTATAAAAGCGTATTTGGAAAAACAAAAAATCAACTATGAATATTTAACCGGAAGCGTAATTGACAGGGAAAAGCACGTTAATAATTTCCAAAATAATGACGACGTAAAAATATTTCTAATTAGTCTCAAAGCCGGCGGATTTGGCTTGAACTTGACCGCAGCCGACTATGTTTTTCATTATGACCCATGGTGGAACCCCGCTGTAGAAGCCCAGGCGACTGACAGAACGCATCGCATCGGGCAGGATAAACACGTTTTTGTATATAAGTTTATTACAAAAAACAGCGTTGAAGAGAAAATCCTTTTGCTGCAGGATAAAAAAAGAAAACTAGTTGAGGATATTATTACCAGTGAAACCGGAATGCTTAAGAACTTAACTAAAGAAGATATTGAAATATTATTTGGATAACTGCTGCTGCGGATATGTAGTTAGTAGGATATCAGTTAAAATGTAAAATAGCAGCCCACGAATTCTATTCGTGGGAAAAATAATAAAAAGAAAACTTTTGAACCGATTCATCGGTTTCTCGAATGCATAATTTTGATGTGGATTATTCTTCCTTATTCTTAAAATTTGTAGATTTATTATTATAATTATTTTATTTCGATTTAGAGAATGAATTACCGACAAGCAAAAACCGGCAAATTAATGATAGATATACTTCCGGATAAATGCGACTTCTGCGGATGTTGTGTTGGCGTTTGTCCCGAAGATGCAATTGAATTAAAAGAAGCCGAAATATTTATTATTGATGAACGTTGTACGAATTGTTCAAAATGCATTTGGAGTTGTCCGATTGAAGTGATAAAATTTAACAAAAAAGGCGTTCTTTCTAAATAGGCAATTGGCAATTGGATTGATAAGAATTGAAGGAGAATTGTTATAAATATTTCTTTTAAAGATCTAACGGTATATAAAAAATCGTTTTGGACTTGCAATGATGATCTTCGAAATATCTAAAACTTTTCCAAAAGAAGAAAAATACTCGTTAACCGATCAGATCAGAAGATCATCTCGATCAGTTTCAGCTGCTATTGCAGAGGGCTATAGAAAAAGGCAATACGAAGCCTATTTTATTTCCAAAATGTCAGATTCTGATATGGAAAATTCGGAAACTCAAGTTTGGCTGGACTTTGCTTTAGAATGTAAATACATATCTCAGGATATGTATCAAAGTCTGATAAGCAAGTCCGAAGAAATAGGAAAAATGATTAACCATATGATTGAAAATCCTGAAAAATATATAAGAAAATCGGATAAAATTTAATTGCTTATTTCCGATTCCATATTGCCCCTTGTCCTTTTCCTATTGCTCATTTCCTATTGCTTATTGCATACTGCATATTGCCTATTTCTTACTGCCTACTGCCTATTATTAGTACTGGATAATTATTCATAAATTTAGGTAAAAAAAATAAAATGAAACCAGAATATGATATAGTTATCGTCGGCGCCGGACCTGCAGGCTCAATTGCGGCGCGTTTTGCGGCAGAAGGAGGAGCCTCCGTTTTGATGCTTGAAAAAGATAGAGATGTTGGCTACCCGGTGCGCTGTGGCGAAGCAATAAGTAAAGCCGGCGTTTCCGAATTTATTGCTCCCGATGAAAAATGGATATCCGCGCATATAAATAAATTTGCGTTAATTTCTCCCGACGGCACAGAAGCTGTGATTGAATTTAGCGACGCCGGTTATGTTCTTGAACGCAGAATATTTGATTATGAATTAGCCAAAACTGCTGCCAAAGCCGGAGCTGAGATTTTAACTCGCGCTTATGTGAACGGACTTTTATTTGAAGACGGGAAAGTCTCAGGCGTAAAATATGAATATCGCGGTGAGCAAAAAGAATTGAAAGCAAAAATTGTAATCGGCGCCGACGGCGTTGAGTCAAGAATCGGAAGATGGGCGGGACTAAAAACTTATGTTGATTTTAGAGAGATGGAATGCTGCGTTCAAGTCACCGCATCTAATATCAATGTAAAAGACGATACTCTCTATTTTTATTTTGGTGAAAATGTTGCGCCCGGCGGTTATTTCTGGATATTCCCAAAAGTAAATGGCGCTGCTAATATTGGCTTAGGTGTAAGTGGAATGGTAGGGAAGAAAAAATCAGCTTTATCTTTTCTAAATAATTTCATGGAGAATAATTTTCCGAATTCACCGATACTTACCTCAATTGCTGGGGGAGTCCCAAGTACAATTACTTTGGATAAAATTTCTGCGCCCGGAATAATGCTTGTGGGAGATGCTGCACGCCAGGTTAATCCACTTAGCGGCGGCGGAATTGCAAGCGGAATGATTGGCGGAAGCATTGCCGGCAAAATTGCTGCTGAAGCTATCACTAATAATTCACTCGATCATATTTTAACTTACGATAAAGCCTGGCACGAAAGATTAGGCAAACGACACGAGTTGTTTGAGAAAATTAAAAACGGTATTTATAATTTCTCCGATGATAAGTTTAATAAGATTGCGCATTCCTTCAATAAAATACCATACGAAAAAAGAAGTTTGGGAAAATTATTTACCACTGCGCTTTTCAATCAACCATCTCTTTTGGTTGATGTTGCTAAAATATTTATCATTTAAGCATTTTCAATTTGATGGGTTAATAAACTGAAAAAAAATATTTCAAACGGAATTCAAAAGGAAGTAGAGAAAAATCTTTTTAATCAGAAGAATCTTCAGGAACAATGCTATGGGCTTGAAGATGTTTTCCTCTGGTATTCTTCATCCGGCAAAAAAGCCGATTCAATATTGTTTTCGGACAGCATTGAAAATGTAACTGGTTATACCCCCGGGGAAATAAAACAATTTCCTGAATTGTTGAATAAAATTATCGTCAAAGAAGATTTGCAAAAAGTTAAAAGACAGTTTAATGAATTTGTGAAAGACCAATCGCAAAATTCCTTAAAATTAATTTATAGAATTCTTCGCAAAGATAAAGTAATTATTTGGGTACAAGAAAATATCACTGTCAAAAGAAACAAAGACGGGGAGATAAAAATATTCAACGGTGCAGTTACAAATATTTCGGATCTGAAATCTGAGATGCAATCCTTAGAAAAATCATTGGAAAAATTCCAACGCCTTAATGAAACAAAAGATAATTTCATCTCGATGCTTTCGCATGATCTGCGCGCCCCATTTACAAGCATCCTCGGCTTTGCAGAAATTTTGATAAACGAACCTAACCTGTCAGATTCAGAGCGTGTAGAATACTTAAATTACATCAACGATTCATCACAACACCAGCTACAATTAATAAATTATTTACTTGACTGGTCAAGGCTTCAAACCGGGCGGCTTAAAATTGAACCCATACGGCTGCATGCTCAAACATTGGTTTATAATTGTGTCTCTTCACTTACCGGCAATGCAATTAGAAAAAATATAGAAATAAAGGTAAGCGTAAAAAATTCTCTTTATATTCATGCTGACGAGCGCTTACTTATGCAGGTGATAACTAATTTGTTAAGCAATGCTATAAAATTTTCTCGCGAACATGAAACAGTTGAAATTTCCGCTGATGTTTTTAATAATGGAATGGCGGAGTTTATCGTTAAAGATGAAGGTATAGGAATTTCGGAAGAAAATAAGAACAAGCTTTTTAGAATTGAAAAAATCTTTTCCACAGAGGGAACTAAAGGAGAAAAAGGAACCGGTTTGGGGTTGTCACTCGTGAAAGAAATAGTTGAAAAACATAACGGGTCAATCTGGCTTTATTCAAAATTCGGCGAAGGTAGTGAGTTTCACTTTACAATTCCTTGCTCGCAAAATATTATTCTTATCGTCGAAAGCAATCCTTTGAATAGAATGAAGTATGAAGATTTAATTCAGCAAAGCTGCACATCTTATAAAATAATTACAGTTGAGAATGGTTACGAAGCGATGGAAATTATTATTGATAATTTCCCCTCTCTAATTATTACAGGGCACGATCTGCCACTAATGAACGGATTGCAGCTTATAGAATCTATTCGTAAAGTGGATACAAATTTTAATATTCCGATTCTCTCTATTGTTCCAAAAATTTCACAGGGGATAATTAAATCTTACAAAATATTTGGAGTCGACGAAGTATTCCAGAATCCGGTTAACTCACAATCATTTAGCGATAAGATTCAAAAAATATTAAAATAAAATTAGTTTATAGAAAAACCTCCGAGGTTTTCCTAAACCTCGGAGGTTTTATCTAAAGTGACAAAATATAATAGATCGTTTTGTAGTGAATAATCTAAAATAATAACTTCGCATAATTTCATAGGTTATTATAAATTCTAAAATTATTTTGGACAGAAATGGCGGGAATATTTATAATGAACTTCCTTCCAACTTTACATGTCTATTTTTATATTTCATAAGATAAAAACGGAGGATACTTGAAAATTGCTGTTGTTGGAACCGGTTATGTTGGTTTGGTAACCGGTACTTGTTTTGCCGAAACCGGCAACGATGTTATTTGTGTAGATATTGATTCTACTAAAGTTGAAAAAATGAAAAGAGGCAGCGTGCCGATTTACGAACCCGGACTTGAAATTCTTTTTGAAAGAAATATTAAGGACGGTAGATTAACCTTTACAACAAATCTGCATGAAGCGGTTAGAGATTCCCAGATTATTTTCCTCTCATTGCCGACTCCGCAAGACGCTGATGGAAGCGCAGACCTTAAATTTGTACTAGGAGTTGCTGATGACCTTGGCAAATTCTTTAAGAGTGAACCGAATATCGGATTTAAGATTATTATAGATAAAAGCACTGTACCTGTTGGAACTGCTGACAGGGTAAAAGAAAAAATAAAATCTTATGCTCCCGATTTCAACTTCGACGTTGCCTCAAACCCGGAATTCTTACGCGAAGGAATGGCCGTTGAAGATTTCCTTAAACCGGAAAGGGTTGTAATCGGTACAAGCAATCAAACGACTAAAGAAATTCTAACTCAACTTTACGAACCTTTCGTTCGTTCGGGTAACCCGGTTTATTTTATGGATGAACGCTCTGCCGAAATGACGAAGTATGCTGCTAATTCCTTTCTTGCAGCCAAAATCTCTTTTATGAATGAAATAGCAAATTTATGCGAGCTTACAGGAGCCGAAGTTGACAAGGTCAGAATAGGCATTGGCTCGGATTCAAGAATAGGAAAAAGATTTTTATTTCCTGGTGTTGGATACGGAGGCTCATGCTTCCCTAAAGATGTTATTGCATTGGTTAATACTGCAACTGAAAACGGTTATGATTTTAAAATCTTAAAATCTGTCGTTTCCGTAAATAAAAATCAAATCGAATTGTTCTTCAAAAAAATTTCTAATCATTACGGCGGAAATATTTCAAATAAACATTTTGCACTATGGGGACTTGCCTTCAAGCCTAATACCGACGATGTGCGCGAAGCTCCATCAATATCTTTGATTAATTACTTGTTGGATGCCGGAGCCACAATTTCTGCTTTTGATCCTGAAGCGGTTGAAACTACAAAATCGGTTTTAGGAAATAAAATTAACTACGCAGAAAATTCATACAAAGTTCTTGAAGGTGCCGATGCTTTGATCATTGTTACCGAATGGAATGAATTTCGTAATCCTGATTTCTCCAAAATAAAGTCTCTTCTTAAAGCGCCTGTTGTTTTTGACGGCAGAAATCTTTATGACCTTGATAAAATGAAAGCTAATAATTTTATTTATTACTCTATTGGCAGAGCGCCCATTAAATAGCATTGCTGATCATCAAAAAAATCGGAGAAATTTATGAGCATAATTACTTCAAATGATAAATCCTGGTTTGCTCTATATACGAAGTCAAGAAGTGAATTTAAGGCAGCCGAAGAAATTCACTCGGTGGGCGTTGAGTATTATCTTCCGTCTATTACAAGGGTGCGGCAATGGAGTGATAGGAAAAAGAAAATTACCGAACCATTACTTCGCGGTTATATTTTCATTTTCGCCGACGAACGGGAAAGAATGATTTCGCTTGAACAAGAGTCCGTTGTACGCTGCATTTTTGACTTAGGCAGACCCGCTAAGATCCCTGAGTGGCAAATGAATAACTTAAGATTATTCTTAAATGGGCAATCGGATTTTTTCGTAAACGAGGGTTTAATACCCGGTGAAAAAGTGCTGATTAAAGATGGTCCCTTCGAAGGAGTAATCGGAACTATTTTAGACAAAGGAAATGAAAAATCTATAGCAGTGTCGATAGATCTTCTGAATAGATCTATAGTGGCGCTTCTTCCAAAAGATAGTTCAATTGAAATTGTTAAAGAACAAAACAAGTGACTGTTAAAATAGTGGTGATATTGAAAAATTTATATTATAACTTGACAATGTAAAACTCATTGAAAGTAGTGAATGTTAAACCAATCTGATTTATCCGCCTTAAATAAAAATGATCGTGTAGATCACTTTCTTCTTGTTAAAAAGATTGAATCACGTTTAACTAAATCAAACAAACCTTATCTATTCCTGGAACTAGGCGATAAATCTGCCTCTCTTAACGCAAACATATGGGATAACTTTGATGAAGTCTCTTCATCTATCTTTACGGGAGATATTGCTAAAGTAATTGGGGTAATAGAAGACTATCAGGGTGCGCGACAAATTAGACTTAACTCGATCCGTAAATTAACATCCTCTGAAGAGGTATCTTCAATTGATTTCCTCCCGAGGTCAAAAAGAAACCTTAATGTAATGATTTCCGAATTCACAAAACGGATTGAAAAAATTAAGGAACCTTACCTTAAGCAATTACTAAAGCAAATCTTTGATGATGAAAATCTTAAAAAATTCTCTACCGCGCCTGCGGGAAAATCATGGCATCATTCGTATCTACACGGATTGATTGAGCATACTTTAGAGATAATTAAAATTTGTGATTTGATGTGTGATATCCATCCGGAAATTAACCGTGATTTATTAATTACCGGCGCTATGATGCACGATTTTGGCAAGACGGCGGAATTAAGCTTCAACAGTTCTTTTGATTATACCGACAAAGGTAAATTGCTGGGACATATTGTAATTTCTGCGATGATGATAAACGAGGAAGTAAAAAAAATTCCCGGTTTTCCGGAAGAAACTAAAGAATGTTTGCTCCATCTTATACTGAGCCATCAGGGAAGGTTGGAATATGCTTCTCCTGTTGTTCCCAAAACATTGGAAGCTATTACTTTATACCAAGCAGATGAGCTAAGCGCTAAAGTAAATGCATATAAAAACGCTATTTTATCACAGGTAAATTCCGAAAGCGGATGGACTAAATTTATTAATTTGGCTTCAACAGACTTATTTAAGCATAGTTTAACTCCGGATAAGGATGATGAAATAAATAAATCACTTTTCGATTAATTCTAAAGGAGGTTCCATGAAAACAACCAGGTTTTCTTTAGCAGTACTTGCATTTTTAGCTCTTTCGGTTTTTTTATCCCCATTCGTTGTTGCACAAAATGTTCAGGATCTATTAAACAAGGGGGATAATTATCTCGATGTAAAATATGATAATCAAAAAGCTTTGGATACATTTTTCGAAGCAGATAAAATTTCCCCTAAAAATTGGGAAGTTTATTGGAGGATCAGTCGTGCTTATGTATACATTGCCGAGCATATGCCCGAAAATTCGAGTACTGCTAAAGATGCTCAGTTAGCAGTCTTTCAAAAGGCATATTACTATGCCGACCAATCGGTTAAACTTGCTCCTACCGAAGCCATCACTTATGTCAGACGGGCAATTGCTAACGGAAAGATTGCTTTGTTCAAGGGAATATTTTCTGTCGGTGGTGTTGTTAATGCCGTTAAAGCAGATTGCGATAAAGCTATTGCTTTAGGTAACGGCGGAAATTATGTCCAGGCGCTTGCTTATTATATCTTAGCTAGAACTAACGCAGAGGTAAGCAAGAAATGGAAACCCGCCCGCTCATTATTGGGTTTAGGCTGGGCAGACCTTGACGTCGCTATTACCGATTATAAAAAAGCTATCGACCTCTACCCAAATTTTAGAATGTTCTATTTCGATCTTGGTTATGCTTACATGCGAAAAGATGATTACGTAGATGCAAGGGATATGTTTAATAAGGTTATTTCTTCCCCCAAAAAAGATGAAAATGATGATAGCCTTTTAATAAGCGCTAAGGCTATTTTGGAAAAAATAAAAGATAAATAAATTAAGCCTTAAAATTACTTGAAGTTATTATCTCTCTTTTAAGCCGACTAACTTACACATTCTCTGAAATTCAACCTGCTCCTTGTCGGTTAGCACTGCGAATTCTTTAAGGACGGAATCTAAAAATATTGGGAAGATCTTTGCAAAAAATTTCTTCCCTTTTTTTGTAAGATGAATTATAAAAAATCTCCTATCCTCCTGGCTTCGTTCTCTTTCAACAAAACTTTGCTTTTCAAGATTATCAATAACCATTGTAATATTCCCACCGCTCCGCAAAATCTTCTTACCCAAATCTTTTTGAGAAAGCGGTCCTAAATTATATAACACATCCAATACCGCGAACTGGCTAATCGTTAAACCCTTCTTATCAAGTTTAGAATTTATTCTACTGCTTAATGATTCCGATGCCCTTATAAGTTTAATGTAAACATCAAGAGCCTTGACTTCCTTCTCGGTACCTTTGAAATTTGTTCCCATAATGTTTTGTTACCGTTTTCTATTAATTTTACTCATTATAAATTATAACCTTCTTAAAACTAATTTTTAACAACCTAAGAATCAACCTCACTTTTAAGATTTGAAGAATTATTATTGAATTATTTAACATTTTACTTAAATCACATAATTTCATCATTCTATAAACATTTAATCTCAAATGGAACTTTTCTAAAAATTATGTACTATAGGTATATTTTAGTCCCATCGTGAAGATATTTAGAATTTTATTTTGGGCGGATATTTAGTTAGTAGAAAATTAATTAAAATATATTATAGCAGCCCACGAATTTATTCGTGGGAAAAAGAGATGAAAAGAAAACCTTTGAACCGATTCATCGGTTTCTCAAATGCCGTATATAAAATGGGAAAACTACTCCCCCTACGTTTTAATAGCCCTATAGATATATTGAATTTTATTTTGGACGGAGATGGATTAATTATTTAACATTTTACTTAAATTGCACCATTCAAAAAAATAAGTTAAAGGAATATAAGTTGAAAATTGCAATCGCAGCAGACCACGGTGGCTTTGAACTAAAAAAAATTTTACTGAAATGGCTTAATGAAAATAATTATGACGTCTCTGACCTCGGTAATCTTGTATTTGACAAAGAAGATGACTATCCCGATTTTGCCGATAAACTTGCAAAGTTTATTGCTGCGGGAAAAGCTGAAAGAGGAATTCTAATTTGCGGAAGCGGTGTTGGGGCTTGTATTTCTGCGAATAAAACCAAAGGAATTAGAGCCAGCATCTGCCACGATACTTACTCTGCCCACCAGGGAGTAGAGCATGATGATATGAATATTATTTGCATCGGTGCCAGGGTTATAGGTGATGAGCTTGCCAAGGAACTGGTTACTTCTTTTCTTAATGCACAGTTCATTAACGAAGTACGTTTTAAAAGACGTTTGAATAAATTGATTGATCTGGATAAATAACAAGGAATTATTTTTTACAATTTTTTTATTTCCCTAATATTTTCTTTTTCCTTTGAAAGGAGAATACCTCCAACAAGAAACGAAATAACAATTATGATTGATAAGATCACGACCAACATGTCCGATAATACTATCACTTATATACCTCTTTTATTTGCTGAATTTCTTTAGCCGAAGCTCTTTTGTATTTCAATTTGCTAAAAGAATAAAGAAAAATATGTGCCATTAAATTCCAAAAGCCAGCTATCAATTTGATCCATCAAAACAAGCTATAAACTCAACTTTTCCCAAATGTCTGCCACAATAACCTGTCTAAATATTAAATGATTGACCGGCACTGGTTAAAAATTGAACGATACCGTTTAAAAATTGCAATTGTTTATTAGATTTGTTATGGAATAAATTTTATATTATAAAAACAAAGGAGTGCAAATGAAAATAGGATTTGTAGGTTTAGGCCTGATGGGAAGCCGTATGGCAAACAATTTACTTCACAAAGAAAACCAGCTATTTGTTTACAACCGGACAAAGGAAAAAGCAAAATCCTTAATAGACAATGGAGCAGTCTTTTCTAATTCAATTTCCGAATTAGCATCGCAAGCGGAAGTTGTTATTACAATGCTATCCGAACCCGGTGTAGTTATAGAAACGGCACTCGGTGAAAATGGATTTCTAAATCATCTTAAAAAGCGTTCCGTCTGGATTGATTGCTCTACCGTCAACCCGTCTTTTTCTAAAGCTATGGCTGAAGAAGCAAAGAAAAATGAAGTCCGCTTTCTTGATGCGCCCGTCTCTGGCACTATTCTTCCTGCAGAAAAAGGCGAACTTACTTTTTTTATCGGTGGTGAAAAAAATGATGTAGAATATTGCCGTCCCCTTTTTGAAGCTATGGGAAAAAAGATACTGTACCTCGGCGAGAACGGAAAAGGAACATCAATGAAGATGGTAATAAATCTTTTGCTTGGGCAAGCGATGGTTGCTTTTTCAGAAGGATTGCTTTTGGGTGAATCGCTTGGAATTTCTAAAGAACAATTAATGGAAATAATATTAGGAGGACCGGTCGTAGCTCCTTTCCTTTCAGGAAAAAAAGATAAATTGCTGAAAAATAATTTTGAAACGGAATTCCCGCTTCAATGGATGCTTAAAGATTTGCGACTGGCGTTAACTTCCGCCCAAGAAAATAATCTGACTTTGCCATTGACAATCAGCGCCGAAAAAGTTTTTAACCTTGCTAAAGAATCAGGACTTGGTGAAGAAGATTTTTCCGCCGTTTATAATTATCTAAATGGTAAAAGTTAAAATATTTTTCTCCGGTAGATTATTTAATTGCCATAATATTTTATTCTTGCTTCCCTTATTTTCATTTTATACATTTGTTATAAGCAAGCTTTAGTCCCTTTTAACAGCTCCATGTAATTTTATTGGTGACGGGAGCCAATCATGCTATAGAAACCTAAAAGGGAATACAAATCCAAATAAACACCCTGAAATTTTTTTGAATGCACTCTGAATGCACTCTGAATACACTCCAACACACCTTCATATAGCCAACAGACCCCTACATATATAATCTAGCTTCAGTCGGTGCTTGCCCTGTTTGTACAGAACAATTCCATACTCCATATTCTTTTTCCTTTATTCCCCTTGTCATTTCGACGACCGAAGGGAGGAGAAATCCCATGAATAAAATTATCATTTCGAAAGAGCTTGCCTGCCCCGTTTGCGGTGAGAAATCTAATGAATAAAGTTGTCATTTCGAATCCGGCTTTAGCCGGTGAGAAATCCCCAGTATAGCACAGATGTACGAATTGAGCATGAGATATCTCAGTCGGGGACTCCTTCGATATGACACCCCAGCCCATGTCATTTCGAATCCTGCTTCTCTCTTTCCAATACCATTTTTATTTACCTTTTTATACTCCGCTTCGCCATAAATAATTTCGGCTGCGTAATCATTGCACTTTCAATTTTATACATTATTTTTGAAAAAGGTTTTGTTTATTTCTTGTGCTGTAATTGTGAATAATATATAAAGGAGCCTTAATGAAACAAACTCGTGAACCTGCAGCTCAATCCGGTTCAAAGTATCGTTGGTTTGTAGCCGGTGACATAAATGGGTTCTTCGGCTTAATGGTTGATAACCTAACCGTCCTTTCTTTCCTTGCCGGAATTCTAATCTTCGTGTTTAAATATCCAGCCGAAATAGTCTACGGGAAAATGTTTCCCGGAACAGCGTTCGGAGTTCTCTTCGGCGATCTAGTTTATACGTATATGGCGTTTCGCTTAGCAAAGAAAACGAATAATCCCAATGTTACGGCAATGCCCCTTGGATTAGATACTCCCTCGACGATTGGAATTGCTCTAACGGTTCTCGGCCCCTCGTTTATTTATCTAAAAAGTCAGGGAATGGCTGTGAACGATGCTGCAATGATGACCTGGTATATAGGCATGGCAACGATGATGATTATAGGCATTGTAAAGGTAATCTTTTCCTTTATCGGCGGATGGATCCAAAAAATTGTCCCCCAGGCAGGTTTGCTTGGAAGCCTTGCAGGCATCGGTCTTTTACTAATTGGTTTCATCCCCTTACTAGATGTCTTTGGTCTACCCGTAATCGGAATGATCTCACTTGGACTAATCCTGTATACATTAGTAGCAAAAATAAATTTACCCAAAAAATTCCCGGGTGTACTAGCTGCAGTTCTGATAGGCACTGTGCTTTATTATATCCTTGCACCAATGGGATTGGTAGGCGGAAGTTTTACTCCCCCCGCAATGCAGCTTCATTACGGAGTACCCTTACCCACACTTGGTTTTGTCCATGGCTTTATTCAAGCCTTAAAATACATTCCGATTGCCTTACCATTTGCAATTTTAACAATTGTCGGCGGAATAAATGTTACTGAAAGCGCTCGTGTTGCCGGCGATGATTACAATACAAAACATATTTTGTTAACTGAAGCAGTTGCTACATTAATAGCCGGCTTATGCGGAGGTGTTGCACAAACCACTCCCTATATCGGACAGCCTGCTTACAAAGCCATGGGAAGCCGTGCCGGTTATACTGTCCTTACCGGTCTGTTTATAGGTCTTGGAGGAATCTTAGGCTACGTATCATTCTTTGTGGAACTTATCCCGCGCGCTGTATTAGCACCCATATTAATTTTTGTCGCCCTCGACATTACTGTGCAGGCTTTCAAGGCTTGTCCCCCTCACCACATGACAGCGGTAGCGTTTTCCTTATTTCCAAACATTGCCCGAATGCTTCAGATTAAGCTAAGTAACCCGGATGTAATTCCTATCGATAAATTTAATCAATTGCTTACTTTGCCCGGGAAAGTCTTACCGGAAACCCTTGTTGTGGTTGCCTTAGGAAACGGATTTATATTAACAGCTATGCTTTGGGGAGCATTTGTCGCAAAGCTGATTGACCGAAAATTAAAACAAGCTTCTGTTTATCTCGGCATAATGGCGGTGCTTACTTTCTTTGGAGTTATTCATTCCGCTATTCCCGAAGGTAATATGTATTTCCCATGGCAGCTTCAGGATTTCATAAGACAAATTCCGTATCAATTTTCCTCTGCTTATTTAATTCTTGCAGTAATGTTGTTCCTTCTTTCATTCACGAAAGAAAGTAAAGAAGCTGTCAACTTTTCCGAATATTGAAGATGAAAATAGTGCATTGTATGTGACTTTAGGTGAAATTAATTTAGAAATATAACTTAACAACTATGTGAGGCTCAAAAATGTTATTAGGAAAAAACATCAGCACAAATAGAAGAATAATGGTTTCTTTTCTATTAACTATTTTATTTTTGTCTGTTGTTACAGTTAATGCACAGACAAAAAAATCTTCAGAGAAATCCGGTAAAGCAAAGACTTCAAAAATATCAGACCAATTAAGTGTTAAACAAACAATCACCGCAAGTGCCCTGGCAAGTGAGTTGAAACGCTCTAAATTCACTAAACCATTGGTACTTCAGGTTGGATTTAGTTTTTTATATAGCCAGGGTCATATAACCGGCGCAAAATATGCGGGAGCTGCTTCATCTAAAGAAGGAATTGGCATGATTAAGAATGCAGTAAAATCCCTGCCTAAGAATAAGGAGATTGTTATCTACTGTGGCTGCTGTCCATGGAACGATTGCCCAAATATCCGACCAGCTTATAAAACTCTTGTTGATTTAGGTTATACAAATGTAAAAGCCTTATATCTTCCGAATGATTTTTCCCAGGATTGGAAAGAGAAAGGATATCCTGTAACAAAGTAACATTAATTAAATCCATTTGTAAAGAAAAGAGGTAAGTATGAGAGCAAAAATTGTAATCGTGATGATCCTTGTAATTCTCTTCACGGTATTCGTATCCCAAAACACCGATATGATTGACGTGAGCGTTTTCTTATGGAAATTCCAAATGTCTACAATTGTTTTAATGTCTATTTCTTTTTTCATCGGAATAATTCTGGGATTTATAGTTTCGGCAATCTTCGGCTCACCAAAGAAGAAAATTTCAAATGAAACTAACGCGCCGGTACAATAATTTTCTAAAATGAACTTAATATACTACGAGGTTAGCCGAACTTACTGAAACGATTTCTTTATTATTTGAAGATTTTCTTAATTGTGACTTCTTGCTTATTGGCGTAAATAGTATTAAGTTTGATCAACTTTTTCGCCCTCTTGAGGGCGATTTTTGTTTCTATGAATTTATTTGATGAAAATATTAGAAAAATTGCTGCCGGTAAATCGGAGGACAATGGATTTTTCTTAGTCGATATTATTTTTCGGGGCAATCCCAATAACCGGATAATCGAAATCTTTATTGACGGTGAGAAAAACGTTTCCGCCGACGATTGTGCTAAAGTCAGCCGGGAAATTGAAGAACAAATCGAAAGCCTTGGCTTAATTGATTCTTCCTACCGTCTTGAAGTTTCTTCGCCCGGTGTTGATAGACCTTTAAAATTCTTAAAGCAATATCCGAAGCATATCAACAGAAAATTTGAAATTTCCTACAAGCCAAACGATGAAACCAAAAAATTAGTAGGGAAATTAATACGTATTGAAGGCGAAAACCTAATTTTTCAATCAGATCAAAAAAACGAAACAATAATTAATTTTAATAACATAACAAAAGCTAAAGTATTAGTAAGTTTTTCTTAACGGAGGAATTTAAGAAATGAACCCAGATATCGTTGAATCTTTTGCCCAAATGGTAAGAGAAAAGGGCGTTGATAAAGATGTTCTAGCAGGTATAATCGAAGAAATTTTTGGTATGCTGGTTAGAAAAAAATACGGCGAAGAGTCTAAGTACGACGTCGTTGTAAATATGGATAGAGGCGACATTGAAATATTCTTAGAGCGCTTAATAGTTGAAAAAGTCGAAGACCCAAATATTCAGATAAATATTGAGGAAGTTAATAAACGCGGTAATGACGATGAGCTTGAAGTCGGCGATGATTATGTGGAAAAACTTAACCTCGAATCATTTGGAAGAAGACTAATAATATTAGCCAAACAGGGTTTAAACCAAAGAATACGCGAAATAGAAAAAGATGTTATCTTCAACGAATATAAAGAGCTTCTTGGTGAAATAGTAGTGGGCGACATATATCAGATTCGGAAAAATGATATTCTTGTCAATCATAATAAAAACGAATTATTACTTCCACGCCAAGAACAAATTCCTCACGAGCATTATAAAAAAGGTGAAACTATTAGGGCTATTGTTAAAGAAGTCAAAAAAGCCAATAGCGGACCTCAAATAATTATCTCCCGGGCAGATAATACTTTCTTAAGAAGACTTTTCGAAATAGAAATTCCCGAAATTTATGACGGAATTATCGAGATTAAGGCTATTGCACGGGAACCCGGCGAACGTGCTAAAGTTGCCGTGGAATCACAGGATAATAGGATTGATGCCGTTGGCGCCTGCGTTGGAATGAAAGGCGTTCGTATTCATGCCATAGTCAGAGAATTGAGCAATGAAAATATTGACGTGATAAATTATTCCGACGACCCGCAAGTTTTTATACAGCGTGCCCTCGCACCTGCTAAACTTAAAAAAATTGAGTTAGATAACCATAATAAAAAGGCTATCGTTACTGCAGATAGCGACCAGGTTTCCTTGCTGGTTGGAAGAAACGGCGTAAACATTAGGCTTGCCATAAAAGTGACCGGTTATGAAATCGAAATCTTAAGAGAAGAAAAACCGTTCGAAGAATATGACGAAGATATAGAACTAATCGATATCAAAGAAGAACTTGGCGCAGATATTTACGAATTGCTTATAAATCACCGCTATGATACGGCATTGGAAGTTCTTAAAGCAGGTTCTGAAAAATTAAAAGAAATTGAAGGACTTGACGAAAAGAAAGTAGAAGAAATTCTCGAACTGATTAAGTCACAGTTTGAAGATGAAGAGTAGCTATAAATTAAGGTATGTAATCTATGTCCGAAATCCAATCTAAAAAGCTCAGAGTTGTAAAATTAGCTTCTGAGATAAATCTATCCACGGAAAATCTCGTAGAATTCCTGATCAAAAAAGGATTTGAGGTTAAAGGTCCGAACTCTCTGGTTACGGATGAGATGGTCAAGGAGATAAATGACCATTTTAAGAAAGATATTGAGAAAGCAGAAAAACATAAGAAAAAAGTAGCGGAATTTAATAAGAAAAGAGTTGAAAAATCCAGCGAAGAGGTGAAGGAAAAACCACAGGTAAAAGTTGAGGAAATGGAAGCTGTCCCTTCTCCAGTTCCCGAACCAGAAGTTATAATTCATGCTGCGGTTGAAGAAATTGAAGTAACAGAAGCCCCGGTGGAAGAATCAAAGCAGGAACCTATCGTTCTGACACCTGTGGAGACACCAGTTCAAGAAGTACCTTTACCGGAAGAAGCAAAAGCTGCACCGGTGGTTGCCGAAGTTGAGCATAAAGAAGAAGCAGTTAAATTTATTTCTCCAAAAGATATTGAAGCTGCAAAGAAAAAAGGCTTAAAGGTAGTAGGTAGAATTGATCTTGGTGAAAGTACCCCTAGGGTTGAGAAAAAAGAAGCTGCCAAAGAAACTTCGGAAGAAAAGCAAACTGCAAAAACCTCTTCAGAAACAATTAAAAAGAAAAAGAAACCAAAGGCCAAAAAGAAACCCAACGAAGCTCCGGTAGATGAAATTCCGATAGTTAAAAAGAAAAAAAGAGTCAAGCGATTTGAAATTGATCAGAGAGAAGTCAAAGAAGCCATAAGAAAAACTCTTTTAAGTATGGATGATTCAATCGCATCCGATAGAGCAAGCTCCCGTAAAAAGAAAAGAAGAGAGAGAGAAGCTGAAGAGGAACGCCGGCTTGAAGAAAAGTCTCTTGAAGGCAATAAAATAAGTGTTACGGAGTTTATCGCTGTAAACGAGCTTGCCAATTTGATGCAAGTTCCGGTTGGTGAAGTTATTTCTAAATGTATTGAACTTGGATTGATGGTTTCCATAAATCAAAGGCTTGATGTTGAAACAATTACACTTGTCGCAGATGAATTCGATTTTGAAGTTGAATTTCAAAAAGAATATACCTCGGAAGCGCTTGATGATACACCGGACGATCAATCTAAATTGTTACATCGTTCTCCGGTTGTCACAATAATGGGACATGTTGATCACGGCAAAACATCTTTGCTTGATTATATCCGGAACTCAAACGTAGTTGCCGGAGAATCAGGCGGAATTACACAACATATCGGCGCTTATAAAGTTAATGTTGGCGATAATAAATATATTTCTTTCCTTGACACACCCGGACATGAGGCGTTTACGGCAATGAGAGCACGCGGCGCGCAGTTGACCGATATTGTGGTTCTTGTGGTTGCTGCAGACGACGCAGTAATGCCTCAAACGATAGAAGCCATTAACCACGCCCAGGCGGCAAATGTTCCGATTGTTATTGCAATAAATAAAATTGATAAGCCAGGCGCTAATCCTGAAAGGATAAAACAGCAATTAGCTGAAAGAAATATTCTGGTTGAAGATTGGGGCGGCAAATATCAGTGCGTTGAGCTTTCTGCAAAAAGCGGATTGAATGTTGACCTTCTTCTTGAAAAAATTCTTCTTGAAGCGGAAGTTTTAGACCTTAAAGCTAATTCGGATAGGTTAGCTCGAGGTGTAGTTGTGGAATCACAATTAGATAAAGGAAGAGGAATTACAGGAACCATTTTGGTTCAAAAAGGTACGCTTCGAATTGGCGATCCTTTTGTGGCGGGAATTTACCAGGGTAAAGTCCGTGCAATGTTTGACGAGCGCGGAAATAAAATTGTAGATGCTCCGCCGTCAACACCTGTATTAGTCCTCGGTTTTGAAGGAGCTCCCCAGGCCGGCGATACATTCGTGGTTGTTGAATCAGACAAGATGGCACGCGAAATTGGGTTAAAGCGTCAACAATTAAAACGTGAACAAGATCAAAAGCAAGTTCATCATATTACGCTTGATGAGATTGCAAAGAATATAAGCATTGGCGGAGTAAAAGAGCTTGCATTAATTGTGAAGGGTGACGTTGACGGGTCGGTAGAAGCACTTTCCGATTCGCTTATGAAATTATCTACCGATGAGGTTATAGTTAAAGTTATTCATAAAGGCGTCGGCGGAATTTCCGAAAGCGATGTTTTATTAGCATCAGCTTCTAATGCGATAATTATAGGATTTCACGTAAGGCCAAATCTAAATGCTCGTAAACTTGCCGAGACGCAAAATGTGGACATTCGTTTGTACAGCATAATTTACGATGCGATAAACGAGGTAAAATCCGCTTTAGAGGGATTGCTTTCTCCGGTTCTTTCGGAAGAAATTACGGCGACTTTGGAAATAAGAGATACATTTAAAGTTCCGAAATTTGGAACGGTTGCAGGATGCTATGTTCAGGAAGGCAAGATCACGAGAAACAGCAAAGTAAGACTAATACGCGACGGAATTGTTTTTCACGAAGGTGAAATCGCTTCCTTAAAAAGATTTAAAGATGACGTAAGGGAAGTCGATGCCGGATATGAATGCGGATTGAATATTGCAAATTTTAACGATATAAGACCCGGCGATATTATAGAATCCTTTAAAATAGTTGAAACTAAGAAAAAGCTTGCATAGAGATCAGGAAAACTGATCTATGTTTTTTGAAAAGGTCACGATAAAATATATGCTGCTTAGGAGGTTGATTTTATGCAACACAGAATAGATAAAATTGAAAATTTGATAAAGGAAGAAATCAGTTTAATCTTCTTGTATAAATTGAACAATCCCGCATTTGGATTTGTTACAATTACTACAGTAAAAGTTACGCCCGATCTTAAGCTTGCCAAAATTTATCTTTCGGTATTTGAAAAGGAAAAACGAGAAGCTGTGCTTGAAAAAGTAAAAGCCTCAACCGGTTTTATCCGATCCGAGCTTGCTTCAAGAATAAAAATAAAGTTCGTACCTGAATTAAAATTCTTTATCGACGATACTTTGGATTATGTTGAGAAAATAGAAGGTTTATTAAAACAAATTCACGAGAATGATAACAAGGGAAACGACTGATTTTTCTAATTGCGACTTTAACGGCGGAGAAATTATACTTGTCGATAAGCCGATTGGTTGGTCGTCCTTTAAAGTGGTTTACAAAATTCGTAATGCTACCGGAGCAAAGAAAGTCGGGCATGCCGGTACTTTAGACCCGAATGCTTCCGGTTTACTAATTGTGTGTACCGGAAAGAAAACCAAAGAGATTACAAAATTTCAAGATCTTGAAAAAACTTATACGGGAACAATTTTACTCGGTAAAACTTCACCATCAATGGACCTTGAAACGGAAATTACGGAAGAAAGATTACTTGACGGAATTACGGAAGAACAAATCTTAGAAATAAGAAACGAATTTACCGGAACTATTAGACAAATTCCTCCAATGTTTTCGGCAATAAAATATAAAGGTAAATCACTTTATCATTTGGCAAGGCAAGGAAAAACTGTTTACCGCGAAGCAAGAGAGATCACAATCTCAAAATTTAGTATTTCCAGAATTTCTCTTCCGGAGATTTATTTCGAAATAACCTGCACTAAAGGAACTTACATCCGGGTTATAGCCCATGACTTTGGAGAAAGATTAGGCTGCGGAGGTTTGCTAAGTTCTTTGCGCAGAACAAATATCGGCTCTTTTTCAGTCGATAATGCAGTTTCTGTAGATGATTTTGTAGAAAAAGTATCCGTGCAAATATAATTTCTATAATATTGGTAGGTAAAACTTTGCTTTTTTCTTAAACTTGAGCTTGAACTTATTTAAGCGCTTTGAAGTGATTTCTTTATTTCCTTTTTAGCATGAAAAAACTTATTTTTACAAATTATTGTTTAGACAAACGTTGAAATGGAAATATTTTACAACCTATCGGAAGTAAACAGAGATCAAAACACGGTACTAACCTTAGGTACTTTTGACGGGATTCACCCCGGTCATCAGAAAATAATTGAAAAAGTTGTTGATGAAGCAGCTCATTTAAATTCACGAAGTTTGTTGATCACTTTTGATCCGCATCCGAGAACGGTTGTTCCAAATATCGATAAAATAAAATTGCTTAGTACCCTACAAGAGAAGATTGAAGTAGTAAAAAGTCTAGGTATTCAAAATTTGTTAGTTGTTAAATTTACTCAAGAATTTTCGCAGATTAGCTCGGAAGAGTTTGTTAGACAATATGTTGTGGACTCTATTGGGGTAAAAAAAGTTGTGATCGGGCATGACCACCATTTTGGAAAAGGAAGAGGCGGTGACGAGCTGACGCTTAAAGAAATGGGTAAAGAATTTGGTTTTCAAGTCTCTACTGTAGATGCTGTTTCTCAAAACGGAATTGTGGTAAGTAGTACAAAAATTAGAAATGCTCTGGTAAGCGGCGATATAAAGCTTGCCAACTCGTTCTTAAATAGGTTTTACTCCTTTAGCGGTACGGTTGTTAAAGGCGATCAAAGAGGTAGATTGCTTGGGTTTCCAACTGCCAACATCGACCTTGACGATAGAAACAAACTGCTGCCCGCTCTTGGAATTTATGCCGTTGAATTTATTCTTGACAGTAAAAAATATTTCGGCATAATGAGTATCGGCAAACGCCCTACTTTTTATAACGAAGGAACAATTACTACCGAAGTTTATATCTTGGATTTTGATGAAGAAATCTATGGCAAATATGTTACCGTTAATGTTGTTGCTAGAATTCGCGGCGAAGAAAAATTTTCATCTGCAGACGAACTTATTAAGCAGATGAAAATGGATACTGAAGAAGGAAGAAAAATATTAAGTAAATTAGTTAATTAATCCCGGTAATTTCTGGGATTATATTGTATCAAAATAATAAGGATAAATAAAATGACCAAAGAAGAAAAACTTGCTATAGTTAAGCAGTTTGGCAAAGATGAAAAGGACTCCGGCAAACCGGAAGTTCAAATTGCGCTTTTAACAAAAAGGATAAATGAACTTACCGACCACTTTAATGTTCATAAAAAAGATCATCATTCCAGACGTGGTTTAATGATGATGGTTGGAAAAAGAAGAAGACTTTTAGATTATTTAGCCGGTAAAGAAATAGAAAGATATAGAACAATAATTAAAGAATTGAATATTAGAAAGTAAAGGTTTTAAATGTTAGTTATAAAAGAAGTAGAAATTGGCGGAAAAATTTTATCTATTGAAACGGGAAGATTTGCAAAACAAGCAAATGGTGCCGTTATGGTTAGATTTGGTGACACGATGGTTCTTGTATCTGCTGTAATGGCTGAAGAAGCAAAAGCAGAACAGGATTTTTTCCCTCTTCAAGTTGAATATAGAGAAAAAACTTCGGCAGCCGGAAAAATTCCCGGCGGATTTATTAAACGTGAAGGAAGACCGACAGAAAAAGAAATTCTGAGCTCGCGTCTGATTGACCGCCCGATTCGCCCTCTTTTTCCCAATGAATTTAAAAATGAAACCCAAGTTATTGCTTTTGTCCTTTCCCATGATGGAGAAAACGATGCTGATGTTTTAGCCGCTGTTGGAGCATCTGCAGCTTTAACAATTTCCGATATTCCTTTTGATGGGCCATGTGCGGAAGTTAGAGTCGGTAGAATTAACGGAGAATTCATCGTTAATCCAACCATCAAACAAATTAAAGAAAGCGATGTAGAATTAGTCGTTGCCGGTACTTCAGATTCAATTATGATGGTTGAAGGGGAATCAAAAGAAATTGGCGAACAGGATTTACTCGATGCTTTGAAATTTGCTCAAACGGAAATTAAGAAATTAGTTAATTTACAATTAGAACTTAAAGCCGAAGTCGGAAGACAAAAACGCGATGTAAATGCTCCGGTTGTTGACGAAGCTTTAGTTAAAGATGTTATGGAATTAGCTTACGGCAAATTTAAAGAGATTGTTCATTCGAAACTTGCCAAAGAGGAAAGAAGCGCAAAAAATAAAGAACTTGCTGCTTTCGTAAAAGAGAATTTGGCAGAAAAATATCCTGAGCAAGGAAAAGTTATCGGTGAAATTCTTCACGATCTTGAAAAAGATTTAATGAGAAAAAGAATTCTTGAAGAAGGAATCCGGTTGGACGGAAGAAACACAACACAAATTCGCCCAATAACAATTGAACTTGGGATTCTTCCTAGGACGCATGGTTCGGCACTGTTTACCAGAGGCGAAACACAAAGCTTAACGACAGTTACACTCGGAACAAAAAACGATGAACAAATAATAGATGGACTTTTTGAGGAGTATACCAAAAAGTTTATGCTTCATTACAATTTCCCTCCGTTTAGCGTAGGTGAAGTTGGCAGAATGACCGGAGTAGGAAGACGCGAAATAGGTCATGGCAATCTTGCCGAACGCGCATTAAAAATTTTAATGCCACCTGAAGACGTTTTCCCGTATACGGTTAGAGTAATTTCTGATATCTTGGAATCGAACGGTTCTTCGTCAATGGCTACGGTCTGCGCCGGTTCACTTAGTCTAATGGATGCGGGAATTCCGTTTCAAAAACCTGTTGCCGGCATTGCAATGGGGCTGGTTAAAGAAGAAGATAAATTTGCAATCCTTTCCGATATTCTTGGAAACGAAGATCATCTTGGCGACATGGATTTCAAAGTGGCCGGTACTACAAATGGAATTACAGCTTTCCAGATGGATATAAAAATTCAAGGTATTTCATTTGAAATTATGGAAAAGGCTTTGCATCAAGCCAAAGAAGGTCGCCTGCATATTCTTGGAATTATGAATTCTGCAATTGACAAACCACGCGAACAACTGTCTTCTTTTGCACCAAGATTAATTACCATGAAAGTTGAAACCGACCAAATTGGTCTTATCATTGGCCCGGGTGGAAAAACAATTCAAGGAATGCAAAGACTTTTTGGCGTTGATATTAATATTGATGATTTTGGCACTGTAAGTATTGCTTCACCAAATAAAGAAAGTGCTACTAAGTGTAAAGATTATATTAAGCAACTTACCGCCACACCAGAAGTCGGTGAAATTTATGACGGAGTTATAACAAAAATTATGGACTTCGGAGCGTTTGTGGAGATTCTTCCCGGCAAGGAAGGTTTACTTCACATTTCGCAGATAGATAATAAGCGCGTTAATAAAGTAACAGACTATTATAAGGAAGGCGACAAAGTTACCGTAAAATTGTTAAAGGTTGAAAACGGTAAGTATTCTTTAAGTAGAAAAGAATTATTAAAAGATAATAATTCAAGTAACGCCGGAAATTAGTTTTAAGTTTGCCGGATGTTGATCCGGCAAACTTTCTTTTATGTTCAAGCGTAACAGGTCTTTCTGATTGCGCCAAAGATTTTTTGTATTTGATGCCTGTAAAGGCAAGCTATATGAAGCTTATTTTGAAGAGTGTTTCAAGTAATTGCTTCTGAAAAAATAATTAATAAAGGTTCATCGTGACAGATAAAGAGTTACATAAATTTCAGCTCGTTTTTTGGCTAATGATTATTTGCCAATTCGAATTTGATTGGTATCGAATTGTCGATGCTAATAAGCGCGCTGTTAAAAAGTTGAACCGGTTCGCTTTTAGAATTTTTTATATGAAATATTGGATTTCATTAAACGAGTTTGTTTTATATGACAAAAGAAATTATAATCAATTCGTCTACCTCACAAACGCGGGTAGCAATTACGGAAGATGGAAACCTAGTCGACTTTTTTGTTGACTATCCTGAAAATCGTAGAATGGTTGGGGACATTTATCTTGGTAAAGTTGCAAGAGTTTTACCCGGTATAAAAGCTGCATTTGTAGACATCGGCATGAAGCACGACGCCTTTCTTCATTTTTCGGATATTGGCGCAAGAACTCAACAATTTCAGGATATCCTTGGCGATGATTCCGACGTTGATGAGGATGACGATGAAGAATCCCCAAACAATAAGAGCAATTCTCACGGAAGAAACAGCAAAGATAATTTAGATAGTCACGGAGTTCCAAAACTCCACAAAGGCGAAGATATCATTATCCAGATTACAAAAGAACCTGTCAATAATAAGGGCGTTAGGGTTACTTCCTCCGTTTCACTCCCGGGTCGATTTTGTGTACTCCTCCCTTTTGATAATAAAATCGGAGTTTCAAAGAAAATATCGGACTTCAAAGAAAGAAAACGTCTTAGACATATTGCTCGTGAAATTTTGCCCCAAAATTTTGGATTGATAATTCGCACTGTCGCAAAATTTCAAACCGAAGAAGCTTTGAAGGATGATTTAAATAATCTGGTTAAAACCTGGCAGGGAATAGAAGCGGCAGTTAAAAATGAAAAACCTCCGGCACTTCTTCACCAAGATTTAAATACGACATCAAGCGTAATTAGAGATCTTTTTACTTCTGACATTTCTAAAGTTTTTATTGATTCAAAAAAGCTTTACAAACAAATTAAAAGCTATGTCGAAGTAGTTCAACCCCAGCTTGCCGATAAAATAGAACCTTTCAAATCGACCAATTCAATTTTTGATTCGTTCAAAATAGAAGAGCAGATAAAAACTTTAATGGGGCGTAAAGTTCAATTGCCAAGCGGCGGATATTTAATTATCGAACATACCGAAGCAATGGTTGTTATTGATGTAAACAGCGGACGTTACGCTAAAAGCAAAGAGCAAGAATTAAATTCATTAAAAACAGACCTGGAGGCTTCCCGTGAAATTTGCCGCCAGTTACGGTTGAGAGATATTGGAGGAATAATTGTAGTCGATTTTATCGATCTTGAAGATGATAAAAAGATCGGAA
>JAKBMG010000166.1 GCA_021831685.1 Bacteroidota bacterium | reverse complement strand
TTTACAGGAACAGAAAAAAACGGGGAAAATTCCTTTGAAGAAAGATGAGAATACTTTCTCCGGAAAACAAGTGAAAAGCAGCCGTTCAGAACCGGAATCAGTTTCACTTGCAGGGAAATGGAAATTCCGATTGGATCCAGAGAAGGTTGGAAAAGAGGAGAAATGGTTTAAAACGGTTCTGCCGGACACTATCGAATTGCCGGGATCTTGTCAGGATCAAGGTTACGGGGAAAAAGTAATCCAGCCATGGATTGGGCGTCTTACTCCCAAGTTTAAGTATGAAGGACCTGCATGGTATCAACGCGTAATAAATATACCGGTTTCGTGGAAAGGAAAGCATCTCGAGTTATTTCTTGAAAGATGCTATTGGGAGACAAATGTCTGGCTGGATAATATAAAATTTGGCAGTCAGAATAGTATTTCGACGCCTCATGTTTATGATCTGGGCATAATCAAGCCGGGCCGGCATTTACTTACTATTTGTGTAGATAATACTTATAAATTACCGATTGGCAGATGGACTTCGGCAATTACTTATGATTCTCAGGGCGACTGGAATGGTATAATAGGTCGGATTGAATTGCGAGCGGAACAGTCACTTGAAATTAGAAGAGTACAAATTTATCCCGAAGAACTGAGTATTAGTATAGATAACCGGACAAGCAGTATACAAGATGTTAATATTCAATGTAATATTCCTCGATTACAAAATAAATTTCAGAAATCAAAGATTCATAAAGGAATTAATATAGTAGAAATTCCTTTCAAAACAATAGGTAAACTCTGGGATGATTTCACACCAGTAATAAAACAACTAACTGTTAAGGTAAAATCCGGTGAATATAGCGATAAAAAAATTATTCCTTATGCGGTTCGAAAACTAAGCACGAAAGGCAGGCAATTTACACTTAACGGAAAACCAATCATGCTGCGCGGTACGGTAGATGAATGTGTTTATCCGCATACAGGGTATCCGCCTATGGATAGGGCATCTTGGCTTCGTACGCTTCGAATTTGTAAGTCTTACGGATTCAACTTTATGAGATTTCATTCCTGGTGTCCTCCCGAAGCTGCATTCGAAGCAGGCGATGAACTTGGGTTTCAATTTCAGGTTGAATTACCCCTTTGGACTATGGATACTCCGCATTTTGGGCAGGACCCTAAACGGGATCAATTTATTCGTGATGAGCTTAAACGTATTTTAACCGTATACGGTAATCATCCTTCATTTGCTTTAATGGCTATGGGGAACGAATCGAGCGGATCGTTGGACAGCCTGGTCATGTTAGCCAGGGAATTAGATCCGCGCCATCTTTATCGTTGCGAAAACGGTCAGACACCTACCCAGGGCGATTACGTCGAGATCGGAGAGCGCGGAATTATAGGGCCGAGTACCGATTGGGATAGATCCGAGATTGCCGGATGGATCGTAGGAAATGACAATACAAACCGTATTAGTCAAGTACCAACATTATCGCATGAAGTTGGTCAATGGTGCATGTACCCTGACTTTGATGAGATAAAAAAATTCACCGGATCTCTCTTACCATATAATTTTGAAAGCTATAGAAAATCTCTTAAAGCACATCATATGCTGGATGAAGATAAAACTTTTGCCAAGGCCAGCGGAAAATTCAGTGTGCTGCTTTATAAAGAAGAAATTGAAGCATGCGAGCGTACATACCCGTATGGTGGTTTTGAAATTCTGGACGCACGCGATCACCCCGGGCAGGGAACCGCTATTGTAGGATGGCTTGATTCATTCTGGGATTCGAAAGGGCTTATAACACCTGAAGAGTTTCGCAGATTCTGTGCTCCGATCGTATGCCTTCTGCGGATGCCGAAGAGAGTCTATTCAAAAGGCGATTTGTTTTCTGCAAAAGCTGAGATTGCTAACTATAGTCCTGATTCATTAAATGTAATCCCATCATGGCAGATAAAGAATACTGAAAGTGATATAATTGCCAGTGGTAATCTACAGCTTTCAAATCTTGAAGAAGGAAAGTTGACGGCTGTGGGTGATATAAAGGTTGATCTTAATAAAGTAAAGGTTCCTGACCGGCTTACCGTTATGTTAAGTGCCGCTGGTACTTCTAACAGTTGGAATATTTGGGTCTATCCTAAAAAGCAGGTAACCATACCCTCAAATGTAATTATTACTCATGAGTTTGATGATAGAACACTTAAAGCTCTTGCTGAAGGTAAACGAGTGCTTTTGTTCTCCTCACCTAAAGAAGGAGTTATAATACCTCCCAGGGGATTTTATGCCCCAGACTCTGTTAGATATTTACCTCCTGTAAGTGCAGGAAAGAATGCCATCCCCGGTAGTTTCATGCCTGTTTTTTGGAATGCGAGGTTATTTAATCAAATTGGAACTCTCGGTATCCTCTGTGATCCTAAAAATCCTGCTCTCTTAGGTTTTCCAACAGAATCACATAGTGATTGGCAATGGGCAGACCTTCTTGGTAGATTTTCGGCAGCCGAATCCTTTCGTGTTGCAGGAGCTCCGCTGGCAATGTGTGATACATTAGAAAAGAAAGCAGACGATAAACTTAACCGCTCAAAAGCAATAATATTAAATGAAACACCTGCCGGTTTCAGGCCTATAGTTCAGGTTATTGATAATTATGACCGGAATGCAAAACTTGGAGTCGTTTTTGAAACACGTGTCGGCAAAGGCAAGTTGCTGGTATGTGCTATGGACCTGGAAACAGATGCTAATAAGCGTCCTGAAGCCCGTCAAATGGAACAAAGCTTATTAAACTATATGGCCGGTGATAAATTTTTACCTAAGTATGAGCTTCCTATTAAATTATTAGATAAACTGCTACTGCCTTGAATTATGTTTTGTTTGGAATGAATTAAAATTCCATTATCCTGTGACTAAATATAAAATAATGAATCTTAAAACAATTGAAATTTAATCGAGGGTTAGATGAAATATAAATTTATTATAATCGAAATATTAGTATTCATCTTTATTTTTATTTTTGAAGTTAAAGCCGGATCCAAAGAAGATAATTTCAAATTAAAAAGTGCCCGGTCGGTTTATATTGAAGTACTTTATTTGGATAGTACGTTATATCGAGTCCCAATTGATAATATTATCTCGCCTGTAAATAAATCGGATTCATATACAAACATTAAATTGATATCCAAGAATCTAAATTGCGGAACTGAGATAAATATTGTTTTACGGAGACTGAAATCCAAAAAGATAAAGTACGTAGATTTGGTCATTAATTTTACTTCGCAATTTGGTGATAGTAATTTGATTTTTTATAACAATTCTTCTATTACTAACAGCTGGGTCAAAGTAATGAAACCGGATGAAAACGGTACAATATCGCGGGAACTTGTTTTGTTCAAGAATAAAAAATACGAAGATAATATTAATATTGCATTTACAACATTCAATAGATTTTATACTTATTTCGATTCATATGGAAAAAAGGTTGTAGTTCGTGAATGCATGGAAGATAGGGCGTTAAAAGAAGGCATGGATTATAAACTTGAATCAATTTTAATAAACGAAAGTTTGCCGGGTGATCGGTTTTTCGATCAATATACTTCATTGGTTAAGAAAAACTATCACATTAAGCTCAAGCCGTCTCCGGCAGGTTGGTCTAGTTGGTCTTGTTATTATGGCAGTATAAATGAGAAACAACTTCTACGTGATGCCAAAGTTATGTCCGATCATTGTGAAAAAAGCGGGGCAAATATTTTTCAATTAGACGACGGATGGTTTGGTAAATCATGGGGCGACTGGAAACCCTTAACTACAAAATTTAAGAACGGAATGGGATATTTCAGCGAAAGGCTAAGTAAAATGGGACTAACTTTAGGACTATGGTACGCGCCTACAATGTTTCGGCCGAATTCGGATTTATTTCATTCGCATTTTGATTATAATGTGTTTTATAACGGAAAATTAAAAAAATCCTTTGGTGGCAGTAATCAGGAAAATTTTACCGGTGTTGACTCAAATGCATTTTACACACTTGACCTGGCTAATCCAAAGGTAGAAAAATACATATATAATATATTCCATACGGCGGTTAATGATTACAAATCAAGATATTTCAAATTAGATTTTTTAGTGTGTTCACTTATACGTCAAGAAGACAAATTACGAGGCGATAATCTTATTGAATATCCTGACGGTGATTATTCGGTAGCGGTTTACCGCAAAGCCATGATGAATATTCGTAGAGCTGTGGGCAGTTCCGTTTTTCTAAATGCATGCGGAGCTCCTATCGGAGAAAGTGTGGGAATCTTCGACGGAAGCCGTATTTCTCCAGACATTATTTGGGGAAAAGGAGTTCCGGATGCTCCTAATTGGTGGACAATCTTCAAAGACAACATTAGGAATATTATTTTAAGGTCTTATTTTCACAATAAGTTTTTTGTAAATGATCCGGATGCTCTTGTATTAAGGGATTATAATAACGGAAACGATTTCGTCAAGCTAAATTATAATCAGGCGAAATTGTGGGCGACCGCTGTTGGAATGAGCGGCGGGACGATATTTATAAATGAGGATATGAATAAATTATCCCCAAAAAGGGAAAAACTTTTCGAACAGATTTTACCGGTCTGGGGAAAAGCGGCTCATCCGCTCGACTTTTTTGAGCAGCCTTACCCGACCGTAACACACATTAATGTTAACAACCAGTCAACTCCTACCCAGTTGGTGGCAATTTACAATCTGAATGACTCAGTAATGAATAAATCTGTCTCACTTAAGAAACTCGGGCTGGGGAAGAATGTAATAGCAGTGGATTGTTGGAGTAAAGATGTAATTGGAAATATTAAAAATAATTTAATCATAAATAAAATACCTGCTAATTCTGTTAAGGTTATGTTGTTAAAAAATAGGCCGGACACGCCATCCTTTTTATTCCTTGATGCAAATATATATATGGGTGCAGACAGAGTTTGGGAATCATACTCAAATTCTCATAAAGAGCTTATTGTGAAAATATACAGAGCCCAATTAAATAAAATACCTGGGCTGTACATCTACGTTCCTTCAAATTATAAATTAAAAAATTATTCTAATGAGGATATCATTTGGAAGGACGGAAATGGCTTTATAATTAGAGATAATAAATATCAAGGTGAAACAGAAAGAGTATTTAAGTTTGAGTAATAATAAGTAAACTAAAATGGAGTAAATATGTCAATTTATAATATGTGGATCATTGCCTTTATTTCATTGTCCTTAACTGCGCTTCCCATAAAAATTGAAGCAAAAAAGATAACAAGGAATGACCGGCATAAAACAGTCGGTTTAACATTATCTAAAAATAATTTCAATGATATAAAATTAAATTTTAATCAGAAAAACATTTATGATATTATTTCCACCGGATCAAACCCTTTTGTTGTAACCGATCCGATCCGTCAAAAGTTACAGCCAAATGATTTTATGTTGTCATTCGAATATTTCTATCCAAAGGGTATCGATAATTTCGAAATATATTTTGGGCCTGATTTCAACGAGAACGAAAAAATTATTGTTAAAAGGCTCTCTCCCAGTGAAGGTTGGGTCATGTTTTCAATTAACCTAAAAAAAACAAATACAAAATGGGGAGAAACAGGGGGTCTACTTAAGCTGAATTTTGGGAACCGCGTTGGAACGAGAATCCAAGTCCGTAATCTTGAATTGGGTTTACAATCCAAGCTTGATGTGAAATTAGCCTTAGTAAAAGAAAGTAATAAAAGGAAAGAGTCGATTCTTGACGAAGATTTGATAAAATACCTTGCAACCGATTATGAATCCGAAATTAAATCAATTAAAGTCGGAAAACAAAAAATATCTATCGAAGGAGTTGCAAATTCTAAAGATAATGTTTATTTATGCGAAGTACCTCCATATCAAGACGTAACTGAAGAACAACATTTTGCCTCCGTAACACCTATCCCTAATAATAAATTTCTAATTACATTGACACGATATTTTAAAACTGACGGTTATAATTATGATCGATTATTATCTAAATGGGTATTGGCTGTAAAAACAGATAGCGGATATAAGCTTATTTCGCACGCTCATTATGCGGATCAAATAACTCCGGAATATAATTTACCCGATGAAAAACCTTTATCTAAAAAAGGTCTTGGCGGTTTTAGCATTGATAGAGGGCATGTTAAAGACCTCGAAGATCTTGGTATAACGAGCGTAACTGTTAATATATGGTTTACCAAATTTATGTATTCAAAACCCTCTTCCGGCAGGATCGAACATATCTATAATGGTATTCCATATTACTTCGATAAAAATGCTGTTGCAAGTTTAGATTCTACTTTGAGAACAACTGCAAATAAAAAAATAATTGTCTCTGCTATTCTTTTGGTTAATAAAGCTAAAGATTGTCCCGATCCAAAAATTGGAGAATTATTGCAGCACCCGGATTTTGACCCCGCAGGAATATACAGTATGCCAAATATGTCTAATCCTGCAAGCGTTAATTGCTATGCTGCAGCTATTGACTTCCTTGCCGGTAGATATAGCCGACCCGATAAAAAATTCGGCAGAATAAACCATTGGATAATTCATAACGAAGTTGATGCTGGCTGGGTTTGGACTAACGCCGGCGCAGAACCTGTTAATGTTTTCATGGATACTTATATCAAATCAATGCGGATGGTTTATAATATTGCTAGAAGTTATAATCAATATTCGAAAGTATTTATCTCTTTAACTCACTATTGGACTTGGACCCCGGATAAACATTTTTATTTACCAAAAAAGTTATTGGAATTACTGGTAGATTATTCGAAAGCTGAAGGAGACTTTGATTGGGCAATTGCTCAGCACCCTTATCCCGAAGATTTGTTCAATCCGAAATGCTGGTTAGATTCTCTGTGCACATTTTCTTTTAACACCCCGCTTATCACATTTAAGAATATAGAAGTCCTAAATGATTGGGCAAATCAACCTTGGACATATTATCTAGGTAAATATCCCAGAACAATTTATTTATCCGAGCAAGGGCCTAATTCACCGGACTATTCAGAAAAGAGCTTGCAGGAACAAGCAGCTTGTATGGCTTATGCTTGGAAAAAAAATGAAAATCTCAAAAACATCAAAGCATTTCAATATCATAACTGGATTGATGCTCGCGGTGAGGGTGGATTGCGCATTGGACTTCGTCGTTTCCCGGATGACAGTACTGATCCGGGAGGGCGTAAACCAATCTGGTTTGTTTATCAAAAGTTAGGAACTCCTCTAGAAGACTCGACGTGTGAATTCGCGAAAAAAATAATCGGGATTCAAAACTGGGATGAGGTCAGGTACTCAGAACCTATTGATTCTACTGAAAGAGCAGCGTTATACCGGAACGTTCAAAGTGATACATGGGTTGCTACAGATGCTCAGGGACGAAGTCTTCCCGGTTATAACGAATGCGGTCCCATCAAAAAAGACAGATTCGTAGGGATTTTTTATTTCATGACTCATATACATCACGGCGATAAAGGACCTTTCAATGTTACCGAAATTCTGAAAAATAATCCCATTAATCCAAATTGGGGCGACGGTACTAATTATTATTGGGGTGAACCGGAAATCGGTTATTATCTAAATACCGACGAATGGGCAATTAGGAGGCACGCTTATGAACTGACAAACGCAGGCATTGATGTAATTATATTTGATGTTACTAACGATGTAACTTTTCCGGAGGTTTATCTTTCAATTTGTAAAGTCTATCGGGAAATGAGGGCTGAAGGTGAAAAAACACCCGACATAGCCTTTTTAGGCAGCGAAATTTCCGTTAATAAATTATGGAATGATTTTTATAAAAAAGCTCTTTATCCGGATCTTTGGTTTTACTGGAAAGGAAAACCATTAATCCTTTTCGGTCAGCATGAAATACCAAGCCGGCATAAAATGAACGACGTTAGATTCTCTGAAGAAATCAATAAGTTTTTTACCATTCGACAAAGCTGGGCATGGACTTCTTTACCATGGTATCACAGTTGTCCTTACGGTAAAGATAAATGGCCTTGGATTGACCATTACCCCCAGGCAATAGGATGGCACGATTCCCCCGATGAAAAAGAAATAGTGCCTGTTGCTGTGGCTGAACATCCTTTGTCTAATATCGGCAGAAGTTTTCATGATTTTTACCAACCTAAAACAGACAAATACGATCTGACTCCTTATACGGAGCAGGGTTTGTTCTTTCAGGAACAGTGGAATAGAGCTTTAGAAGTTGATCCTAAATTCGTTTTTGTTACCGGCTGGAATGAATGGAGCGCAGGCAGACAAATTATGGGGAAAAATGTTAGCAAGGAACTTCAAAAATGGAAATTCTATCCTGGCGCACAGCTCGGTAAAGCAGGTAAACCTATAAAGCCGGGTGAATCTTATTTTATTGATCAATATAACGAAGAATACAGCCGCGATATAGAACCTATGAAAGGCTATTATACAGACGATTACTATTATCAACTGATTGCGAATATAAGGAAATATAAAGGTGTCGAAAAACCTGTAGAAGCCGGATTACCAAAAACTATTTCGCTTGACGGGAATTTTAATCAGTGGAAAAGCATAACTGCTACATATTATGATCATATTGGAGATACCAGTCATCGCAATTCCGAAGGAGTCGATGAAGCAGGACCTTATATTAATAATACCGGAAGAAATGATATCGAAAAATTAAAAGTAGCCAGAGATTCGGATAACTTTTATTTTTATGCCGAGACCGTAGAATCTCTTACTCCCTATACTGGTCACAACTGGATGTTGCTGTTCATTGATGTTGATACTAATAAGACTACTGGATGGGAAGGCTATGATTTTGTAGTAAATAATAAAATAATTAATGAAAATACGACTACAATAACCAAACTGAATAAAGACGGTTCTTTAGGTACCTCTGTAAATATACCATTTAGGATGAGCGGAAATAAACTTATGATTGAAATACCGCGCAAGTTTATTGCTAGAAGTGGAAAAGCTACCTTTGATTTTCATTGGGCAGACAACATAAAAAAGATAGGCGATATAAAAGAATTTTTCTTAAGCGGAGACAGCGCACCCGACAGAAGATCAAATTATCGTTACTCAGAATAAAAGATAAAAATTGATTCAAAAAAAAGGAAGATAAGAATGAAAAATAAAAACATACTTACTGAATTATTCAAGTATATCCTTCTCTCCATTCTTTTTGTAATAGTTGTTTTTGATACACATGTAATCGCCCATTCAAATCATAAAACAATACACCAGATTCGTCCTCCGACAGTTGACCCAACATATGGCATGGCTATTCCGGCTCCTGTGCGCAAATCAGGCCCTATTGCAAAATGGATATGGACTTCACAAACTTCGGATACACAGACTATTTTCGTGAGGAAAACCTTCAGGCTCAAGATGCTGCCGCATGCAGCTTCTATTTATGTAACAGCAGACAATCGGTTTGTTGCCTGGGTAAATGGACACCGTATTGGAAGCACACCCGAATCGAAAAGCGATGTCGTCTGGACAAATGTAAGTCATTTCCAAGTGGCTGCTTATTTGCAAAAAGGCAGGAACGTAATTGCCATCCAGGGAGTCAATAAAGGAGGTGCAGCGGGTATCCTGGCAATGCTCCAGGTGAATGGATATGTTCTCCTTACCACGGATGAATCGTGGAAAGTATTGATGAAGACTATTCCGCCTGCATTATGGAATACCATTACCTTCGATGATTCCTCCTGGAAAAATGTTACTGTCATAGCGCCCTATGGCTCTGGTAATTGGGGAAGCAGGTTGGTCGACTGGCCGGGAGCAGGCGGAGACGAGGGATATCTTGCACATATACCTATCCTTCCCAAGAAAGTCTCTATAATTTCAGGCGGGAAACAAATATCTGGCGCTGAATCTCTTCTCGGTTCCAAAGGCGGATTGGCGATCATAACTCCGGGCTTTTCACCGGCAGACACACAGCATATTTTAATGTTTGACTTCGGACAGGAATTTGCGGGGAGAGTACAAGTCTGGGGAACGCAAGGAGCGCAAGTGATTATAACAACCGGTGAATCGCTTCAGGAATGCACTCATCAGGAACCAACTTTGGACAATCACGGTCCCTTCTCAATAACATTAGCGGGAACTCAGCCTTCATCTACGCCCTACACTGCCTTTCGTTATGCAAGGATAGAATACAACGGTACCAAGCCTCTCCATTTAAAACAAGTGCGATGCGACTTCAAATACTATCCCGTCAAATATACGGGATCTTTCAACTGCTCTGATTCGCTGCTTACTCGGATATGGTATACTGGTGCTTATACGGCACATCTCTGCATGCAAGAAGATATCTGGGATGCACCGAAACGCGATCGAGGACTCTGGATCGGAGACTTGCAGGTTACCGGACAGACGATCAACGTTGCTTTCGGTGATAAGTTCTTAATGGAGCGTTCAATAGAGCGTGTGCGGGATCAGGCACAGGGAGGGCGCCCGGATAACGAGCTCCCAGTGAGTGAGGTTAACTCGATTCCGGGATATTCTGCAGCATGGTTTTGCACCTTAGCTGACTACTACCTCCATCGAGGAGATAAAACTTTTCTGAAGGGACAGCACGCGAAAATAATCTCCCTATTAGAATATTTAAAAACTGATTTCGATAAAGATAATCTATTCAATAATCCCCACAAGGTGTGGGATTTTTGTGATTGGTCTCCTGGTTTCATTATAGACAGTCCGCTTGCTCGAGCCACAACGGATCTTTATATAATCCTTGGAGTAAAAAAAGCAGTATACCTACTCGATCAGCTTGGAGACACCGCAAACGCTGACCGTTACGAAAAATGGGAAAGTCAACTAGTTCAAGCAGCTCGCGCAAATCTTTATAATGTTAAAACAGATTCCTTCAGCGATAGACTGCAAGAAAACGTGATGGCAATTCTCTCGGGTGTTGCTACATCGCAAAAGGATTCCATCATATACCAAAGCATTATCAAACCGGGAGGAACAGCTTGGATAGTACCCCATGGAAAAGGTCTCAGTGATAGCGAAGTAATGTCGCCATACTACGGCTATTTTGTCCTTTCCGTAATGGGTAAACTCGGTGAGAATCAAGATGCCCTGAACTTGCTACGAAAATATTGGGGGAATATGCTTTCACGTGGCGCAACAACTTGGTGGGAAGTATTCGATCCATCCTGGCCGCGCGACTTTAACTGGGTAATTGATAGAATGAATTATATCAGTCTGAGTCACGGGTGGTCCTCCGGACCGACATCTTTTTTGACCGAACACATACTGGGAGTGCGTCCTACCGCACCAGGCTATTCGGATATTATTATCCAGCCAAATTTGTGTAACCTTAAGTGGGTGGAAGGCAATGTTCCGACTCCGCGTGGGATCATTAATGTAAAAGTATTTCGTCAGAAGAGCCATCTTATTGTTAAGGTTAAGCTGCCTGCCGGTATCAAAGCCCATGTTGAAGTTCCGGGTGAATCCCGAGACGTTGACCGTCAGGGCGAATATATAATTACATCGAAATAAAGTAAGTTGAAAAAATGAAAGTTGAAAAAATGAAATATAAATCCGTACATACTGAATTACCCGGGTATGTAATTCTCTATGTGCTTTTTGTGATTTTTCTTTTTGATGTTAAGTTAATAGCGCAATCAACACCAAAATCACTTTATGTTGGCGCCTCTTATTACCCTAAAATATCAGGCGCTAGGATAGATTCAGACATTCATAAGATGAAGGAAATCGGAATCAATCAAGTAAGGTTCAATGATTTTGACTGGATAAGTGAGGAACCTAAAGAGGGAGTATACGATTTGGGATGGTTGGAAAATGCAGTTGATAAGTTTACGAAGGCAGGCATTGCCGTTGAATTATGCACTCCTACAGCGGCGGCGCCGATTTGGCTTGAGGAAAAACATCCCGATATTCTGCCTGTAAATGCTTTGGGCTTGGTTGTAGGGCATGGTGGCAGAAGGCAATACAGTCCTAACTCAACAGTCTATCGCGAGTATTGCAGAAAAATAGTCGAAAAGCTGGGCCAAAAGTTCGGCAAACATCCAGGCATAATTGCCTGGCAGATTGATAACGAATTTTGGGGAGATGACTATTCCAATAATTCTTTAATTGCTTTCCATAAATGGCTTAAAAAACGATACGGCACAATTGAGAATTTAAATAACTTATGGTGTACGGAACTGTGGAGTCAGAAATATCAAACATTCAATCAAATTCCGCTGCCGGATCCATACAGAGCCGGAGCAGGTCAACATCCTTCACTCTTTTTGGCATACAAACGGTTTATGAGTGACAGTTATATATCATTTTGTGATGAGCAGGTAAAGACTTTAAGGAAATACACAAGTGTGCCAATCACTACTAACGGCCACAATCCTCTATTTCAAGAAATTGATTATGAAAAATTATTTAAGAATTTAGATGTGGTTTGTTACGATTCGTATGCTGGTCCTAAAGAATTATATCGTTATGCTTTCCAAGCAGATTGGATGCGGGGCCTGGGAAAACCTTTCTGGCTGGCTGAGACAGATGTTAGTGTTAGTGGCGGAACTTCGGTATCAAACATTAATGACTTTGCCGATTATAAGGGATCTTTAAGAGCAAAAATGTGGTTGAATTATGCACTCGGCAGCGACTTGGTCAGCTTTTGGTTATGGCGCCAGCATTGGGCCGGACAAGAGTTAGAGCATGGCGGGTTACTTTATCCATGGGGTGATGAAAGTGTAAATACTCCGGAGATCCAAGAGGTAGCAAAAGAATTAAATCATTACGGTGATTGGTTGAGAAGCACTAAAACTAAGCAGGCAACTGCCGCTATATATTATGAAATACCGATGCAGTGGATCTTTGAAGCGACACCAATAGCAGAAGGATTCCAGTATGATGCAGCCATAACTTCTTATTATAATATGTTGGTTGACGCTGGATTAAACAGAGATGTTATAATGGGAAATGCAGATCTAAATAATTACAAAACTCTGTTCTCTCCTTACATGCCTGCCTTTGAAAAAGGACAACTTAAAAAAATAGAAAACTTTGTTGAAAATGGCGGAACGTGGGTTCTCGGGCCTCTTTCTGCTTGCAGAACTTTAGAAGCGACCGCACATAAAAATGCCTGCTATGGTGCTGATCTTGAAAATTGGCTGGGAATACATGTTCGGCACAGATTACCTCCGTCTAATGAAACTCGAATTGTTACTGGGTATGATACCGCAAAATGCAGTTATTGGTGCGATGCTTATGAGGTAAAAAACAATCAGAAAGTAATTGCTAAATATGAAAACGGTGCCTTAGACGGAATGCCGGCTATCGTTGAATGTAAAATCGGGAAAGGGCGTGTATATGTTATGGGTACTAAACCTGGCGATTCATGGATGATTAATTTTGTTAAAAAAATAACAGATGAAAAATCCTATTCTGCGGATCCAGGAGTTTTTGTCATAGAAAGAGTTGATAAAGAGAAGAAACCGGCTGGAATAATTGCGGTGAATACAAATCAACATGAAGCAAAATATGTATATAAAGGAGAGACTCATTTGCTTGTAAGTTATGGAGTGGGGATTTATCCATTGTATGGCAAAAAAATCAATTAATATTAATAACCTTTTTTAATCCATATGAAAACAACAAACATTATTGGTCTAATAGTAATATCTTTTATTTCTATCTTAAATGCTCAATATGAAAATGATTCGAATATTTCTGCAAGAGCTTATAATGCAGAGTATGCCAAAACGATTTCAATTTTATGGCCTGCATTTCAAGATACATCTCAGCGATTGCATATTCCGACGGCGCGTGAAGTAAGCTCTCCTCTTGGACTTCCTGCCCGTATGTTGATGAATAGTTTTATGCGCGATGCTTATATTTGCAAAGGACCTAACGATAAATTTTATTTAATAGGAACATCTGGTGGCGCAGATGTATGGAAAGAGAACGACGGAATCAGTATCTGGAAATCAGTTGATTTGATAAACTGGAAGACTCTCGGTCTTGTTTGGAGTTTCGACAAAGACGCCACTTGGTCAAAGAAATTTCAGGTCTCTCCTTTCTTCGGCAAAAATTCTAAGCCTGTACGAGCAGTATGGGCGCCCGAATTGCACTATTTGAAGGGAACTTATTGGATCTGTTATTCGATGAATTATACAGGCATTGGTATTCTAAAAAGTACCTCTGGGAAGGTAGAGGGACCGTATATGGATGTTAAAAAAGATGGGCCAATTGCGGACATGATAGATCCTTCTCTTTTCCAGGATGACGACGGTGCCGTTTATCTCTTATGGTCCGGGGATAAATATGCTCGTCTTAAAGACGATTTAAGTGACCTTGCTGAAAAGCCTCGTGAATTTAACATGGAACAAAAAACGTGGTGCGAAGGATCTTCAATGTATAAGATAAATGGGAAATATATTTTAGATATTGCAACGGTCAATCCTAAGAATTATGCGGAAGCAAAACTTCCAGAAAGTTACGATTGCGAAGTACTCATCTCGGATAGCATAAACGGTACCTACAAAAACAGACATATTGCAGTGCCATACGGTGGCCATAATAATTTTTTCCAGGATAATAATGGGCATTGGTGGTCAACAATTTTCGGAAGTGGTTCAAAGGTACCTTGGGCACAGCGTCCGGGAATAGTTCCGATAGACATTTCTCCTAACGGGTATGTTGCCCCGTCAAAAATATTTCCATACAAACCATGGCGCTTTACAACGGTCAACCCGGCAGATAGCTTCTGGAATACGGAGAATTTTAACGACAAGTTCTGGGATATCGGAAGTGGCGGAATCGGATATGAATCGCAAAATACTCCTGGAGCTGTAATAGGGACTTACATTAAAACGGACAGTTTATGGTGTCGCCGCAGTTTTTTTGTCCGTAGGCCCCTATTAGATTCCCTTAAACTTCTTGTTTACAACCGAGGGAATGCCCAAATATATTTAAACGGAGAAGAAGTTTCCAAAGTAAAAGAATCTGTTTCAAATTATAAAATTATACCTGTTAGAAAAGCTTATATACATAAAGGTGAAAATTTACTTTCCGTCTTTATAATAAAGAATAATGAACCAGTTTACATTGATATCGGGCTGATAGAAGGTAAATTGCCGAACATAGCATTACAATAATTTAACGATATGATGCAATAATTAGTAGATTTAGGAAATATATCAATACCAACAGATGAAAGTCAATTTGTTGAAGAGGCAATCGCACAGATAGGAACCTCAAAATTTATTCCTTCCGAATACGGATTATAATATCAACATTAAAATCAAATTAAAAATATAGATAGATAATTTTATGAGTGATACATTAGAAAGATTAATGAATTGCGTAGAATTAGGGAAAATTAATAAGTTATCTGCATTCCCACCTTCTCTCAAAGGGCAAGACGGTGCCGACGAACTCTCTAAATTGGCTTTGGATGAAGGCATAAACCCTCAAGTAATACTCAATCAAGCATTGATACCCGGTATGTCAAAAATCGGAGAAAAGTTTTCTCAAGGCAAGGCATTTGTTCCTGAAATGTTAATCTCTGCAAAAGCAATGACGGCTGCTATGAAACATCTCAAACCATTCTTTGCTACCGGAGAAATAAAACGGAACGGTGTATTTGTAATCGGGACTGTATTTGGTGACCTGCATGATATAGGAAAAAACATAGTTGCAATGACAATAGAAGGCGCCGGATGGGAAGTAATTGATCTTGGAGTAGATGTAAAGCCAGAAAAGTTTATAGAGACAATAGAGAAATATCCGAATTGTGTAGTTGGACTGTCGGCCCTTTTGACAACAACGATGGCGAATATGGAAGTAATTGTAAAAGAAATAAAGAATAAGTATCCGGATAAAGTAATTTTGGTAGGCGGGGCTCCATTATCACAAGACTATTGTAATAAAATCGGGGCGAGTTTTTATTCCCGGGATCCGCAGGGCGCAGTTGAGTATCTTAAAAAGGTTGCTGCGTAATTCACCTGTGAGATAGATTATGACAATCGAGAAATTTTCGTTTAAGTATAGTGAACTGAATATTGGAAGAAATGCTTTGATATTGGCAATGGGTTATTCTCAAGAATCACTTCCCCCGATGATAAATGAAGAAATTGATGAAGTACTGGAAAGTGGTAATGAGCTATGTAATATTGAAGGAGGATATAGAATAACTGATTCTGTTAATTGGGATAAAAGTATTTTCAGTATTCTTCTTGATAATGTTGCATTTGATATTCACAAGGTGATTTTTCAGCAAATAAAGAAATCAAATAGTGTAGCAATTTTTGCTTGTACGGCAGGCAAAAAAATAACAGATATATCAAAAGAGATCATGAAAGATGGAGATTTGCTTAAAGGCTACGTGTATGATTTATTTGGTTCGATAGTAGTTGAAAGTGCGATGGATCTTATTCAAGATTCTCTCCAAAAAGAGATGGTAGCATTGGGTTTAAAAATAACAAACCGTTTTAGTCCGGGCTATTGTGGCTGGGAAGTTGCCGAACAGAAAAAACTTTTTAGTTTACTGCCCGAACATTTTTGCGGCATTGAGTTAACAGATTCATGCCTGATGCAGCCGACAAAATCTGTTAGTGGGATTATCGGGATAGGAGAATCAGTAAAATATAACAGGTATACATGTAATATATGCGATGCTCCGAACTGTTTGTATAGAAATTTGAAATATCAATAATTGTAATTTATCCATAAAAGACTAATCGGCTATCGTGAAAAAATATTGATTTACTAAATACATTGGATAAAATTTTCAATAATTGTAAGTCAAATATTAATTTAAAATTTAATATATAAGGGAACAAGCTATGAATTCAAAAGAAAGAGTGCTTAGGGCTTTAAAGAAGAAAGAGGGTTATCCAGACAGGATTCCAATCCAATTTGATTTATGTAAACAATTAACTGATGAGTTTGCTAGAGAAATAGGTATTAAACCTGATTATGCCAGTTCATATTACGAGGATCTTACTTATAGAATATCCGCAAACGAAATTCGTACAAAATTAGGAAGTGATGTTGTTGTGGTAGGCGGGACAGTTGCAAAAGATTACGTCCCCGGAATTATCAAAGACGATATCACCCGAAATGAATTTGGCATGTATATGAAACCTACTCCCCTCTATGTTGAAGTAGTCAAATGTCCTCTTGATAATGCTGAGACAGTTGAGGATATTGAAAATTATCAATTTCCAAATCCTTATGCGCCGGGGAGATTTGAAAAAGCAAAAAGAGATATGGAAAAATACGGGAAAGATTTTTTTGTTATCGGCGATGTTGAAATAACAATATTTGAATTAGCCTGGCATCTCACAGGTTTGGAAAAATATCTTTTAGGCATGATGTGCGAAGAACCTTGGATAGAAAAATTAAATGATAAAGTTGAGGAATGGAGTACTGCCATAGCGTTACAATTGGTAAAAGCTGGCGTTGACGCTATTTGGTTGGGAGAAGATCTCGGTAGTCAGACATCAACACTTATCTCACCGGAGATATGGAGAAACTTATTCAAACCACGACACAAAAGAATAATAGAAAAATTAAAACACGAGAATCCCAATATTATTATAATAATGCACTCGGACGGTGCAGTTGCTCCATTGATTGATGACTTTATAGAAATCGGTGTAGATGTTTATAATCCCATACAGCCGAATGTTGCTGGTTCGGATCCTCAAGAACTTAAAAATAAATATGGTGACAGGATTTGTTTTTTTGGTGGTATTGACCAGCAAAGTTTATTACCAAGCGGTGACATCGGAAAAATATGCGAAGAAATAAGACAAAGGATACAAATTCTTGGAAAAGATAGAGGGTACTTATTAGCCCCGGCACATATTCTTCAAGCAGATGTATCAACCAAGACGGTAAAAGAAATGATTAAGGCCGCAATTAAATATGGTAATTACTGAAAGCATTTTGTTAACAGATTCCTTATATTAATTTAACATGTGAAATTGAAATGAAAAAAATCAAAGAAAGAATTCTTTCCGGTGAAATACTGATCTCGGATGGTGCGTGGGGAACGATGCTACACTCGAAGGGATTGAAAATGGGAGAATGCCCGGAGAAATGGAATATCGACCATCGTGCCGAGGTATTAGATATCGCGAAAAGTTATGTCAGTGCGGGGGCAGATATGATTGAGACTAATAGTTTTGGTGGAAACAAATTCAAGCTGGAATATTTCGGATTGGGTCAGAAAGTCGCAGAGGTGAATAAAGCAGCTGCGGAAATTTCTCGAGAAGCCGCAGGGGATAACATTCATGTTCTTGGGTCTGTAGGACCAACCGGGAAAATTATAATGACCGGGGATATATCACTAGAAGAGTTATATTACTGTTTCAAAGAACAAATGGAAGCTCTTGAGTCGGGTGGAGCAGATGCAATACTTATAGAAACAATGTTTGACTTGGAAGAAGCAAAGTGTGGGATAAAGGCGGCTAAAGAAATTACTAAGTGTGAAGTTATATGCACAATGACGTTTGATGGAAACGATGATATAGGCTTTCACACAATGATGGGAACTACTCCCGAAGCTGCTGCTGAGTCTCTTATAGAAGCTGGCGCTGATATCATCGGTACAAATTGTGGTAATGGCATCGAAAACATGGTTCGCATTGCCAAACAAATTCGTATAGTCGATAAAAAGATTCCATTGCTTATCCAGGCCAATGCTGGATTGCCGTCTATGATAAATGGAAAAGTTGTGTTTTCGGAGACACCCGACTTCATTGCAAAATGGATTCATCCATTGATAAATGTTGGGGCAAACATAATCGGGGGATGTTGTGGCACCACACCGGAACATATCCGGAAAATTGCCGGAGTTGTCAGGAATAGTAAAGGTTAGTTGTATTTTTAGCTGACACGTACCTATTATTTGCCATTAAAAAGAAAATGAATAATTAAAAATTGAGCTATTACTTCAAAAGCACTAGGCAGGTTATTACGATAAGAGAATGTGAACTTAATGAATTGGGTAAAGTATTTGATTTATTAATTGTTACATTTATTTAATGATCATTCTTGCAGCAATAACCAGCATGTTTTTATTCATAATGAGTCCACATTCTAATGACCTTTACGGTTCTTATATTTTCATAGACTTGATAAACTATTCTAAGCCGGAAATTTATACGACGTGAATATGATCCCTTCAAATCTCCTATTAGCTTTTCATACGGGGGTGGTTTCTGAAATGGGTTTTTCTCTAAAATTTCTAATATGCCTAATGCCTTTTCTTTAAGACCTGCTGATTTAAGTTTTTTTGCATCACCTTGTGCTTGCTTCGTGTAGACTATATTCCAGTTTACCATGAGAGTTCTTTTGCACATTTCTCAACAGGTGTTTTCACCCCTTTTATAATTGATTCCCTCATTCCCGGAATAGATATTAAGAATAGCGTTTCTTGAATAGACTGCCAGTCTTCCTCCGATAATAGCACAGCATTTGTCCTCTTTCCGGAAATATGTATGGGCTCATTTGCTTCGGCAGTTTCATCTATCAATTTATATAAATTATTCCGAGCATGCGTTACTGTCACCGTTCTCATTTTTATATCCTTTTTGTTACAAACGTACGTAATTATGTACGTATAGTCAATATGGGATATTCAGCCAACATCGCTTCATGAAAAAACTCCCCATTTAACTTACCAAATTATTTTTCTAATCCTTCCTCATATCTTTACACCCTTATTTTACATAATATATTTCAATAATGAATTCCGGTTAGTATTTTAGTAATATTTGCTAACCGACAGGATTGTGATTTCTAATTGTATATATGATTTCACCTGCAATTTGAAATTCATATAAATTTTTCTAGGTCGGATGCGATAAGTCCGTTAGGATTGCAAAGCTTCACGCAGGTTGAATAACAAAATTATTTTCAATAAGTTCGCACCGTCATTATAATAGAGTTTCTGACAAATATTTTATTTTTCATTTCAATGGATCCGCTAATGATTCAGATGAGAAATCTATTAAAAAAGGAGATTTCTCCCGGAGTTTATCCCGATTGCGGGAGTCGAAATGACAGAAGAAAGGAAAATTTATTTTGCAGAAGCTTTAATAAATCAAAAGTTATACCAGTATGCGATATCAAATCAAAAAATCTTACTTATCTCAATTCCGGTTATCTAAACAAATTCCTCGAAATATCATCATAAATTCTAAATATTCATAACAGGTGTAATATGAAGTCAGTTAAATTTTTTTCGTTTATTCTTGTGTTGTTAATTCCGTTTATTCTTATTGCTAAGGAAGATAAATCAGGAAAGGAGAAGGATACACTTAGTTCTTCTACTTTTAGCGGACTAAAGTTAAGATGCATCGGTCCGGCAGTTACTTCGGGTAGAATAAGCGACTTTGCAGTTAATCCGGATGATCCTGCGGAGTATTATGTGGCTTCAGCTTCTGGCGGCGTTTGGAAGACTTATAACGACGGAACAACATGGGAGCCAATCTTTGATCATGAAGGATCTTTTTCAATCGGCTGCATTACTATGGATCCGAATAATCATCATGTTATTTGGGTGGGTACCGGTGAAAATAACAGTCAGCGAAGTGTATCTTATGGTGACGGAATCTATCGCTCTGATGACGGAGGAAAATCCTGGAAGAATATGGGACTGAAAACTTCCCAGCATATCGGAAAAATCATTGTCGACCCTAAAAATTCTAATATAGTATACATAGCGGCACAAGGTCCGCTTTGGGCTCCGGGCGGCGATAGGGGATTATACAAAACTACGGATGCCGGCAAAACATGGAAGGCTGTTTTAACTATTAGCCCTAATACCGGCGTAAGTGATTTGGTGATGGATCCGCGCGATTCGAATGTTTTGTATGCTTCCGCGTATCAACGCAGACGTCATGTTTTTACTTTGATTGACGGTGGCCCTGAATCAGCCATTTATAAATCTACCGATGCAGGAGAAACCTGGAGCAAATTAACCAATGGAATTCCGAAGGTTGATTTAGGCAGAATCGGGATTGCAATTTCCCCAGTCAATCCTGATGTTCTTTATGCAATCATTGAGGCGGAAGGCGATAATGGCTCCGCCTCCGGCGGAGTATTTCGTTCTACTGATCGAGGAGCTTCGTGGGAAAAAAGATCCGGTTATATGACTACAAGTCCGCAATACTACAATGAAATTTACTGCGACCCTAAAAACGTTGACCGCGTCTATGTTATGGATACTTATCTTCATGTAACTGATGACGGCGGTAAAACCTTTAAACCGCTCGGTGAGAAATATAAGCATGTAGACAATCATGCAATCTGGATAAATCCAAACAACACTAATTATTATCTTGTAGGATGCGACGGCGGTGTTTACGAAAGTTACGACCGCGGCGTTAACTGGCTTTTCAAGAGTAATCTACCCGTTACTCAATTTTATAATGTCGATGTTGATAACACAAAGCCGTTTTATTATGTCTACGGTGGAACTCAGGATAATAATAGTCTCGGTGGACCTTCTCAAACTATAAGCGCTTCCGGAATTGTTAACCCCGATTGGTTTGTTACTACGGGCGGGGATGGATTTGTATCAAAGATTGATCCCGAAGACCCAAATACAGTTTACGCAGAATCTCAGTACGGAGTATTAGTCCGGTATGATAAAAGGAACGGTGAACAAGTCGGGATTCAGCCACAACCCGGAATAGGAGAGGCTCCCTTTAGATGGAATTGGGATTCTCCTCTTATTATAAGTCATTTCGATCATAAAAAACTTTATTTTGGTGCTAATAGATTATTCGAGAGTACAGACCGCGGGGATAGCTGGAAGGAAATTAGCGGTGATTTAACCCGCCAAATTGACAGGGACAAGCTTAAAGTAATGGGTAAAGTCTGGAGTGTCGATGCCGTTGAGAAAAATGCATCCACTTCTTTCTATGGAGGCATAGTTTCATTAACCGAATCGCCGTTGAAAGAGGGAATGATTTATACCGGTACGGATGACGGTCAAATTAGTGTTACGAATGACGACGGCAAATCATGGTCTAAGTATGTTAAGTTTCCCAGCGTACCAGATACTAGTTACGTGAGCTGCTTACGCGCGTCAAACTTTGAGCCGAACACCGTTTATGCCGCTTTTGATAATCATAAAAGAGATGATTTTACTTCCTATTTATTGAAAAGCCATGACGGAGGTAAATCATGGGAATCAATCGCAGGCAATCTTCCTAAGAACGGATATGTTCATACTATTATTCAAGATTATAAAAATCCCAATTTACTTTTTGCCGGAACTGAATTCGGCTTATTCTTTACTATTGACGGCGGCAAAAAATGGGTTCAGTTAAAAGGCGGCCTTCCGACTATTGCAGTAATGGATCTTGCAATTCAAAAAAGAGAAAATGATCTGGCAGTCGCCACATTCGGACGCGGATTCTATATTCTCGATAATTATTCACCTCTTCGTGATCTTACTGTTGATTCATTGCAAAAATCTAGTATGCTTTTTCCTGTGAAGAATCCATTGTTATATATTCCTTCTCAACCGCTTGGCGATAAAGGCAAGGCTTCGCAAGGCGCTGCCTACTATACTGCAGACAATCCGCCTTTCGGTGCCACTTTTACTTATTACCTAAAAGAATCAATCAAAACAAAAAAAGAATTGCGCCGTGAAGCTGAAGCAAAATTAATTAAAGAAGATAAGCCGGTTCCATTCCCGTCTAACGAAGAACTCCGCGCCGAGGATAATGAGCCTACTCCTTATCTTCTATTTACAATTTATGATGCTGCAGGAAATGTTGTCAGGAAATTAACAGCTAAAGCCGATGCAGGCATCCAAAGAATTACCTGGGATTTGCGATATTCTTCAACTGATCCTGTGAAAGCTCCGGGTAAAGAGTTTTCAAATGCAAGCAGCGGCATGTTCATTCCTTCCGGAACTTATAGCGTTTCACTTTCTAAATGCGTAGACGGAGTAATTACCGAGTTGAACGGTCCACAGTATTTTACGACTGAAGTTTTAGGTACTTCTAATTTGGCTGCAGGCGATAAAAATGCTCTTGCAGATTTTCAGAAGAAAGTTTATGAATTGAATAGAGCCGTAATGGGCGCTGTGAATGTCGCTAATAATCTTTCATTGAAAATTAAATTGATAAATACTGCTTTACAGAATACTCCAAGCACTGCTTATAGTATGATGAAACAAGCAGATTCTATTGAAGTACAAACGGCAGAAATTATCCGTCAGCTTACAGGAGATAAGAGTTTAATAAATAGAAATATAAATGTACCACCGTCTATCGTTGACCGTGTGCAGGGAATTATCGGAGATGAATGGCAGTCTACATCCGCCCCAACGCAAACGGAT
>JAKBMG010000167.1 GCA_021831685.1 Bacteroidota bacterium | reverse complement strand
CCAATCACGAAACCTTAGAGTAATCGGAGTTCACCGGTTTTCTCTTTATTTCGTTATTCCGAAAAGCTTTTCCAGAAGAATATAAATTATAAAAAAATTTGCTGCGAACCAAAGTTGTCATATTACTAAATGAGGCAGCTTTTACAAATGTAGTTAAATTTAACTTTGGTTTGCCGCAAGTATATATTTCCTGCCATTCTGGTTCAAATTTGTTTTTAAAGTTGTAAAGCCCCAGATAATTATATGCAAATTTTAATCTTCTGCCGGTAAAATTTATTAAAAATTCTTTTGACAATTTCGGGCTATCATAAATTATATATGGAACTTCACCTAAGCTCCAAGAAATAAACCCTTCTTGCTTTATTTTACCAAAAATTGAATAAATCAAAGCTTCCATTGTACCTTTTGTAGCCATTTTTGATCTTAAGATTAGGTCGGTAATTACTTTTTCTTTATCCATAATCCTAACTGTTATTGCACCTAACCAGGCACCGTTTTCGCTTTCAAATACAAATAGCCTATTTGAAGGCAAAAGAATATCATTGTATAAATATTTTAGCTGTGGTTCATTACTGTGCGTGCACTCCGATTTGAATTCTTCTAACTTATCGCGAATTTTGTCGGAATAGGGAACCTCTATAATATTGCCGTGCTTAAATCCGATTCTAATAATTTCTTTTAATGATTTATTTCTAAAGTGAGCATAGTCCAAATTCAAAATAGCTTCTTTGCCAGTTTTCATTATTTCAAATTTATTTATTTTAAGAAAGGGAATTAGAGATGAGTTGCACCCGGTCATAAAGATAGAAATATTATTTAAAAAAATATTGTTATAAGAATTAAGCGCTTCTATATCAAATTTAGCTTGTGGATTATTTATCCAAATAAAATTTCTATTTTTCTCAAACCATTTTCTTAATCCCATTTTATTTTTCCAAAACATTATACGGCTGTTGTTTTTCAAAATAAAAGCATCAAGATTTTCGCCTATTCCTAATTGATATGAAATTGATTGGGTATATGATAAAATTCCGAAATAATTTTTCACTCTATAATTCTAAATGCCTAATAATATTTTGAATAAAGATAACGATTAAGTGAGATAAAGATTTTGATAATGAACACCAAAAAATATGGTTTATAATTTATTATATTTAGTGCGATATTATTATCATATCGATAAAAGAGCTAATATTCTCCGAGAATCAGGGAAAATAGAACGAATTGAAGAATACGAACCGAAAATCTTAAACTAATATTTTAGAAAGAATAAAATTGTTAAGCTATCGGTACAATTCCGGATTTGTTTATTATTAGAGTCAAGATATTATTTGAATGAATTTAGGAGATAAAAAAGATTAATAAATCTGAAATTAGAAAAAATTATAAGAGAACATTAAATCTCATGGGAGTTTACCTGGTAAAAAATTTAGTCAACGGAAAAATATTTATAGGCAGCAGCAAAAACATTCCGGCAAGATTAAACCGGCACAAATTCGAGCTGAAGTTCGGAAGCGAAAATATTGCCGAACTACAAAATGATTATAACAAGTTTGGGGAGGAAAAATTTTTATACGAGATTCTCGATGAGCTGAAGCCCAAAGAAGATCCTGAATACAATTATACCGAAGATATTGCTGTGCTTGAGCAACTGTGGATTGAAAAGCTTCAGCCTTTTGAAGAAAGGGGATACAACAAAAGATAAATACTCAGTTTCAGTTTCTATCTGATGTGCAACTTATAAACACTTCATAATTATTATAGGAATGTTTATTTTGAAATATGATTCGAAAAATGTAAATAAAATTAGCGAATTTGTTTGATACATTATAGATACTGGTACTAAAATCATTGTTTTTTGTGTCAAGATATTTCTTTTGTTTTTGCTTAAACTTGACCTTAAACCTGAACTTGCGTATTAGCGTGCTATGGTTTCCAAAAATACCTTTTCACAAAATAATCATGATAGATAAATAATTTTGATTTCAGCTATCTGTCCGACATACAACGAAGCTAATTATATCAAGGATATAGTTGAATTCTTTGTCTCTTCAAAACCTTTAGATAAAGAACTTCTAATAATCGACGGCGGTTCTTCAGATAGTACACGAGAAATTGTTAAGGAGTTTTTAACTTACCACAAAAATATCTTTTTGATAGACAATCCAGGAAAGTATGTCTCTTTTGCATTGAATATAGGGATACAAAAAGCAAGAGGCGAAATTATTGTTAGGCTTGATGCACATACAAAATATTCGTCAAACTATTTTGAAAAAATAATTGAGTCTTTTATAAAATCTAATGCAGATATTGTCGGTGGCCCTTACCTGACAATTTATAGAAACAATTTCCAAAATGCCGTTGCTAAGGCAATTTCAAGTCCTTTCGGAATCGGAGATAGCAAAGCTCATGACCCAAATTACGAAGGCTATGTTGATAGTGTTCCGTATGGCGCTTTCAAAAAAAATATCTTTGATAAAACAGGCTTATTTGACGAGAGATTAATCCGAAATCAGGATGACGAATTTAACTATCGCGCCAATAGCTTGGGGAAAAAAGTCTATCTAAATCCCGACATCAAATTATGGTATTACCCGCGAGATAGTGTTTGGGGATTGTTCAAGCAATATTTCCAATATGGTTTTTACAAACCGTTAGTACTTAAAAAAATAAACACGGGTATTAAGGTGCGCCATTTAATTCCTGGATTATTTGTATTGTATTTATTTCTTCTTCCTCTCGCTACAATTTTGAATTGGATATTTATCCCGTTAATTGTTTATATAGTTCTCTTACTTTTTACCTCAGGAATTACAAAAGAAAATTTCAAAGTAAAAATATATTCTCTAATTGTTTATCCTGTTATTCATCTTTCATATGGATTTGGTTTTTTATTAGGTTTAAAAAATTCAACGAAAAAGGTCTCTTCAAAATAATCTTGCCAATGATAATAGCACTAAATCACAATTTATTTTAAATGAACAATACTGTATTGCTTACTGCGATAAATATTTCTTTAAGCAATAGTAGATCCTTAGGAAAAGGTTTGTTTCAATAGTTCTATTCTAATCTAAATTTGTTCTAAATATTTATTCAAATTTTCAAGAGAGAGAATGAATTCTTGTTAATATTTGTCTGTTTTGAGAATGTCATAAGATCTCTTTAATTATTTGATAATAGAGTCTTGAGTTTTTCTCAGCTCACTTGATATTACTTCAATTATTGTTTCAAAATTAAACAAAACCGAACATAGTTTAAAAAAATAAACGATTTCTAATTAGCTTATGAAAAATAGTATAGAAACACATATTCCAATGTTTCGGCATTATATTTGTTTGTCTTGATATGTCATTTTATCCATTGAACTATAACAATTTAGTCAGAATTATTCGGCAAACAAAAAATTTATTATTAGTAAAAATTATGAATGAATATATCCCTTTTCACAAACCTATGATTACTGACGACGAAGTTAATGAGGTTGTTGATGCTGTTCGTTCGGGATGGTGGACGATGGGGCCAAAGGTAATTAGATTCGAAAAAAAATTTAATCAATATATTGGTTCTAGGTATTCTGTCTCTGCAAATTCATGGACAGCAGCAGCTCATCTTTCTTGTGAAGCCATCGGACTAAAAAAAGATGACGAAGTAATTGTCCCTTCATTTACGTTTACGGCTACAGCAGAGATAGTATGCTACTTTGGGGCAAAACCTGTTATTGTTGATGTTCAACAAGATTCCTTTAACATTGACCCTGTGAAAATTGAAGCTGCTATTACAAAAAAGACTAAGGCTATCATTCCTGTTCATTACGGCGGCAATCCGTGTGATATGGATGAAATCCTTGATATTGCCAAAAGATATAATCTCAAAATAATTGAGGATGCAGCCCACGCCCTTCCGGCATCTTATAAAGGTAAAAAAATAGGAACAATTGGAGATGTAACTTGCTTTAGTTTTTATGTTACAAAAACTCTGGCCGCAGGAGAAGGTGGAATGCTTTGTACCAACAATGAAGAAATATCAGATAGATGTTCTTTAATGCGGCTTCACGGAATAAATAAAGATTCTTGGAAGCGTTATTCGGATGAAGGCACCTGGTATTATGAAGTTGTCGCTTCCGGATTCAAATACAATTTTAATGATATTCATGCTTCGCTCTGTTTGGCACAGTTATCTAAAATTGACTTAATGCTACAAATGAGGAAAGAAATTTATGATAAATATAATTCAGCTTTTATGGATAATGAGTTGATTAAAACTTACAACATTAAAAGTGATAGAAGCTCTTCTTATCATCTTTATCCTATTCTTTTAGATATTGATAAATTATCTATAAACCGTTCAAGATTTATTGAGGAATTAAAGGAAAAAGGAATTGGCACTAGTGTTCATTTTATACCGCTTTACCGGCATCCCTTTTATCAAACAAATTTTCAATTTGAAAAAAATAGTTATCCAGTTTCTGAATTTATTTATCCAAGAATTGTAACTCTTCCAATTTGGCCTGCGATGAATGAACTTCAAATAGATAGAGTCGCAGATGCAGTGAATTGTTTGACTAATAAATATAAAAAATAAATAGCTAATAAATATTTGCTGTAGCATAAATGTATCATTTTACAAAAAGATTTTTCGACATTTTAATTTCTTTAATTGCTGTAACTCTTTTCCTTCCTGTATTTCTATTAGTATCATGCATAATAATTATCAGTTCGGGCTTACCGGTGTTTTATTTACAGGAAAGGGTGGGGAAAGATTGGAAACCTTTTAAGATAATAAAATTTAGAACGATGATAAGAAATGCAGACAAAATTGGACCGGGTATCTCTTTATCAAATGACGGAAGGATTACCTTTATTGGAAAATTTTTAAGAAGATCTAAGTTTGATGAAATGCCCCAGTTTATTAACGTCTTGCTCGGAAATATGAGCTTAATCGGACCACGCCCCGAACTGAAAAAATTTGCTGATTATTATCCGATGGAATATTCGGAAATACTTAAAATTAGACCGGGCATAATCGGCTATGCTTCGATAAAATTTAGAAATGAATCCGATCTTTTTGTTAATGTCGGTGAAGCCGAATCTTTTTACATTAATGAAGTCCTGCCACAAAAATTAAAATTGTGCAAAAAATATATGAATGAAATGAGCTTCGCGACAGACCTTAAAACTTTTCTTAAAACTGCTAAGGCAATGGTTTTGTGATATCGGAAGTTTTTTATAAGTCATCATTGACCTTAATTGCAAGAAAAATAATCTTCATTTTCTTCGATTTAATCTCTTTCACTGCCTCGTTTTTACTTGCCTTGTTTATTAGATCCGAATTTAGGTATAAAACTTATGAAGATAAAAATCTTTTTATAGTATTGCTAATCTTTATTACGGTTAAATTTCTTGTCTTCTTTTTTTCAAAATTGTATAATATTACCTGGAATTCTTTTTCGATTCAAGATTTAGCAAGAATAGCCAAAGCTTCCTTATCCAGCACCGGTATTCTGTTCATGATTAGCTTCGTGTTTAATTCTAAACTGTTTACTTGTATTTCAGGAAGTGTATTAATAATCGATCTCGGACTTACATTTTTATTCTCTTCTGGTTTTAAAATTGCCAAAAGAATGTATTTTGAAGTTATGCGGCAAAGTTACAGTACTTCCGGTCTAAAGAAAACTTTGATAGTTGGTGCTGGTAACAGCGGCGAACAAATTGTTAGAGACATTTTAAGAAGTAAAGAACGGAAGTTCTGCTTAACCGGATTTATTGACGATGATCTTTCTAAACAAAATTTGTTCTTTCAAGGAATTAAAGTATTCGGCACTACGAAAGAGCTTCCATTTATAATTAGGGATAAGAAAATTGATACGATTTTGATCTCTGTCTTATCTGCCGACAGGAATTTTCATAGGAAAATTTTTAACATCGCCAATGAAAACGGCATTAGCGATGTCAAAGTTGTTTCTACCGTAAACGATATCTCAAATGACTTAAAAGTCAACATAAAAGATATTCGCGATATTGAAGTTAGTGACTTGATCGGAAGGCAAGCTGTTTCGATAGATTCAAAAATTATCGGCACATCAATAAAAAATAAAAAAATATTGATAACAGGTGCCGCAGGTTCAATTGGTTCTGAAATTGCTCGCCAGGTAGTTGCTTATTATCCTCGAGAAATAGGTATCCTTGATATAAATGAAAGCGACCTTGTCAATCTCGAAATTCAGCTTAGCCGCAGTTTTGATAAAAGTAAAATTAAAATGTATTTGTGCGACATTTCTGCCCTTTCAAAAGTTGAAAATGTTTTTGAAGAGTTTGAACCTGAAATAATATTTCATGCAGCCGCTTATAAACATGTCCCTATGTTGGAACATTTCCCCGACGAAGCCGCTCGCGTAAATGTTCTCGGCACTTATAATCTTGCAGAAACTGCAAAAAATTTCGGTGTAGAAAACTTCATTTTAATCTCAACAGATAAAGCCATAAACCCCATAAGCATTCTGGGCGCTTCGAAAAGAATTGCCGAATATATTGTTACTGGTATTAGCACATTAAGCGCTTCTAAATTTATTGCGGTTCGTTTTGGGAATGTTATCGGAAGCAGGGGCAGTGCCCTTCCAATTTTTATTGATCAATTAAAAAATGGAGGTCCTATTACGGTGACCCATCCGGAAATGAAAAGATACTTTATGACTATCCCGGAAGCAGTATCATTGGTATTACAGGCTTCTGCAAATGGTGAAAATGGCGATGTATTTAGTCTTGATATGGGAAACCCGGTTAAAATTATTGATATTGTGCGGGATTTAATTAGCCTTAACAATCTGGTCGAGGGTGAGGATATAAAAATAGAATATACCGGCATCCGCGAAGGTGAAAAATTATTTGAGGAAGATCTTACTGCCGAAGAAGAAATTGTTAAAACTTCCCACCAGAAAATATTCAAATCGAAAATATCTTCAAATTTTAATCAAGACTCCGTGAAAACAATGGTTGAACATTTTTCCGGCATGAATGCTTTCGCTACAAAAAGCGAATGGGTCGAATTGTTCAAATATTATGTCCCAACTTTCAACTCTACAAATGGAAATAGTCCAAATGAAATTATTGTAAATGAGGGATCTGAAATTTCTGAATTATCTAAAAAATAATTTGATCTTATGAATGCTCTTTATAATCCGGTTATTTGTTTTATTTTACTATTGTCTTTCCCTTCCGTGAATGCTCAATCTTACCGTGTAGTTGAGTCCACTTCTGACCATATAAAAATAGAATTTAACTTTTCCGATTCATATAAAATTACTGACACTTTAATTAGCGGTAAAAAATTTCAATATATAACCGGCAAAACCTATCCTCTACGAATCTCCGGAGAACCTTGGCTGCCGGCATTTTATATACACATCGGTGCACCGGTAGGTTCACTGCCGAAGATTAAAATCCTTTCGCTAGATAAATTAGTAATCCAAAATCAATTTATTCTTCCGATGCCTATTGAAGATCCGTCTAAAAAACCAATTACACTCACTGATTTGAATGAAAATATCTATAGCAAAAATAATTTATTCCCCTCATTACCTGCAGAGATAATTGATAATTATTTTTACCGCTATGCTCATATTATCATTCTTAATGCTTCACCGTTCCAATTTAACCCGGTTTCACGAGAATTAGTGTACAATAAAAAAATATTAGTCGAGGTTTCTTTTGGTGCGTCTCACACTTCGATTAAATCCGTGGGTAAAATAAATGATCTAAAAACTCTTGAATTTGTGAATAGCTTCATAATAAATAAAAATGAAGCCGTAAAGTGGATCGGAGAGAAATTCACTACCGTAAATACAAACGCAGATATTTCACAGAAATATTGGTACGAACCTTCAAAGTCTTATTACCAAATCTATCTTAAAAAAAAAGGTGTCTATCGTTTTACTTATGAGCAGCTAGTTGTTGCCGGAGCTTTACTAAATAATGTTCTCATTTCTAAATTAGAATTATTAAACGAAGGTGAGCAAGTTCCAATTTATGTCTCAGATAATAATAATGATGGAATTTTTAACGCGGGAGATTTTATAGAATTTGTAGGTTCTCCGCCAAAATCCACTCCGTATGCTGAGTCAAATATTTATAACATTGATAATGTCTATTTCTTTTCTACCGAAGCAGATTCGGCCGGTTTGAGGTATCTTGGAAAAGACTGCTCAAATAAGCAATGGGATTACACTTTCCAAACAAATTATACTAAACTTCATTTTGAAAATGATTCTCTCTATGAAAATCTCGGTTATGCAGGAGATGATGAAAGGGATTTTTGGTTGTGGGATAAAGTTTCCGGACAGCATGGTTCTATCCAGCACGCCTTTGAATTTCATTTTGACGGGCTAAAAAATCTTGAACCCGATTCAACACAAATAAAAGTCAAAGTTCAACTACAAGGTTTGACTACAAATAGCGGCTGTTCTACGGATCATAATGCATACATAAACATTACCAATCAACCGGTTGGCTCAATTGCCTGGTCTGGACAAAATACTGCAACTTTTGAAAAAACGATTTCACTTTCAAAAGAAAATGTCCAAATCTATCCTACAGGAAATATTATGCAAATTCATGTTAACGGCGATGCTTGCTCTCTTACTTCAACAGATGAAATTGCTGTTAACTGGTTTGATGTATTTTATTGGCGTGATAATCGTGCAGATACAAATCATATCGAGTTCAGCAGTCCTCCTAATATTACTGGGAAAATTAGATATTGGACCTGGCTCTTCATCAGAGATTCAATTAAAATATTTGTTCCCCAAAAAAATGTAATTATCAAAAATGCGCTCATTACCCACGATCAATATAATTCTGCTTTCTTTGTCGATTCTGTCTCTTTTCCGGTTGATTATTTCTGCGTTGGGTATGATTATTTCCTTTCACCGGATTCTATTACTAAGTCAGTCCAATCAGATTTAAGAAATTCTTCGAACGGAGCCGACTATATCATTATAGCTCATCCGGATTTTAAATCTGTAGCAGAAAGACTTGCAAACTTTAGAAGCAATAATTTTCCGGATTCTTCAATCACTAATCCGAGGATTAAAATAGTTTATACTAATCAGATTTATAACGAGTTTTCAAACGGACTTCTTGACCCTTATGCTATTAAGAATTTTGTTTCTTATGCTTTTTCTAATTGGCAAAAACCATCGGCGGCTTATGTTGTACTCCTTGGTGATATGAGCCATGATTATCGCCAGTTTCTTTCAACAAGCCGCAAAAGCTTTGTTCCATCTATTCCTTATTATAGTCACACCCTTGGAGAATCAGTTAGCGATAATATGATTGTGGCTGTCTTTGACAATATTCATCCTGACTTAGCAATCGGAAGGTTATCTTGCGAAACAGTTGCCGAAGGAAATGTTCTTGTCGATAAGTTAATAAACTATCCTCTAGATAATACTAAATCCTGGAAGCAAAATATTCTTTTACTTTCATCCGGGTTAAACCAGGCTGATGAAGATAACCTTGAATTAAATGATGCAAGCGTGGAACTCGAACAATCTTATGTAATCCCAAATGGATTCAATTCTACTAAGGTTATACGATACCCTAACAGACCTGAGTATCTTCAGTTTCAAGGGGCAGGCCCCGAAATTAGAAATAAAATAAATGAAGGAGCGGCTTTAGTAAATTATTACGGGCATGGTGGAGGATATCAATGGGATCTTACATTTCTTAACGATGATATTTATTTATTGAATAACGGCGGGCGGCTCCCTGTTATTTTAAGCGTTACATGTTATACCGCTTATTTTGACGATCAGGATGTTTTTGGTGAGCAGTTTAATAAAGTTCCCGGAAAGGGAAGTATAGGATTTTTTGGAAATGTTGGACTTACTTACTGGAGTGTCGGTACTTTCGTTGATAATTTAATCTTTGATGAAATCTTTAATAAAAAAAATTATCTCACTGGAAAAGTATTTCAATTTGCAAAAAATATTATGCCTGCTGTCGGATATAATAGCAGCCAAATTGCACTTCTTACTTATCTCGGTGATCCGGTTCTGAAATTAGCTTTACCTGATAAACCCGATTTTAGCGTTTCTTCAGCCGGAATTTCTTTCGAAAAAGAGAATGAAATAGTCAACGACACTATGCAAATAAAAATTAACATACAAAATCTTGGTGTTTTATTTCCTTCTGATTCTGTTACTATTCAATTATTTGTTGAGTCTCTCGATACTACTTTCCAATTAGGTGAAAAAAAATTAGGAAGCTTTGGTCTTGAAGATTCAACCTATTTTACCTGGACTCCACGGATTGCCGGAAATTATTCCTTTACTGTTAAAGTAAATGAAGAAAATATTATTCCTGAATTAGATCATTCCGATAATATTGCAAAAAATTCTATAATAGTTTATAATCTTCAAAATCCAAACATAATTTCTCCGATTGATGGATTCACTTCACAAACTTCTTCAGTTGAATTTAGAATTGCAGATATCGGTTATTTTTTATCTCAACCTATGAATTATTTTATTCAAATTGATACGAATATTAATTTTAACAATCCGGTTAGCTCGTCATCAATATCGCCTTCTTTAGGCTTAGTCTTATGGAAGTCACCGCCGCTTCCAAAAGGAATTTATTTCTGGCGATCAAGAATCTATAATGGTAAAGATTCAAGCGGTTGGAGTATACCTAGAACATTTTCAATTTTGAATTCGATACAAAATAGCTATTTCGTTCAAGGGAAACAGCTTGTTTTGTTCAATCATTATAATATGAATATTTCTGATTCCGGTTTAACACTAAATACAGTTTATCTTCCGCCTAAACCTTTTATTGAAAATTTATTGGAAGATATAATAATTACATCTTCAGTTTTAGATTCCACCGGAATGACTTCAATTACTACCGACGGCTCTTATATATATATTGGAAATATTTGGTATTATGCGCTTAAATATAACCTGCATGGATATTCAAAAATATACAGGTTCGGAACAGGGTTGAACGGAACGGTAAAAGGACGATTTTATGGAACTTTACCAAATTTTTACGCACCGATTAAAAATTCAATGTTTTATTTGAGTGACGGCTTTATTTATGTCACCGATGGTGAACCTTATAGCCTGTTGAAAGTTGATATCTATACAGGCGATACCGCCAGAGTTTTTCTCAAGGATGGATTATTAAATTGCGATAATGCGAAAATTCAAAACGGTGCTTTTTATCTATCAGCCGATAGTAATTATGTTTACAATCTTACAGTTAAGGATACTTCCGGAAATAATCACTATGTATTAAGAACATTTAACCCAAAAAATAACTGGTCTTTGACTAAACCCGATATGCAGCTTAGCGGAACAAGTTATTCCGGTTTCTCATCATTCTTTGTTGCTGACGGATTTATCTACCCGTATGAAAATTATGAAAACGGATTTATTCGCAGGATAAGAATCTCTGATGGAGTTTTTGAAGAAGAATGGATTTCATATAACCCTTTCCAAAACTATTACGCCTGGTGTTATGACTCAGAAAATAATCTTGTTTATACTTCGGTATATAATAATAAAAGTGTCACTCCGAAAATTTCTAAATTCAAAGGAAAATATATAGATGCAACCGGAAGCGTAACAACGAGCGAAATTGGTCCTGCTGCTGAATGGAATAACCTAAATTTAAATATTGTTAATAGAGATAATCTATCCGCCTTTAAAGTCTCTTTGCTTGGTAAGAATACAGGAACTAATCAATGGGATACGTTAAAAACTAATTTCATGCCGCCACTAAACATCGGAAATCTAGAATCTCAAAAGTATAATTATATTAAGCTCAGAATCAATTTATGGGATTCTTCATTTACTTCAACTTCCCCGGTAAACTTAAAATCCGTCTCCGTTGATTATACATCTCTGCCGGATATTTCTTTACTAAAAGATGAAATGACACTAAGTCAGGATTCAGTTCTTCAAGGAGTTCCGGTTAATATAAAATTAAGACTGCACAATTACGGACTTTCAAACGCCGATTCTGTTCAGTTAAATTTATTCTTAAATTCGAACAATTCGCCTTTCTATTCAAAAGCAATTTTTGTCCCTGCTGATAGTGCAGTTGATATAAGCGCCACAATTCAAACAGCAAATTTATTATCTTCAAATATTATTAATGCAACAGCTGTTTTATCTTCGGGTGAGTTCTATACTTTTAACAACTCTACAAGTAAAAATCTTTTTATCATAGTGGATTCAGTAAAACCATCCTTTTCAATAACTTTTGACGGCAATGAAATTGTGAATGGCGATATTGTCTCTTCAAAACCTATTGTAATTATTTCGTTGAAAGATACCGATACATTACCAGTAGACACTTCAAAGTTTATTATTTCATTTGACGGTAATCCTTTTAACTTTTCGGGAACTGACATAATGTTTACAGAAATCCCATACCCAAACGCTCACACTGAAATAAGATGGACTCCCGTTTTAGCTGATGGAAAGCATACTATTAGTTTTATTGTAAGAGGTCCTTCCGGTAATTATTCCGATTCGCTTGCTCATACACTTGAGTTTTACACCTCTAATCAAGCTGATATTCAAAATGTTTTTAATTATCCCAATCCGTTTAACGATAATACGAATTTTACTTTTCAGCTAACCGGCGCAAATATTCCGGAAAAATTTACCATCAAAATATTTACCGTTGCCGGAAGGCTAATTAAAAATATTATAGTCCCTCAGTCAGACCTTCAAATTGGTTTTAATAAAATTTATTGGGACGGACGTGACGAAGACGGAAGCCTACTTGCAAATGGAGTTTATTTTTACAAAATTATAATTAAAAATAACGGCAGTGCGAAGTCCGTTATCCAAAAATTTGCCAAAGTAAAATAACGCTTAATGTAGCTTTCAATTAGTCTAAATATAAAATATAATTACACTATGATTATTTAAATTTTCTATAAATAACAGGAGCCATAATGTGTGGGATTGTAGGATATATAGGTGAAAAAAATTGTGTGCCGATTATCATTAACGGATTAAAAAGATTAGAGTACCGAGGATACGATTCCGCTGGTATTGCACTCATTTTCGATCATCACTCCGAAGTAATTAAAAACAAAGGAAAAGTTTCTCTTCTCGAAGATAAAATAGATAGTCTTGATCTATCAGCAAATCTTGGCATCGGGCATACCCGTTGGGCAACACACGGTGTGCCGAATGAAATAAATGCTCATCCTCATTTCAATACTTCAAAAAACTTATATGTGATTCATAATGGGATAATTGAAAATTACCAAACCTTAAGAACGGGACTTCAAAAGCTTGGCTACGAGTTTATTACTCAAACTGATTCCGAAGTTCTTCCCCATTTAATTGACAGCTTTTTAGTTAAAGGACATTCTCTATTCAAATCTGTTCAATTAGCTTTAAGCGAAGTTGATGGTACTTACGGCATCGCGGTTATCTATGAAAAGGAACCTGATAAAATTATTGCAGCTCGTAAAGGTTCTCCCCTTGTTCTGGGTATTGGTGAAAATGAAAATTTTGTCGCTTCTGATGTTTCTGCAATTATTTCTCACACTAAACAAATTGTTTATCTTGAGGACGGCGAGATTATCCAAGTTTTCAAAAACCACTTTAACGCTAAAACTAATCTTGATAAGGAAGTCAAAAAGGAAATTCACGAAATTTCCATGACTTTAGATGAAATTGACAAAGGCGGTTTCCCTCATTTTATGCTTAAAGAAATTATGGAGCAACCTGAGTCTGTTCGTAATTCAATGCGTGGTAGAATTCTTTTTGACGAAGGAACTGCAAAACTCGGAGGTCTTGAAAACGTTGCAGACAGACTTGCAGCTTCAAAAAGAATTACTATTTCGGCATGTGGCACTTCATGGCATGCAGGGCTTGTCGGTAAATATATGCTTGAACAATTCACACGCATTCCTACTGAGGTAGAGTATGCCTCAGAATTTCGCTACCGAAATCCGATTATTGAGAAAGACGATGCAATATTTTTTATCTCTCAAAGCGGTGAAACCGCCGACACTCTCGCCGCTCTTAAAGAAGCTAAACTAAGAGGCGCACTTGTGCTCGGAATTTGTAATGTGGTTGGAAGTTCTATCGCTCGCGAAAGTAACGCCGGCGTTTATACACATGCCGGTCCTGAAATAGGTGTTGCTTCTACTAAAGCGTTCTCTTCTCAGCTTGTTGTACTTGCTTTAATTACTTTGCTAATTGCCCGTAAAAAAACCATGAGTTTGGTTGATGGTAAATCTATTGCCCTCGAATTATCACACATACCAGAGAAGATTTCGGAAATATTAAAGCTTAATGATGAAATTGAAAAAATTGCAGAAATATTTAAAGACTCAAAAAACTTTTTATACCTCGGACGCGGCTATAACTTCCCGGTTGCCCTTGAAGGCGCTTTGAAGCTTAAAGAAATTTCTTATATACATGCAGAAGGCTATCCGGCTGCGGAGATGAAGCACGGTCCCATCGCCTTGATTGATGAAAATATGCCGGTGGTGTTCATTGCTCCTAAAGATTCTACTTATGACAAAATTATAAGTAACATTCAGGAAATAAAAGCCCGCCGCGGTCGTATTATTGCTATTGCTAGTAAGAACGATAATGAGATCGATAAGCTTGTCGACTATACTATTAAAATTCCCGATACTATTAGAATTCTTATGCCGCTTTTAACCGTAATACCTTTGCAACTCCTTGCTTATCACATCGCAGTTAAAAAAGGTTTAAACGTTGATCAACCAAGAAACTTAGCTAAGAGCGTTACGGTAGAATAAAATTCACGTTTGATAATAAGCTTTATCAAGATTTTAATGCCGATTATTCTTATTTTTGTTCTAATGGTGCCTGACACAATTGGGTATCTTTCCCTAAATCAATATTTCTAAACAATAGATCGGGGATCTTATGTCTACAAAAAATGTCTTGATCATGGGCGCCGCCGGACGCGACTTCCACAATTTTAATGTCTACTTCCGCGACAATAACGACTATAACGTTGTCGCTTTTACTGCCACCCAAATTCCAAATATCGATGGTAGAATTTACCCGCCCGAACTCGCCGGTAAATTGTACCCAAACGGAATTAAAATTTACGATGAAATAAACCTTACCGGCTTAATTAAAGAGCTTAAAGTTGATGAGGTGGTATTTTCATATTCCGATGTTACTTTTAATTATGTTATGACAAAAGCATCAATTGTTAATGCAGCCGGTGTTTCATTCAAACTTTTGGGTGCGAATGATACAATGATTAAAAGTAGCAAACCTGTTATTTCAATTATTGCAGTTAGAACCGGATGCGGAAAATCTCAGACTTCCCGCAAAGTTGTCCAAGTACTCCGCGAAGCAGGGAAAAAGGTTGTTTCAATACGTCACCCCATGCCTTACGGAGATCTTGTAAAACAAAAAGTTCAACGGTATGGCTCATTAGAAGATTTAATTAAATACAAATGCACCATTGAAGAGATGGAAGAATACGAACCACATATTGTTATGGGCAGCGTTATTTATGCTGGTGTCGATTATGCTGCTATTCTTGCTGAAGCCGAAAAGGAAGCTGACGTAATTATTTGGGACGGCGGTAATAATGATATCCCTTTTTATAAATCAGATTTAACATTTACGGTTGTTGACCCTCACCGGGCAGGGCATGAAATGTATTACTATCCCGGCAATACTTCTTTGAGACTTGCAGATGTAGTTGTTATCAACAAAATGGATTCAGCGGATAAAAAAAATGTTACGAAGCTTTATGATAACATTCGTGTAGTAAATCCTAAAGCTCAAATTATTGAAGCTAATTCTCCTCTTACCCTTGATAAAGAGAACTTGATCAAAGGAAAGAGGGTTCTTGTTGTTGAAGATGGCCCTACTTTAACTCACGGTGAAATGGAATATGGCGCAGGTATGATTGCTGCGTGGAGAAACGATGCAGAAGAAATTATTGACCCGAGACCATTTACTGTCAATTCAATTTCTGATACTTTTAAAAAATATCCTAAAATCGGAAAGCTTTTACCTGCTATGGGTTATAGCGATCAACAAATTTTAGATCTGGAAGAAACTATTAATAAAACTGATTGCGATACTGTAATAATCGGTACTCCGATTGACCTTGGAAGAATATTGAAAATAAACAAACCTCATGTTCGCGTTCAATATGAACTTCTGGAAAAAGGAAATATTACTGTGAAATCTATTTTGAAAGAAAAAGGTTTTATTTAATTTTCTGTATCCTTTTTGTAGCCCCATGTTTTATCGTGGGGCAATTATTACTCATTAAAATTGCAAAGGAACAAAACATGTCGAATATGAAAGGGAAAAGCTTAATTTCTTTAAATGATTTATCTGCTGAAGAATTTTGGCAAATATTTGAACTAAGCGCCTCTCTTAAATCTAAACTTAAAAACGGAGCGCCTCATCGCATCCTTGAAGGAAAAACATTGGGAATGATCTTTTCTAAACCTTCAACACGCACAAGAATTTCTTTTGAAGTCGGTATTTACCAACTTGGCGGTATAGGGATGTATTTTAATCAAAACGACCTTCAACTTAAGAAAAGCGAAAGCATACCGGATACGGCTAAAGTCCTTTCAAGATTTCTAAACGGAATAATGATCCGTACATTTGACCATCAAGATGTAATTGACCTTGCAAAAAATTCCTCAATACCGGTAATAAATGGACTAACGGATATAATGCACCCTTGCCAGATATTAGCTGACCTCTTCACAATCCTTGAAAAAAAGAAGACCATAAAAGGATTAAAGCTTGCTTATGTGGGCGATGGGAATAATGTTGCTCATAGTCTTTTGCATGGATGTTCTAAAGTCGGTATGGATATCTCAATTGCATCCCCAAAAGACTTCCAACCTAACAAGGAAATTGTGCAAGAATCTATTTCAAATGCAAAAGTATCGGGAAGTAAAGTAGAAATTGTAATTGATCCCGTAGAAGCTGTTACAGGTGCCGATGTTATTTACACCGATGTTTGGGCAAGTATGGGGCAAGAAAGCGAAGCCGTTAAACGAAATGAAATATTCAAAAAGTACCAGGTTAACAGTGACCTTGTTAAACATGCTAAAAAAGATTATTTATTTATGCACTGTCTTCCTGCCCATCGCGGGTTAGAAGTTGTAGATGAAATTGCAGACTCCAAAAACTCTGTCATTTTTGACGAAGCAGAAAATCGTCTCCATGTTCAAAAAGCTATAATGGCTTTGGTTATGTAATAGATAATAATATGAATCGTATATGCAAAAAAATGAAATAAGGAAATATCAAAGGCATTGATTTTTAAAATTAAACATTATATTTCAATACATTTTGATAAATTACAAATAGTAGAAAACATAAATTATTAATAGTCAGGGCGAAAAAATGAAAAAAGTAGTTATTACACATGCCAAAAGAACTGCTATCGGTGCATTTAACGGCGGACTAAGCAGTTTTACAGCTCCTCAGTTAGGCAGCATAGTTATCAAATCACTTCTTGAAGAATCAAAAATCGATAAAAACCTTATTGATGAAGTAATAATGGGTAACGTTTTAACCGCCGGATTAGGACAAGCCCCCGCACGTCAGGCAGCTCTGTTCGCCGGATTACCCGACAAGACTGAGTGTCTTACAATCAATAAAATGTGCGGCAGCGGATTAAAAGCAGTCATGCTTGCCCAGCAAGCTATTGCCTGCGGAGACGCAAATATTATAATAGCTGGTGGCCAGGAAAGTATGACTAACTCTCCATTTGTTCTACCCAATGCAAGAAACGGCTATCGTTTAGGCAATGGAACTATCTTAGATACAATTTTGGTTGACGGCCTGGTAGATGCTTACAATAATATTCACATGGGACTTTGTGCAGAGTCATGCGCAAAGGATTTCCATTTCACACGAGAACAATTAGATGAATTCTCAATTCATTCTTACAAGCGCGCCCTTACAGCACAAAAGGAAGGGAAGTTTAAAGACGAGATAACTGAAGTGAAAGTCAAAACAAAAACTGGTGAAATTGTATTCATAAAAGATGAAGAACCGGAGAAAGTTAATTTTGATAAAATTCCTTCCCTTAAACCCGTATTTGATAAGAATGGAGTTGTTACGGCAGCTAATGCTTCAAGCATTAACGACGGAGCTGCTGCTGTGCTTATTATGTCAGAAGAAAAAGCCCTTAAACTGGGACTTACTCCTCTTGTCGAAATTGTAGCTCAAAGCTCTGCAGCTAAGGCTCCAATAGAATTTACGACCGCACCTGCAGATGCAATAAACAAAGTATTAAAGAAAGCCAATTTAGATATTAAACAAATAGACTTATTTGAAATCAATGAAGCCTTTGCAGTAGTATCCCTTGCAGTGAACAAGCTCTTAGATTTATCTACTGAGAAAGTAAACGTTAACGGCGGAGCAGTAGCTTTAGGGCACCCGATTGGAGCAAGCGGTGCAAGGATATTAACCACACTTATATATGAAATGAATAGACGCTACTCTGAATATGGACTTGCTTCACTCTGCATTGGAGGTGGGGAAGCGTCTGCTGTAATAGTCAAACGTTACCAATAATAATTAGTCATCTATAATAAAAAGCCTCCAAGATTTAAGCTCTAGCAAAGTATAAATACTTTACAGACAACTTTAATAATAAAACTTGGAGGCTTTGCTCTTACTGAACATAATCTTAAAAGCTTAGCGTAAATACTGTTTCCTTATTGGGCACTGAATACACAGTTATTCCACCTTTATGCACTCTCATTATCTGCCGAGATAAACTTAACCCTACTCCGGAGCCTTCTTTCCTCGTTGTAAAGAAAGGAATAAAAATCTTCTCGTATAAATCTTCAGGAATTCCAGGACCGTTATCAATCACTTGAATTACTAATTCGCCCCTGTTATCAATCCTACTAATCAACTTAATAGCAGGCTCTCTAGTAACCGCTAACGCACTCATTGAGTTTAATATTAGGTTTATTATCACCTGTTCAATCAAATCAGGATCAGCAGTAATCTCCAAATCCAAAGGAACTATCGAAAAGTAAAACTTTATATCCTTCTCGTGAAATTGCTCAGTAAGTAACTTCTCAATTCTTTCGAACAATTCGGAAATTCTAACTACCTGGAAATTCGGAATAGGTATCCTAGTCAAACTACGGTAATCATCTACAAAATGAAGTAAGCCTTGACCTCTTCTTTTAATTGTATTTAAAGCTCCTTTTACATCCTCCATACCTTCTTCATTGATAATTTTATTATCCTTAAAATTATTATCAATCTCTCCCAGCAAGGTGCAAGCAGTAGCAGACAATGAAATTATTGGTGTTACTGAATTCATTATCTCGTGTGTCAGTACACGGATTAAATTCTGCCAAGTCTCCATTTCACGCTCCTCTAACTCACTCTGAATATTGCTTATTGAAATAAGCGTATAGTGGTTCTCCCGCAGTTTAAATTCTGTAGCATAAATTGAAAGCTGAGATAGCTCATTATTATCCGCAATCTTAACCAAAACTTTATCTCCCAATTTCAAGTTCCTCAGAGAATCCGCCACGGTTTTACTTACATTAGAAAGCTCTGAAATGTTCTTTAAGCTATGGATCTTAAGCAATTTTTTAGCAGCTGTATTTATTAGTTCAACGTCTCCGTCTAACCTATATGCCATTAGCCCAATACCAACATGTTGAACTATTGTCTGCAAATAGCGGTAGTGTTCCTCCTTTTCCATTCTTGCTTTTCTAAACTCATCAATTACATCTGAAAATGCACTACTTAATTCCTCAAAAGATGAACCCTTCATGCTGCTTCTAAAGTTCTGAGAGAAATCAGAGTATTTAATTGAACTAAAAAATCTTGCTATTTCCCGATTTGTCTTTTGAACGAATTGTACAAGCCAAAATATTTGTGCTACGATAAGAACTAAAACAATAAATGTTGTGGCTACCAGCTTTGTTTCAGTAAGAAGAAAGAAAATAAGAAAAACCGAAATGCAAAGTAAAGCTGTCCTAAATAAAATTATAAGGCTGAATCTTTTATAAACCATATTTCTCCAACCTTCGGTATAGCGATGCTCTTGTTAAACCTAATTCCTTTGCAGCTTTAGTCAAATTACCGCCATGCAAACTTATTGCTTTAATGATTAGCATCTTCTCCGCCTCTTCAAGATGGTAATTATCGAAAACAGCCTCTTCATCTTTAACATCTTTGGAAGAAAAATAAAAGTCTTCGGGATGTAGCATTTCGGAATCACTCATGATTACAACTCGTTCAATCATATGCTGCAGTTCCCTTATGTTACCCGGCCAGTGATATTGTGTTAGCTTGCTTAGAGCTTGGGCGCTAATCTTCTTCATAGATTTATTATATTTCTTACAATAAATATTTATGAAATGATCAACAAGAAGGGGAATATCCTCATTTCTCTTTCTCAATGGCGGAAGGTGAATCTCAATGGTATTCACCCTATAAAGCAAATCTCGTCTAAAGCGCTTTTCAGATATTAATTCTTCATACGGCAAATTAGTAGCGCATATTAAACGAATATCAATCTTTTTTGAAATAGTCGAACCAAGTCTTGTAATCTGTCTATTTTGAAGCGCTGTCAATAATTTCATCTGAAGATTAAAGGTTAAATTCCCTATTTCATCAAGAAATAGTGTACCTCCTGAAGCAACCTCAAAGCGTCCGGCCCTGTCTTCTTTTGCATCTGTAAATGCGCCTTTCACATAGCCAAAGAATTCACTCTCAAAAAGGGACTCACTTATGGCGCCCATATCCACACTTAAAAATATTTCCTTATTCCTATCCGACTGATGATGTATTGCTCTCGCAATAAGCTCCTTACCAGTTCCATTTTCTCCCAGTATCAATATGTTAGCATCTGTCTTAGCAACTTTCTGTATTGTAATAAACACCTTTTGCATTTCCTCTGATACGCCAACTATATCATGAAACTCCTTTTCCATGTCACTGCTTAATTGTTTCTGCCTAGACAATAGATGATCTATCTCTTGCTTAGACTCACTTAATTTCATTGCAGATGATACAGTAGCTAGTAATTGTTCATTCTGCCATGGTTTAAGTACAAAATCAGTAGCACCATCTTTTATAGCCTTCACCGCAATATCGATGTTCCCGAAAGCAGTTATATGAATTACCACTGCTTTCGGATCCAACTCAAGTATTTTTTTCAGCCAGTAGAAACCTTCAACTCCAGTAGTGATATTGCCGGAAAAATTCATATCCAACAGGATTACGTCGTAGTGATTATCTTTTAATATAACAGGTATTTGTTCAGGATTCTTTTCTATCCGAACAATTGAATAATGCTGTTTCAAAAGAAGTCGTGCAGAGAAGAGGATATCTTCATCATCATCTATAATTAATATATTTCCAGACTTGTTATTCATAATGATTCAAAACTTCTATATAATTAAATTAAGAACCGTTAAATAGACTCGCAGGTCGAAGATTGCATAATTGAAATCTAATAGTAAAAGGGACACAAATGTAATAGAATATTTAATAGTAGATTATATATATTTTGCTTGATTCTATATACATGCTTCTTAAATTTTATTCCTTAAAAAAATGCTTAGTCCCTTTAAAGGAATCATCCCATAGTACGTATATGGACAGTAGTGTCCGATATCGTACGATACTAACTTCAAGGTTTATAGAATAAAAAGCAACAATGTGCCGAAATATTTTGAATTTATAGTCTTATCCCAAACATTTTCAAAAACTCACTTTGAGAATATATATATACTTAGAGGCACGCTAATTGCTAATACCAATTAAGAAAAATTAGTAGGTTATCACTTGGATAAGAAAATAGAAAAGAAACCTTTATATAAAAGGAAGAAGTTTTGGCTTTCCACTATAAGTGGAGCAATATTTTCAATACTTATTATATTAATTATTGCAGATACCGGCTCAAAGCTAAATGTTGAAGCAGATAAGATCACAATCTCCACTGTTGCCGAAGGAGATTTTCAGGAATTTATTCCCGTTTCCGGTACCGTACTTCCGCAAACAACTTATTATCTTGACGCAATTCTAGGTGGAAACGTTCAACAGAAATTTGTTGAAGAAGGCGCGATGCTGAAAAAAGGAGATAAAATATTAAGATTATCAAATACTGATTTCCAATTAAGCGCTTTACAGCAAGAATCTTTTGCCTTTCAACAAATTAACGACGCAAGAAATACAAGATTGTCTATTGAGCAAAACAGCATTAACCTGCAGACTAGACTTGTCGATGTCAATTATAGTTACTTAAACAATAAACAATTATTCAATAGGGCAAAAGTAATGTGGGAAAAGAAACTAATCTCACTTCAGGATTATGAGCAGGCAAGAGATAATTATAATCACGACAAAGAACAAAAAAAACTTGCTGAAGAGAACTTTCAAAAAGATTCTGTGTTGAAACAGTCTCAGCTCGAACAAATAGGTGAGTCTATAAAACGCTTACAACTGAATCTTGGATTAATTAGAGAAAACTTAGATAACCTAACTGTCAAAGCTCCAATAAGCGGACAGCTTACCTCTTTGAATGCTGAAATTGGTCAATCTAAATCTCCGGGTTCCCAATTAGGTCAGATTGATGCTTTGGATGGTTTCAAAGTTAGAGCGGACATCGATGAGTTTTATATTGCAAGAGTAGTCAAAGGACTTCAAGCAACTGCTGAGATTGATGGAAAAGATTACAAGCTTGTTGTCATAAAAGTTTTTCCCGAAGTTAAAAATGGAAAGTTTCAAGTTGATATGAATTTTGAAGGAACAGTTCCGGGTGAAATTAGAAGAGGTCAAACTTTACAAATTAGATTGCAGCTAAGTGAAAGAACAAAAGCATTGCTGCTTCCGCGTGGAGGCTTTTACCAAAAAACCGGAGGACAATGGATTTTTGTTCTTAATAACTCCGGGACAGAAGCCGTAAAAAGAACTATAAGCCTCGGCAGACAAAACCCTGATTATTTCGAAGTTCTAAAAGGATTAAAGTCTGGCGATAAAGTTGTCACATCATCATATGATAATTTCGGAGATGTAGATAAATTAATATTCAAGTAATCGAAATCTTTGCGTCTTAGCGCCTTTGCGGTGAAATCCTCCTACCTACCGCAAAGGCGCAGAGACGCTAAGAAGGAAAATTTTAATAAACATGGAAAGGAAAAATAAAATGATCAAAACATCCAACATGAGAAAAATATACACTACAGAAGAGGTAGAGACTACCGCTCTTAACAGCGTAAATATCGAAATAAACGAGAAAGAGTTTGTTGCTATTATGGGACCATCCGGATGCGGTAAATCTACTCTTCTAAATATTT